>QEVM01000258.1 GCA_003576805.1 Pseudomonadota bacterium | reverse complement strand
GGCTACTCGGGCACGTAGGTCTGGTGGAGCTGGACCGGCTCTCGCGCTTTGCGGATCCGCAGGTTCAGGATCTCGACGAAGAGCGAGAAGGCCATCGCGGAGTAGATGTAGCCCTTGCTCACGTGCTGGCCGAAGCCGTCGGCGATCAGCACGACGCCGATCAGCAGCAGGAAGGAGAGGGCGAGCATCTTCATCGTCGGATGGCGGTCGATGAAGCGGCTGATCGAGCCGGCGAAGATCATCATCACGATCACCGCGATCACGACCGCGGCGATCATGATCTCGACGTGCTTCGCCATGCCGACCGCGGTGATCACCGAGTCGAGCGAGAACACGATGTCGAGCATCATGATCTGCACGAGGATCGCGCCGAAGCTCGCGACGGCCGGCGCCGCCTTGCCGTGTGAGCTGCCCTCGAGCTTGTCGTGGATCTCGTAGGTCGCCTTCGCGACCAGGAAGAAGCCGCCGAGGATCAGGATCAGGTCGCGGCCGGTGAACGCGTGCTCGACCAGCGTGAAGAGCGGACGCGTGAGCCCCATCACCCACGAGATCGCCAGCAAGAGCGCGATGCGCATGCCCATCGCGAGCAGCAGGCCGATGCGGCGCGCCGCGGCCTGGCGCTCCAGCGGCAGCTTCGCGACCAGGATCGAGATGAAGACGATGTTGTCGATGCCGAGGACGATCTCGAGGCTGGTCAGCGTGATCAGCGCGACGAGGCTTTCGGTCGTGAGCAGGTCCGCCAAGGCCACTCCTTCGGGTCAGGGCCCGAGGAATGTACGCAGAACGCCGAGCGCCCGCTGCGGGTCGTCGCGGTAGACGCCGTGCCCGCAGCCGGCGAAGCGCTCGAAGCGGACCAAGTGCGCGGGCAGCGCGGCGGCGATGTCGGCCTGGTCGTCGATCGGGCAGATCGGGTCGTCCTCGCCGCCGAGCACGAGCGTCGGGCAGCGCACGGCCTTCAGCTCGGGCAGGAAGTCGAACGCGTGATCCTCGCCGCCGCCGAAGTGGAACATGACGTCGAAGTTCCACTTCGTGCGCGCGTTGACGTCCGGATCGCGCGGCGTGCGCGAGTAGAGCGGAAAGCACAGGCGCGCGTAGTCGGGCAGCGTCTCGGGCCCGGGCCCTTCCCAGTAGCGGCGCGCGGCGTCGCGCGCGTCGGGCCCGCCGAGCCGCTCGAACGCGGCGTAGACGCGGTCGAGGCGCGTCTTCGCGGTCGTGCTCGACAGGATCAGCTTGCCCGCGTGGTCGGCGTGCCGGATGCCGTACGCCATCGCGACCATGCCGCCGAACGAGTTGCCGAACACGACCGGCCTCTCGATGCCGAGCGCGTCGCAGAAGGCGCGCACGTCGTCGGCCCACTGCGCGAGGTTCCACTTCGCGCGGTCGCCCGCGTCGCTGCGCCCGTTGCCGCGATGGTCCAGGTAGACGACCTGCGCGACGTCCGCGAGCTGCGAGAACAGCGGCTTGTACGACGAGTGGTCGAAGCCGGGCCCGCCGTGCAGCAGGACGAGCGTCGGCCGCTCGCGCATCGCGGGGCCGTCGGGCACGAGCTTCGCGCCCTCCACGTCGAAGAAGAGACGGACGTCGCCGACGGAGATGTGCATGGCCGCAACGGTTCAACAGCGGAACGCGTTCGTCCAGCGGCGATCGCTGCGCCGGGTGTGAGCGGCGTCACTGCAGAGCGGCGATCTCCGGGTGCGCGCGTCCCTCATCGCTTGCCCTGCTGGAGCGCGGCGAAGCGGGCGAGCGCCCGCTCCAGCTCGCCGATCGCGTAGATCTCGAAGTGCCGGATGCGATCGCCCGCGACGACGAGGACGCGCACGTAGGGGTTCTCGAACGGCCCGCCTCCGTCGGGCATCGTGCCGTGCGTACGGCCGACGTCCACGCGGCCGCGATCGCTCCAGGCGGCGATCCAGAGCAGCTCCGTCTCCACGTCCCGCGACATCCGTGGGATCTCCTGCAGGGATGCCAGGAACGCGGCGCCGTCGAGGGCGCCGATGCCCGCGGGCGTGTCGTCCACGACGACGAGATCGTCGGCGAGGCAGCGCCGCGCCGCAGCGAGATCGTCGCTCGCCCAGGCGCGATCGAACGAGGCGATCACGCGCTGCGCCTCGGCGCCGTCCGCCTCGCCCGCGGCGAAGCGCGCCGCGAGGTCGGCGAACGCGGCGCGGCGCTCGTCCGGATCGAAGTGAACGACCGCGCGCAGCCGTCCGCGTGCGTCGACCTCGGTGATCCGCAGGAACTCGCCCTCGAACGCGTCTCCGCTCGCTCCGCCGAAGAAGCGGACGCGGTCGACGGCGACGCGCTCGCCCATGCTCGCGAGCAGCTCGGCCGCGACGCGCCGCCCCGGCCACGCGCGCACGAACTCCAGATTGCGGAGGTAGAGGTCGAGGTCGCCTGCGACGAGCGCGCGCCGGCGGCGGTCCTCGAAGCGGAAGCCGGGCGCGGCGAGCGCGCGCAGCGCGTCCCAGTCGCCGGCCGCGACGATCTCGGGGACGCCGTTCCAGATCCGTGTCGCCGCGTTGGGCGGGATCGCGATCGGCAGGTTCTCGACGTCCCGGATCTCGGCGCCGGCGCGCGTGGAGCGGCCGAGCATCTCGACCGCGGCGGCGCGCCGGTCCTCGGGCGGGAAGCAGAGCATGGCCGCGATGCGGCCCTCGGCGTCGACCTCGACGAGCTCCAGCAGCTCGATCTCGAACGGCGCGCTCGCGTCGCCGCCCACGAAGCGCACCCGGTGCAGCGCGAGGCGGTCGCCGTTCACGGCGAGCAGGGTGCGCTCGGCGCGCGCGCGCGAAGCCTTGATCACGCGGCTGCTCGCGACGAAGGTCTCCCGGTCGCCCGAGAGGCGCGTCGCGGGGCGGCGGTCGTCCCAGACGCAGTCCGGCGCGCACAGCGCGCGCACGCCGTCCCGGTCGTCCGCCTCGCGGCGCTCGAGGAAGCGCTCCATCGCGCGCACGGCCGCGTTCGGCGGGATGCGCAGCGGGTCGTCGGTCGCGGCGATCGCCGCGAAGCGCCGGCGCGCCTCGTCTTCCTGCGCGACGTCGTGCTGGTCGATGCGGCGGATGCGCCCGGCGTCGTCGAGCTCGCCGGCGATCCAGCTCGGCTCTTCGAAGAGCCCGCCCTCGCGCGTGCCGATCCACGCCGTGCGCACCAGGAAACCGCGCTCGGCCGTCTCGACGTGGTCGAGGCGCATCGCGGTGTCGGAGGCGAGCTCGACGAGCGCCCGCAGCGCGTTCACGTACGCCTCCGGCCCGCGCAGCGGCGCCCAGCCGAGGCGCCGGTGATCCGCGACGACGAGATCCGGAGCGCAGCACGCCGCCAGCGCGGCCCAGTCGCGGCGCGCGAACGCGTCCGCGAACGCGCGCATCGCCGCCGCCGTGCGCACGAACGCGGCGCCCTCGCCGGCCGCGTAGCGCGCGTCGAGCTCGGCGTAGGCGGCGTCGAGATCGGTCGGGTCGAACACGACCGAGGTCGCGATGCGGCCCGCGTCGTCGACCTCGACGACGTGCAGGATCTCGATCTCGAGGGGCCCGGCGTCGCCCGACCCGCCGTCGGGCAGGACGCGGTCGACGGCGCGCGCGAGCGCGAGCCGCTCGCCGCGCGTCGCGAGCACCTCGTGCGCGCTCTCGACGTGCGTTTCCGCCATGAGGAGCGGGCCGAAGCTCGCCAGGAAGCCGTCGCGGTCGAGCTCGTTGGCGAGCAACGCGCGCCGATCGAGGTTGCGGAACCCGGGCGCGAGCAGCGCCGCGATCGCCTCGACGGAGCACGCGCGCCACGCCGCGCCCAGGCGGTCGAGCGCGCGCGTCGCCGCGTTCGAAGACTGCGCCGGCGTGCGCGCGCCCTTCGCTGCGGCCGGGACGCTCGCGGCGCGCTGCGGATGGGCTGCGGCGTAGCGCGCGTTGAGCTCGGCGTAGGCTGCTCCGAGATCGCCGGCGTCGAAGGCGACCGCGACGACGCGGCGGCCTTCCTCGTCGGCCTCGATCACCTGGAGCAGCTCGACCTCGCTCGGGCCGGTGACGTCGTCGCTGCCGGTGATGCGCAGGCGGTGGAGCGCGAACCGCTCGCCGCGCGTCGCGAGCAGCCGGCTCTCGCGCGAGACCCGCATGTCGAACACGGGCCGGAACGACGCGAGCAGGTGTTCGAGGTCGGTCTCGACGTGCATCAGCGAGCGGCGGTCGATGCTGCGGAACCCGGGCGCGAACACCGCGCACAGCGCGTTCCAGTCCTGCGCGCGCCACGCCGCCACCATCGCGTCCTCCGAACGCGTGGCCGCATTCTCGGGAGGCGTTGCCGCGGTCGCACGCTCCGCGTGGCGCTCGTGCAGCCGGGCGAGCGCGTCGGCGTAGCGGTCGTCGGCGAAGAGCTCGGCGTGCGCCATGCGGCCGGTCGCGTCGACCTCGAGGAGCAGCCAGTGATCCATCGAGTACTCGCCGGGGTCGTCGGACGCGGGGCCGCGCGCGCGCGCCTGCTGGAGGAACAAGCCGAGCGCATCGCCCGCCGTCGCGTGCGGCACGAGGTCGTAGTGCACGTCGCGCCCCTCGATCATGACGCGCCACGACGCGAGCGCGCCCTCGGTTCCCCAGCTCGCGCCGCTCGGGTGGTGGAGCGTCCGCGAAGGCTCCGCGACGCGCGCGGCGACCGCCGCGAGGTCGCGCGCCGCCACCGCGGCGACGATCGCAGCCGCGCACGCCGTCGCGGCGTTCGGTGCGACACGCGGCGGCGTCGCGTCCGCGGTGCGCGCGCCGGCGAGCGCCTCGAAGCGCGCGAGCGCGTCGTCGCGGCGATCGTCGCCGAACAGCTCGATCCGCTCGGTGCGGCCGTCCGCGCCGAAGACGCCGAGCAGCAAGCGTGCGCGGGTCCAGCGCGTCAGCAACGCGTCCGGCTCCGCGGCGAGGACGTCGTCGAGTCGGTCGACCGCGTCGTCGGCGGTCTCGGAGGCGGCGGCGAGCACGCGCGCGAGCGCCTCGGATCCGCGGATCGGCGGTAAGCCGGGGCTGCGATGATCCACCAGCTCGACGTCGGGCGTGACGCGCCGGACGACCGCGTCCGGCGCCATCGAGCCGAGGTCCAGCACGCGTGCCGTCGCGGCCGCACGATCGCGCGCCGCCCCGGCCGGGAGCCGTTCGGCGTGGAGCTCGTAGAGGCGCTTCACCGCGTCGGCCAGGCGCTCGCCGCGGAAGATCTCGGAGCGCTGCGCGCGCGCGTCGTCGCCGGCCTCGATCACCACGGCGAGCCCGAGCTCCACCTCGCCCACCGACAGCGCGGGCGCCGCGAAGGCGTCCGCCGCGAAGCGCACGCGGAAGAGCGCGAGCGAGTCGCCGAAGCTCGCGAGCGCCTCGTGCACGAGCGAGACCTCCTCGCCGCCGCGGATCGCGGACGCGAAGCGCTCGACGGCCGCGTCGCGACCGTAGGTCGTGCCGGAGGCGTGGTGGACCGTCTCGAACGCGTCGTCGAAGAGCCCGCCGAGCGCCTGCGGGTCGCGCGCCGCGAAGGCGGCGTCGAGGCGCCGCGCGTGCTCGGTCGCGAAGTTCGGCTGCACGGGCCGGCGGGCCGTGCCGCGCGCCGGCGCTCCGCGGCGCATCGTCCGCCCGGCCGCGCGCGTATGCGCGACGAGCCGCGTCGCGCCTTTCGCCTCCCAGAGGCCGGCGGCACGCGCCTCTTCCTCGTCGGCCTCGGCGACGCGGCCTGCGGCGCGCAGCGCCGTCGCGAGCGCCATGCGCGCGTCGGCGTGGCCGAGCAGCGCGTCGGTGCCCGACGCGATCGCGACGGCGGCGCGCGCCAGCGCGACGGCCTCGGCGTGCTCGCCGCGCCGCGCGAGCGCCTCGGCGCGGACGCCGC
>QEVM01000257.1 GCA_003576805.1 Pseudomonadota bacterium | reverse complement strand
CTGTTCGAGGTGCACGTGCCGTTTCGCGCGGCGGTGCGCGAGGCGATGGCGCGCGGCGCGGGCGGCCTCGGCATGGCGATCCCCGCGGAGGAGCCGTGGCTCGGCGGCGACTTCGTGATCGGGCGCCTCGTCGCCGACGACGGCAGCGAAGGCGTCGGCGAGGCGTTCGTGTGGCTGCCCGAGACGGGCGTGTCGCCCGCGCAGGTGATCGACGCCGTCCAGCACGGGCTCGCGCGCTATCTGCTCGGCGCGAGCCCCTTCGACACCGGGGCGCTGCGCGCGCGCATGGACGCCAACGTCGCGCGCAGCGAGGTCGCGAAGGGACTGCTCGACATCGCCTGCCACGATCTCGCGGGCCGCATCGAGGGCCGCCCGGTGTGCGAGCGGCTCGGCGCGAGCGGCGTCGCGTCGCTGCCGCTCGCCGCGCTGATCCCGCTCGGCGAGCCCGCCTCGATGATCGAGCTCGCGCTGGCGTTCCGGAAGGGCGGCACCGAGACGTTCCGCCTGAAGCTCGGCGCGGGCGTCGGCGCCGATCGCGCCATCGTCGCCGCCGCGCGCGAGGCGCTCGGCCCCGACGTGCGGCTGCGCGTCGACTACAACCAGGCGTACGGCGTCGACGACGCGATCGCCGCGATCGCCGCGATCGCGCCCTTCCGCATCGACTGCGCCGAGCAGCCGGTCGCCGCCGACGACTGGCTCGGCATGGCGCGCGTGCAGCGCGCGGTCGGCGTCCCGCTGATGGCGCACGAGTCCTGCTTCTCGCTCACCGACGCGATCGTGCTGATCGAGCTCGGGGCGGTGCGCGTGCTCGGCGTCAACACCGAGCGGCCCGGCGGCATCACGCAGGCGCTGCGCGCGATCGACCACGCCGCCGCGCGCGGGCTCGGCACCGTGCTGCACAACCAGCCGCTCGGCATCGCGTCGGCCGCGCAGGTGCACATCGGCGCGGCGCGCGCCGGCGTGCTCGGCCACGCGATCGAGCTGTTCGGCCACGTGATGCTCGAGGACGACCTCGTCGTCGAGCCGCTCGACTACGCCGGCGGCCGCGTGCGCGTGCCCGCCGGCCCGGGCCTCGGCGTGACGCTCGACCGCGACGCGCTCGACCGCTACGCGCGCGGCGCGCCGGTGGCAATCGCGCGGTGAGCGCGCCCGCCGCGCTCTACACCGGCGGCGTGATCGAGACGCTGGAACCGGGCCCGCGGCCTGCCGCGCTCGCGACCGCCGGCGACCGCATCGTCGCGACCGGCGACGCCGCCGCGTGTCGCGCCGCGCTCGCCGCGGCGGGCGCCGCCGACTTCGCGCACGTCGATCTCGCGGGCCGCGCGCTGCTGCCCGGCTTCATCGACACCCATCTCCACCCGATCATGCTGGTCTACTTCGACGCCAACGCGGACCTGCGCGGCGTGCGCAGCGTCGCGCAGCTGCAAGCCGAGCTGCGCGCGCGCGCCTGCGCGCTCGCGCCGGGCGAGTGGCTGATCGGGCTCCAGCTCCAGGACGAGGACCTCGCCGAGCGGCGGCTGCCGACGGCCGCCGAGCTCGACGCCGCCTGCGCGGACCGGCCGGTCGTGGTCGTCGAGCACGACGGACACAGCGCGGTCGGCAACGGCCTGGCGCTCGCCGCCGCGGGCATCGACGCGGCGAGCGGCGACTTCGGCGGCCGCGTCGCGCGCGACGCCGGCGGCGCGCCGACCGGCGCGTGCTTCGAGGCGGCGGCGCAGCGGCTGCTCGGCGCGGTGCCGTCGCCGTCGCTGGAGCGCCTGCGCGAGACGGCGCGCGGCACGTTCGCGCGCCTCGCGGCGCACGGCATCACGTCGGCGGGCGTGGTGCTGCAGACCGACGCCGAGGGGCCGGCCGGCGCGGCGGGCGCGCTCGAGGCGCTCGCGCTCGGCCTCTTCCTGCCGGAGCTCCCGTTCTCGACCTACGCGATCCTGATCGGCGCGCGCGCCGAGGCCGCCGTCGCCGCGCGCGCGACGCCGCTCCACGATCCGCCGGCCGGACGCCGCGTCGGCGGCTTCAAGATCTTCGCCGACGGCACCTTCGGGAGCTGCACGGCGTGCATGCACGAGCCCTTCGCCGACCGCCCGGGCGAGCGCGGCCTGTGGACGCACGACCCGGGCGAGCTGCTCGCGCGCATGCGCGGCGCGCACGCGGCCGGCCTCCAGATCTGCGTGCACGCGATCGGCGACGCCGCCGTCGAGCGCTGCGTCGACGGCTTCGAGACGCTGCTCGCGGAGGCGCCGCGCGCGGACCACCGGCATCGCATCGAGCACGCCTCGCTCGTCCCGCCCGCGCTCGTCGCGCGCATCGCGCGGCTCGGCATCGCGGTCTCGACCCAGCCGCTCTTCATCTCCTCCGAGAAGGCCTGGCTGCGGCGCCGGCTCGGCGCCGAGCGCGCGCGCCACGTCTACCCGCTGCGCGCGCTGGTCGACGCGGGCGTCCTCGTCGGCGGCGCCTCGGACGCGCCGGTCGAGTCGGCCGACGTGCTGCACGCGATCCAGTGCTGCGTCACGCGCGAGGGCTTCGAGCCCGCGCAGGCGCTGACGCCGCTCGAGGCGCTGCGCCTCTACACGCGCGACGCCGCGCGGCTGCAGTTCGAGGAGGACGAGAAGGGCACGCTCGCCGCCGGCAAGCGCGCGGATCTCGTCGTGCTGAGCGGAAGTCCGCTCGCCTGCGCACCCGACCGCATCGCGGAGCTCCGCGTGCTGCGCACGGTGCACGGCGGGCGCATCACCCACGACGCCGAAGGAGGAGCGATGCGATGAGCGGCCCGCCGACCTCGATCCGCGAGGCGCGCGCCTCCGACCACGCCACGCTGGTGCGCTTCGCCGCCGCGATGGCGCGCGAGACGGAGGACCTCGCCCTCGACCCGGCGACGCTCTCCGCCGGCGTCACGGCGCTGCTCGCCGATCCGGCGAAGGGCCGCGTCTTCCTGCTCGAGCAGGACGGCGCGCCGGTCGCCACGCTGATGCTCACCACCGAGTGGAGCGACTGGCGCAACGGCTGGTTCTGGTGGATCCAGAGCGTCTACGTCGAGCCCGCCCAGCGCGGCCGCGGGCACTACCGGCGGCTGCACGAGCACGTCGTCGCGCTCGCCGCCGAACGGCCCGACGTCTACGGGCTGCGCCTCTACGTCGAGCGCGAGAACGCCGCCGCGCAGAAGGCCTACCGCTCGCTCGGCATGCACGAGACGCACTACCGGCTGTTCGAGCAGGCGACGCGCAAGGGGTGAGCGGAGCCAGCTCACGGGGCGCTGGCGATGCACTCGATCTCCACCCGCGCGCCGAGCGCGAGCTGGGCGCCGCCGACGGTGATGCGGGCGGGCGGGTCGCTCGGGAAGCGCTCGCTCCACGCCGCGTTCATCGCGCCGAAGTCGGCCATGTCGGCGAGGTAGACGCTCGCCTTCACGACGTCGCGCAGCGTCGCGCCCGCGGCGGCGAGGATCGTCTCGATGTTGGCGAGCGTCTGTCGCGTCTCGGGGCCGGCGCCGCCTTCCGCGAGGCGGAAGCCGCCGGGCAGCGTGCCGAGCGTGCCCGACACGAAGACGAGTCCGCCGGCGACGGTCGCGTGCGAGAACTGCGGAAGCCGGCCGAGGGCGTCGACGACGATGCGCTGCATTTCGGTCGTTCCTCCGCGTCCCGTATACCGCAGGCCGCGTGGGAATCGCGAGCTCGCCGGGCTCGCCGCTCGCGGAGCGTGACGTGATAGGCTCGGCAGCACGGGGAGTCGCGGCGGAGGATCGATGCGCACGATCGACGCGGACGCGCACGTCGTGGAAGGAATCCCGTTCGCGGCGGAGGCGCTCGCGCGCTGGCCCGACCGCGTGCAGGTGCGGCAGGCGGAGGACGGCACGCCCTACTTCGCGATCGAGGGGCGCCGCTATCCCGAGCAGCGGGGACCCGGCGCCGGCTGTCCGCCGCAGCACGGGCTCACGCGGGCGGCCGGCGACCCGCACACGCCGGGCGGCGTGCTGGCGGACGCGGACCGCGAAGGCATCGACCAGATGGTGCTGTTTCCGAGCCTCGGGCTCGGCGTCGGCAGCATCGAGGACGGCGCGTTCGCGGCGGAGTTCGCGCGGCTCTACAACCGCTTCGTCGCCGAGTTCTGCGCGGGAGGCGAGGGACGCCTCTTCGCGCCCGCGGCGCTGCCGCTCCAGAACGTCGGCGCCGCCATCGAGATCGCGCACGAAGCGAAGCGGCTCGGGCTCGTCGGCGCGGTGATCCCGCCCGCGCTGCGCGACGTGAACCTCGACCACCCGAGCCTCGACGCCTTCTACGCGGCCGCCGCCGACCTCGATCTCCCGCTCGGCGTGCACGGCGCGCCGGGCGTGCACCTGCCGCAGATCGGCGTCGACCGCTTCACCAACTACGTGCAGGTGCACTGCGTGTCGTTTCCGTTCGACCAGATGGCGGCGATGACGGCGCTGATCTCCGGCGGCGTCTTCGAGCGCCATCCGCGCCTGCGGGTCGCGTTCCTCGAGGCCGGCGTCGGCTGGGTGCCGTACTTCCTCGACCGCCTGCACGAGCACTGGGAGAAGCGCGGCGACTGGATCGCGGGCGGCTGGCGGCGCGACCCGCGCGAGTACGTCGCGCGAGGCAACGTGTGGGCGTCGTGCGAGGCGGGCGAGACGCTGCTGCCCGCGGCGGTCGCGGCGCTCGGCGCGGACTTCATCCTCTACGCCAGCGACTATCCGCACTGGGACAGCGAGTTTCCCGCCAGCGCCAAGCAGCTCCGCGAGCGCGCCGACCTCGGCGCCGAGGCGAAGGCGAAGATCCTCGGCGGCAACGCGCAGCGCTTCTTCGGGCTCGCCTGAGCCGCGCCGCGCAGCCGTTATCCTGCGCCGCCGTGCGCCTCCGCCTCCTACCACCGCTGCTGGCCTGCGCGCTCGCGTGCGCCGCGCCGGCTCGTGCGACGGCGGCGGACGCGGCGCACGTCGCCGCGGCGGCGGAGCGCGCGCACGCGCTCGATCTCGCGCGCGATCCGCAGTGGCGCGCGCTGCTGCACTACCGCGCCGACCGCTTCGGCGGCGGCGTCACGAGCGTCGCCGACGAGCCCGACTTCTTCCTCGCGCCGCAGGGCAGGACGGATCCGCGCGCGGAGCTCGACGCGACGCTCGCCGCGCTCGCCGCGCCGGCGGGCGCGGTGGCGCGCGCGGACCAGCACCCGCAGTGCGCGTTCCCCGCGCGCTTCGCCTGGCTCGACGCGCGCCTCGGGCTCGTCGCCGGCGGCGTCGCGCGCCAGCCCTGCCCCGCGTTCGCCGAGTGGCGCGCGCTGCTCGGGCCGGTGCGCGGCGTCAGCCTGATCTTCCCCGAAGCGTTCCTCAACAACCCGGCGTCGATGTTCGGGCACACCCTGCTCCGCATCGACGCCGCGCCGCCGACCGACACCGTCGAGCGTCGCGACCTGCTCGCGTGGGCGGTCAACTTCGCGGCCGAGACCGGCAGCGACGGCGGCGCGCTCTTCGCCGTGAAGGGCATGGTCGGCGCGTATCCCGCCTACTTCTCGCTCTGGCCCTACGCCGAGAAGGTGAAGCAGTACGCCGACTGGGAGAGCCGCGACATCTGGGAGTACCGCCTCCCGCTGGCCGACGCCGAGGTCGAGCGGCTGCTGCTGCACGTGTGGGAGCTGCGCGGCGTCCGCTTCGACTACTACTTCTTCGACGAGAACTGCTCGTGGGCGCTGCTCGGCCTGCTCCGGGTGGCGCGCCCCGACGTCGACCTGCAGGGGCGCTTCGCCGCCTGGGCGATTCCGGCCGACACGGTGCGCGTCGCGCTCGCCGACCTGGGCCTGGCGGGCGACGTCACGTGGCGCGCGTCGGCCGCGACGCGCATCGGCCACGACGCGCGCTGGCTCGACGCCGGCGAGCGCCGCCTCGCGCTCGCGCTCGCGAGCGGGGCGCGCGCGCCGGACGATCCCGCCGTCGCCGC
>QEVM01000256.1 GCA_003576805.1 Pseudomonadota bacterium | reverse complement strand
GCGAGCCGAAGGCGAGCGGGCCGACCCCATAAGGCCCGCGGTCGCCGTGGCAACCCGCTCAGCGCGGCGTCGCGTCCGGCAAGCCGCCGTCGACCGGGATCGTGGCGCCCGTCGTCGGCGTCTGACGCGTCGCGAGGAAGATCACCGCGTTCGCGACGTGCTCGGCGGTGACGCGCGCCTTCAGCAGGTTGCGCTCGCGGTAGTACTCCTCGAGGCCGCGCTCGTCGAGGCCGCGCGCCTTCATGCGCTCCGGCCCGACCTCCTGCCACAGACCCGACTTGCGCGCGCCGTCCGAGAACACCGCGTCGGGCGCGACCATGTTGACGCGCACGCCGAGCGGCGCGAGCTCGAGGCTCGCGATGCGCGCGAGCTGGTGCGAGGCGGCCTTGGTCGCGCTGTAGGCGCCGAAGCTCGCGCCCGGCGCGAAGACGTTCTTGGTCGACACCAGGACGACGTCGCCGCCGGTGCGCTGCGCGGCGAACAGGCGCTGCGCCTCGCGCAGCAGCAGCAGCGTGCCCTCGACGTTCACGCGCTCGAGCCGGCGGAACGCCTCGAGCTCCAGGTCGGCGAGCGGCGCCACGTGCGCGAGGCCCGCGTTGATCACGACGAGGTCCACACCGCCGAACGCCGCGCACGCCGCGGCGAAGCCGGCCGCGACGGATTCCGCGTCGGCGACGTCGAGCCCGGCGCCCGCGACGCGCTCGCCGAACTCGCCGCGCAGCTCTGCGAGCAGCGCGTCGAGCCGCTCGCCGGCGAGATCGGTCGCGACGACGTGACAGCCCTCGCGCAGCAGGCCGCGCGCGATGCCCGCGCCGATCGCGCCGGCGGCGCCGGTCACGAGCGCGACCTCGCGCGCGAGGCGCGGCCGCGCGCCGGCCAGCTTCGCCTGCTGGAGCGAGTAGAACTCCATGTCGAAGAGATCCTGCTCGGGCAGGCCTTCGTACTCGCCCATCGCCGCGATCGCCGTCTTCACCGCCAGCGTCTGGCGCGTGATGTCGCGCGCGACGTCCGCGGCGCGCACGTCCGGCCCCGCGCAGAGCGCGCCGAGACCGGGCAGCACGACGACGCGCGGCTTCGCGTCGGCGGGCGCGACGCCCGCCGGCAGGCGCGCGCGGTGCCGTTCGACGTAGGCGGCGTAGTCGCGCTCGTACGCTCCGACCGCGGCGGTGAGCTGCTCGCGCAGCCGCTCGGCGTCGTCCCAGGCGGGCGCCTCGACGAACGCGGGCAGCGCCTTGGTGCGGATCAGGTGATCGGAGGTGACGGTGGGCGAGAGCGCCAGCGCGCGCGCGTTCTCTGCGTCGGCGAACGCGAGCGCCTCCGGCTCGACGAGCGCGCGCACGACGACGCGCTGGAACGGGCGGTCGGCGTCGCCGGAGGGCGTCGCCAGCAGGCCGCGCAGCAGCGGCGCGGCGCGCGCGGCGCGCGCGCGCGCCTGCTCGATCGGAGTCGCGTGCGCGGCGCGCAGCCGCCGCGTCGCGCGCGCCGCGACGAAGCGCTCCGCGTCGGCGACGACCGCGAGCATGCGCTCGTAGCTCTCCCGCGCGCTCTCGCCCCAGGTGATCACGCCGTGCTTCATCAGCACCATCGCGCGCGCGTCGGAGCGGCGCTCGAAGGCGTCGGCCGACGCTTTGGCCAGAGCGAAGCCGGCCTTCACGTACGGCAGCACGAGCACGTCGTCGCCGAGCGCCTCGCGCACGAGCGCCTCGCCGCCGCGCTGGTTGGTGAGCGCGAGGATGGCGTCGGCGTGCGTGTGGTCCACGAAGCGCGCGGGAATCCAGGCGTGGACGAGCGCCTCGATCGACGGCGTGCCGTCGGATGCGTCGAAGAGGTGCGTGCGCAGCTCGTTCACCATCGCGGCGTCGGAGAGGCGCCCCAGCGCGCGCAGGCGGAGCAGCCAGGCGAGGTCGAGGCACGCGAGCCCGCTCGGCTCGAGCGACGCGAGGTCCGCGCCCGACGCCTTCACCCAGAGCGCCGCGACCTTCTCGCCGAGCGCGTTCTCGCGCGTCGTCTTGACCGACGTGTTGCCGCCGCCGTGCAAGACGAGGGCGGGATCGGCGCCGAGCAGCCGGCTCGTGTAGAGCCGCAGCGCGACGTCCTCGCCGCACACGCCGCCCCAGCGCTCCACCGCAGCGCGCGCGTCGGCGTCGGACCAGCGGCTGCGCATCGCGGGGCCGGCGGCGCGCGCCATCAGCCCTTGTTCTTGAGATCGAGGAAGTACTGGTGCGCGATCTCCGGCTTCTCGTTCTCGTGCACGACGCGGCGCACGGCCTGGATCATCGCCTTGGGCGCCTCGGACTGGAAGATGTTGCGGCCCATGTCCACGCCCGACGCGCCCTGCTGGATCGCCCGGTACGCCATCTCGAGCGCTTCCTTCTCGGGCAGCTTCTTGCCGCCCGCGATCACGATCGGAATCGGGCAGCCGGCCGTCACCTTCTCGAAGCCCTCGTCACAGAAGTAGGTCTTCACGTACGTCGCGCCGAGCTCGGCGCAGATGCGCGTCGCGAGCCCGAGGTACTTGGCGTCGCGCACGAGCTCGCGCCCGACCGCCGTCACGGCGAGCGTCGCGATGCCGGCCGCGTTCCCCATGTCGACGAGGCGCGTCAGGTTGTGCACCGACTTGGTCTCGCCCTCGCCGCCGACGAAGACCTGCACCGCCATCGCCGCGACGTTGAGCCGCACGGCCTCGTCGATCGAGATCGCGATCTCCTCGTTCGAGAGCTCCTTGAGGATCGACGGGCCGCCGCTCGCGCGGATCACGACGCCCTTCGTGTAGGTGGGCGGAATCACCGAGCGCAGGATGCCGCGTGTGCACATCAGCGTGTCGGACCAGGGCAGCAGCGGGACGATCGAGAGGTCCACGCGTTCGAGGCCGGTGGTCGGGCCCTGGAAGTAGCCGTGGTCGATGGCGAGCATGACGGTCTTGCCGGAAACCGGGTCGAAGATCTTGGAGAGCCGGTTCTTCAGGCCCCAGTCGAGCGAGCCCGAGCCCTTCAAGAAGAAGCCCTCGGTGCGCTGCGGCACCTCGGCGTGGAAGTTCTTGTCCTCGCGAGCGTCGGCTTCCGGCATGCATCCTCCTCTGGCGGCCCTGCGTCCCTGCTCGGCAGGTACCCAATCGCGCGCGGCTTCTCAAGCGTGCGGGGCGCGCGTCGCGCACGACCTGCGAATCTGCGAGTTCGTTCTGCATCCCCGTGGGCCGGCGCTCGAGGCTCGCCGTCGCGGGGACGCTGAGGTTTCCGCTGGACACGGGAAAGGGTCGCGAGCGACGATCGTCGGTGGGAAGGAGGATCGCCGTGCGTTCCATCAAGGCTCTCGTCTTCGTCCTCTCGTCGTTGCTCGGACTCGCGCCCGCCGCGCGCGCCGCCGTCCTGCCGTTCGAAGGAACGCTGGAGGTGCGCATCGGCGGAGCGGACTCGCTGTTCGCGATCACGACGACCGCCGCCGGAAGCGCGTTCGCGCAGGTCAACGGCTCCGGCGCCGCCGGCCATCTGCAGTCGCTCGAGGTCGGCGCCGGTGCGTTCGACAGCGGCGTCGTCGAGGTGCCGCTCACGGATCCCGCCGCCGCGCCTTTCGTCGGCATGCAGCTCGACGTCGAGAACCAGGCGGGCAGCTTCAGCGGCACGGGCGGCGCCGGCTTCGGCGGCGCGATGCCGCTGGCGGGATCGTTCCGGCTCTGCACCTATCCCGCGCCGTGCATGTCGGCCGTCAACAACCTCGTGGTTCCGCTCACCGTCGTCGGGCACGCGTCGACCCACACGCAGGTGGGCGCGCTCAACCTGACCGTCGTGGGCGCGCCGTGGACGACGGGCACCGTGGCGGTGGGCTCGCTCACCGCGATGGGCGGCGTCGGCCCGCTGTCGAACACCGGCGCTCCGTCCGGCACCGTCACGCTGGTGACTCCGATCTTCATCAGCACGAATCTCACGAATGCGGTGGTTCCGAGCTTCGCCACGATGTCGCTGCACTTCGTGCCCGAGCCGACGACGCTGACGCTGCTCGGCGCGGCGCTGGTCGGCGTCGGGGCGTTGGGCCGCAGCCGGCTGCGCTGACGCGCTACGAGTCGCGACGACGGCGTCGCGCCAGCCACGCCAGCGCGGGCAGGATCTCCGCGCCGAGCCCGCAAGCGCCCGAATGCTCGATTCCGCTCGCGTCGCTGCAGCCGGGGTCGGCCGGGTAGTCGACGCGGCCGTCGCCGTCGTTGTCGACGCCGTCGTTGCACGCAGGCGCGGCCGGCCAGCCGACGCGCGCCAGCCCGAGCGCCGCCGCCAGCTCCGGATCGCAGCTGGCGTACGCGGCCGCGTGCGGGCTCGCGGCGGTGGTGGCGCCGCGCGGAACGCACACCTCTTCGGGGCCCGTCCAGCGGCGGCGCCAGTAGCAGAGCGGATTGCTCGAGCTCGCCGAGGCGCTGGCGTACGAGCGGTTGCTCGTGCCCACGAAGTTGGTGTCGTCGGCGTCGTACAGATAGTTGTAGGTCGTCTGGTGGCTGGTCCCGCGCACCTCGCCGACACCGCGCCTGCCGAGGTCGCCGATCACCGCGTTGCAGCGCGCGATCGTGTAGTCGGAGCCGTCGTCGTAGGCCGTGTCGACGCCGACGATGGTGTTGAACTCGATGTCGAGGTCGCTCGCGAGGCTCGACGCGTCGATCGCCATCGAGCTGAACTGGCTGCCCTGCAGGCCGCTCGCTGCACGGATGTCGTGCAGCAGGTTGCCTGCGACGATCCAGTCCGAGCCGGCCGGATTGATGCCGATCGCGGCGTCGCTCACCACGTTGTTCGCGACCAGCACGTGGCCGGGACAATGGTGGTTGCCCGCCGTGATGGCCTGGCCGGTCGATCCCGAGCCGCCGCAGCCTCCTCCGCCCGCGTAGGTCGGCCGGAAGCCCCAGGTGCGGTTGTTGGTGATCCGGGTCCAGCCGTCGGGGTCCGGGCCGGGATCGTTCTTGATGTCGATGGCGTTCTCGGCGCAGGCGCAGCCGCCCGCCGCGCTCGGCGCGCCGGTCGTGCAGTCCACCCGCGAGGCGGCGGTCAGGTAGATGTCGTTGCCGTCGATCACCGTGCCCCGCTGCGCGGTGCAGACCTCGACGCCGTTCACCACCTCCGACATCACGGCCACGCCGTCGCCCCAGTCGATGATCTCGTTGTCGAGCACCCGGTTGCCGTCGTTGCTCAGCGTGCGATGGCCGGTGATCGCCACCGCGGTGTAGTCGACCGGGTCGCGCTGCGGATTGCCGTTGCGCATCACGTTGCGCTGCACGGTGTTGTCGACGGACGGGCGGTTGGGGGTCTCGCTGAAGAGCGGCCCGATCACCACCGCGGCGAGGCCGCCGGGATGAGCGCCCGGGTGGTCGCGGCCGTCGAAGAGATTGCCGTCGACGATGGTGTCGGAGGTGCCGTAGAGGCTGAGGAAGAAGCGCGTGCTCGCGCGTCGCGGCTGCAGCGTGAGGCCCTGGATCACCCAATGGCCGCCCGCGACCCGGATCTCCTCGAAGATCGCGCGCGCGCTGCGCTGGATCGCGGTCTGGCTCGGATCGCCGGTGTCGAAGCGCAGGTAGCGGCGGCCCTGCGCGGTGCCCGAGGCGGTGAGGAGCAGCGTGCCGAGGCCGCGGTAGTCGCCCGGCCGCACGCAGAACACGCGGCTCGTGCCGTTCAGGTTCAGATACGTGAGCTGCGCGGCCGCGTTCGCCTCGGTCACGATCACGTCGCACGCGCCGTGTGGCGGGACGACCTGCAGGTACGGCGACGGCGGAATCGGTCCATCCGCCCGCGCAGCGACGGCGCAGAGCGCGGCGACACACGCGACCGTCGCGGCGCGCGCGAGCCAACCGGCGCGCGCGCGCACTTCACCCCATGCAACCCCGTCCCCGCTCGTCACGGCATCCCCTCCGTGCGCGATCCGCGCGGGCGCACCATCGCCGCTGGCCGTGACGCGGCCGTGAAGAGCTGCGCGAT
>QEVM01000255.1 GCA_003576805.1 Pseudomonadota bacterium | reverse complement strand
GGCGTCGCGGCCGACGAGCGGGGCGGCGGGCGGGTCCTCGGGCGCGAGCGTGCCCACCGCGTGCGGACCGCGCACGCCGAGCAGCGCCGCCGCGCGCACGGCGCGCGACTTGCCCTTCAGCGCGAGGTCTTCGAACGCGCTCCACGCGAAGCGGTCGCCGGCCTCGCGCGCCGTCGCCTCGTCGGCGCGGATCGCGTCCGGCGCCGCGCGCGCCTTCAGCCGCGCCGCGACGTTGACGGTGTCGCCGAGCACGTGGAACTCGCGCACCACGCGGCCGCCGACCGGACCGGCGACGAGCGGGCCGCTCGCGATGCCGGCCTGGAGCGCGAGCTGCACCGGCAGTCCGAGCGCGCGGTCGTAGGCGCGCAGCTCGCGCCGCATGGCGAGCGCCGCCTCGGCGGCCTCACGCGCGGGGCGCGCGAGCGGCGCGGGATGGCCGAACACGATCATCAGGCTGTCGCCCTGGTACTTGTCGACCGCGCCGCCGTGGCGGCGCGCGATCGCGTCGAGCAGGCGCAGGCAGCCCGTCACCGCGAGGTACGCGCGCTCGGCGCCGACCGCGCGCGAGAGCGCGCTGAAGCCGGCGACGCCGACGAATGCGACCGTCGCGCGGATCGCGCGCGCCGCGGGAGCGCTCGTGCGGGCGTCGTCGGGCGCGGCGTCCATGCGCGCGAAGATATCGGCGTGGGGCGTCCGCCGCGCCAGCGCGTCGCGCGTCAGGCGAATCGTCCGAGGCGTGCTAGTCGTCCCTCGCGCCGCCCCGCGCACGGGCTCGAGACGACATGGCCGGCACCCACGAGACGCACCCCCCGAGCAGCGCAGGCGCCGCCGGCCGCCGCGCGCGGCGTTCCGTTGGGATCGCCGCGTTCGCCGCGATCGCGCTCGCGGCGCTCGTCGCCGCGCCCGCGGCGCGCGCGCAGGCGTCGGCGGGCGACGTCGAGAGCTGTCTGCGCCGCAACCTGCCCAAGAAGTCGAGCGTGCAGACGGTGCGCTTCGAGACGCGCGACCGCATGGGCAGCACGCGCCGCATCGAGGGCAAGATCTACTGGCGCCGCGGCGCGGACGACGCGCACTCGAAGACGCTGGTGCGGGTCGAGAGCCCGCCCGAGCTGCGCGGGTCGTCCTATCTCGTGATCGAGAAGCCGGGCGCGCTCGACATCTTCGTGTACCTGCCCGAGTACCAGAAGGTGCGGCGCATCACCGCGCACGCGCTGGCCGGCTCGCTGTTCGGCACCGACTTCAGCTACGAGGACATGCTGCGGCTGCGCCACGTGTTCGAGCAGCAGGACGCCGAACGCCTCCGCGACGAGACGGTGGCCGGGCGCGCCAGCTACCTCGTGCAGCTCGTGCCGCCGCCCGAGTCGGGCTCGTCCTACGAGCGGGTGCGCGCCTGGGTCGACCGCGAGAGCTGCGTGCCGCTGCGCATGGAGTTCGTCGCGAAGGGCGGCTCGCTCGCGAAGGAGCTGACCACCGACCCGAAGACGCTCGCGCAGCACGGCGCGCTCTGGCTGGCGAGCGGCTTCCGCCTGCGCGACCTGCACGAGCAGACCGAGACCGCGCTCGAGCTCGGCGAGATCGAGATCGACGCGGAGCTCCCCGACAAGCTCTTCAGCGAGCGCGCGCTCGCCCAGGGCAACTGATTCGAGCCGTCGCGCGCATCGCGTCGCGCACGGGCCTCGTGCTGGGCGCCGCCGCGCTGGCGTCGGCGGCCGCGCTCGCCGGGCTCTTCGATCTGCGCACCGGCGCGCTGCGCGTCACGATCGACCCCGCCGCCGTGCACCTGCTGCCCGCCGAGGGCGCCGCGCGCGACCGCTACGAGCGCGCGCGCCAGCTCTTCGGCTCCGAGGAGCCGTTCGTCGTCGCGCTCGGCGCGGACGACGTCTTCCAGCCCGACGTGCTGCGGCGCGTCGCCGAGCTGACCGACGCGATCGAACGGCTGCCGCACATCCACCACGTGATCTCGCTGGCGCGCGCGCCCGACGCGATCGCCGCGGACGGCGAGATCGAGCTGCGGCCGCTGCTCGACCGCGTGCCCGAGGACGCGGCGGAGCTCGCGGCGCTGCGCGAGCGCGCGCTCGCCAATCCGCTCTACCGCGACACGCTGGTGTCGGCCGACGCGCGCACCGTCGCGATCTTCGCGTACCCCGAGCGGCTCTCGTCGCAGGAGCTGCTCGCGAGCGGCGTCGCGGACCGCGTCGAGGCGGTCGCGCGCGCGGCCGCGACGCCTGCGCTGCAGGTGTTCGTGAGCGGCATTCCGTTCGCCACCGCGAAGCTCTCGCAGATCCTGCTGGGCGAGCTGTGGCTGCTGCTGCCGCTCACCGTGCTCGGGCTCGGCGTCGTGCTCGCGATCGCGTTCCGCAGCGTGCTCGGCGCGCTGCTGCCGCTCGTGTCGGTGTCGCTCGCACTGCTCTGGACGATCGGGCTGATGGGCTGGCTCGGCCGCTCGCTGAACCTGGTGACCGCGATCCTGCCGCCGCTCGTCGTCACGGTCGGCTTCGGCTACGCGATGCACATGGTCGCGGAGTTCGGCGCGCGCCAGGCGGCGGCGCCCGACGCGACGCGCGCGGACCGCCGCCGGCTCGCGACCGAGTCGGTCTCCGCGGTCGGGCTCTCGATCACGCTCGGCGGCGTCACCACGCTCGCCGGCTTCCTCTCGCTCGCGCTCTCGCCGATCGTCGCGATCCGCGAGCTCGCGCTCTTCGCCGTGGTCGGCGTCGCGCTCGCGACGCTCGCGGCGCTGACGGTGACGCCGGCGCTGCTCGCCGCGCTGCCGGGCCGCGCGCTGCGCGCGCCGTCGCGCGGCGGCGTGCTCGAGCGCACGACGGTCCGGCTCGCCGGCTTCGCGGTGCGCTGGCGGCTCTTCGTGATCGGCGCGGGCGTCGTCGCGGTCGCGCTCGGCGCGTACGGCGCGCGCCGCATCGAGACGGCGACGGAGTTCGTCGGCAATCTCGGCCGCGAGGCGCCGCTGCGCGCCGACTACGAGGCGATCAACGAGCGGCTCGGCGGCGCCAACGTGATCCAGATCGTGGTCGAGTCGCCGGACGACGGCGCCTTCCTCGAGCCCGCCAATCTGCGCGCGCTCGGCGAGCTGACGCACTGGCTCGCCGCGCAGCCCGAAGTGGGCGGCGCCGTTTCGCTCGCGGACTACGTGGCGGTCGTGAATCGCGCGATGGCCGACGGCGATCCCGCCGCGCTGCGCGTGCCCGACACGCGGCGCGGCGTGTCGCAGCTCCTGCTCTTCGGCGCGAGCGACGAGACGAAGCGGCTCGCCGACGCGCGCTACCAGATGGCCAACGTGGTGGTGCGCTCGAGCGTCGGCGACTCGCGCGGCATCGCGGCGCTGGTGGAGCGCATCGAGGCGCGGCTCGGCGCGCTGCCGCCGCCGCTCGCGGCGAGCGTCACCGGCAACGTGGTGCTGTTCGGCGAGAGCCTCGACGACCTCGCAGGCGGCCAGCTCTGGAGCCTCGCCGCCGCATTCTTGATGATCTACGCCTGCCTCGCCGCGCTCTTCACTTCGCTGCGCGCCGGCCTCCTCGCGCTCTTCCCGAACCTCGTCCCGATCGCGCTCTACTACGGCGCGCTCGGCGCGCTCGGCGTGACGCTGAACCCGTGGACGACCCTGGTCGGCTCGATCGCGCTCGGCATCGCGTCGGACGACACCATCCACTTCATGGCGCGCTTCAACACCGAGGCGCGCCGGCTCGCCGACGAGCGCCGCGCGATCGGCGCGGCGCTGCGCGGCGTGATCCGGCCCGTCACGTTCACGACCGTCGGACTCTGTCTCGGCTTCGCCGTGCTGGGCCTGTCCGAGCTGCAGGCGCAAGCCGAGTTCGGCCTGCTGGCGGCCGCGACGCTCGCCGTCGCGTGGAGCGTGGACGTGCTGGTGACGCCCGCGCTCTGCGCCGGCGTGCGCGTCGTCACGCTCTGGGACGTCCTCACGCTCGACCTCGGGCCCGACCCGGCGCGCGAGATCCCGCTCTTCGCCGGCATGACGCGCCAGCAGATGCGCATCTTCGTGCTGCTCGCGACGGTGCGCGAGCTGCGCGCGGGCGAGCTGCTGTTCCGCGCCGGCGAGCCCGCGCGGCACGCCTACCTCGTGCTCGACGGCGCGCTCGAGGTGTCGCGCGGGGAGGGCGCCGAGCGGCGCGTCGTCGCCGAGGTCGGCCGCGGCGGCACGACGGGCGAGACCGGCATGTTCGCCGCGCGGCGCGGCGCCGACGTGTCGGCGCGCCGCGCGACCCGGCTCGTGCGCTGGGACGGCGAGGATCTCGAACGGCTGCGCGTGCGCTCGCCGCGCACCGCGGCGCTGCTCTACCGCAACCTGAACCGCATCCAGTCCGAGCGCCGCCTCGAGCGCCGCGAGCCGGAGGCGTAGTCGTGGCGCGTCTGTTCGACGTGCGCGCGGCCGAGCGCGGGCGCTTCGCCTGGTTCGCCGGGCTCGCGCTGCTGGTCGCGTTCGCGCAGATGCTCGGGCAGGCGGGCACCGAGGCGCTCTTCCTCGCGCGGCTCGGCGCCGAGCGCCTGCCGTTCGCGTTCGTGCTGGCGGCGGCCGCGACGGTCGCGGGCTCGCTCGCCTACGCGCTGCGCGTCGGCCGCGCGCGCAACGACCGCGTCGCGATCGAATTGCTCGGGCTCGCGGCCGCGGCGGTCGCGGCGGGCGCGTTCGCGGTGCGCAGCGGATCCGAGCCCGCGCTCGTCGCGCTCTACTGCCTCTACTTCGCGACGCAGGCGGTGCTCGTCGGCCACTTCTGGACGCTGGCGGGCGACTTCTTCGACACGCTCGCGGCGAAGCGCGTGGTGCCGCTGTGCACCGTCGGGCTCTCGGCGGGCGGCGCGCTCGGCGGCGGCGCCGCGATCGCCGTGGTGGCCGCGCTCTCGGCCGAGATGCTGCTCGCCGGCTGGGCGATCGGGCTCGCGGCGGCCGCCGTGCTCGTCGCGCTCTCGCACGCGCGGCTCACGCGCTGGCGCGCCGTCGCGCAAGGCGAGGAGGACGAGACGTCCGTCGAAGGGCTGCGCGCCGCGGCGCGCTACGTGCGCGCCTCGCCGCTCGGGCGGCGCTTGGTGGCGTCGTCGCTCGCGATGGTGCTCGCGCTCTTTGTCGCGCAGTTCCTGTACTCGCAGCGCATCGCGGCCGCGTTCCCCGACGAGGCCGAGCTGGCGCGCTTCCTCGCGATCTACCTCGCCGCGAGCAACGCGCTCGAGGTGCTGGTCGAGCTGGTCGTGACGCCGCTCGCGATCCGCCGTCTCGGCGTGCCGAGCGCGAACCTGGTCCAGCCGCTCGTGACGGCCGCGTCCTTCGCCGGGATGTTGTACTGGCCGGGCCTCGGCAGCGCCGTCGCCGCGCGCGTGAACCGCGAGCTGCTCGACAACGCGCTGGCCGCGCCGGTGCGCACGCTCGCCGCGAACGCGCTGCCGCAGCGCTTCCGCTCGCGCGTGCGCGCGCTGCTCGACGGCATCGTCGTGTACGCCGGCATGGCGCTGGCGGGCGGCGTCCTGCTGTTCGTGAGCGAGCTCACGCCGGCGGCGCTCGCCGCCGCGGGCGGCGCCTTCGCGCTGCTGCACCTCGTCGCGAACCTCGGCGTGCGCCGGCAGTACGTCGCGGCGATCGTGTCGGAGCTGCGCGCGGGACGCCTCGACTGGCACGAGCTGGTCGACGAGATCGGCGCGCGCGAGGTGCAGTCGATCGCGGAGCTCTGGTCGCACCAGCTCGCGGCCGAGCCCGGCGAGCCGAGCGCCGCCCTGCTCGACCTCCCGCCGCTGCTCGTCGCGCACGGCTGCGTCGAGCCGGTGCGCGCCGCGCTCGCGCATCCGAGCGCGCCGCTGCGCGCCGCCTGCCTCGAGGCGCTCGCCGTTCACGACGACGACGCGCGGACCTGGCTCGCCGCGCTCGCGGATCCCGATGCGGGCGTGCGGCGCGTCGCGCTGCGCGTGCTGCCAGCGCCGCTGCAA
>QEVM01000027.1 GCA_003576805.1 Pseudomonadota bacterium | reverse complement strand
GCGCGGCGCTCGTCTCGGGCGCCGGCGCCGCGCTGCTGGTCGCGCTGGGTCTGGCGCACGGGAGCGCGTCGCTGGCGGCGCCGCGCTTCGCCTGGCTCGAGGACTACCTGCCCGGGCTCGCGGCGCAGCAGCTCCTTCTCCAGGGTTTCTTCGCGCCGGGCTTCGCGGCGCTCGTGGGCGGCGCGGCGCGCGGCCTGCGGCGCGGCGCGACGGTCGCGCTCGCGGCGGGCGCGTTCGCGGCCCTGCACGCGCCGAACCCGGCGCTGATGATCGGCGTCGCCGTCGCGGGCGCCTTCTGGACGGCGCACTTCCTGGCGCACCGGAACCTGCTCGCGGTGGTCGCGAGCCACCTGGTGCTCGGCGCCGCCGCGATGGCGTCGCTGGGCCCCGGCCCGATGCTGAACCTGCGCGTCGGTCCCGGGGCGCTGGAGCTGCTCGGGCGCTGAGGACGCACCCCTCTTAAGGATGGAGCGCGCGGTAGCAGAGCGCGTCCATCGTGACCGCGACTCCCCAGTGCGCCAGGAACGCCGGCCAGAACGACCGCGTCCGCCACGCGATCCACCCGAACACGACGCCGCCCCAGAGCGCCTGCACCAGCTCGAGCGGCGGCTTGTCGGCGTGGAGCAGCACGTACGGCGCGGCGAGCACGATCAGCGCGCGGGCCACGCCGAGCGCGCGCGCGAGCGGGAAGAGCAGGAAACCGCGGAACAGGAACTCGGTCGCGAAGAGCTGCGGCGCGTGGTGCAGCAGCCAGAGGAACGCGAGGCCGACGCCGTGCTGGCGCGCGGGCGGAAACGCCGGCGACGGATAGAACGCCTGGAACTCGGGACGCGCCGCCAACCAGAGCACGAACGGCAGCATCGCGAGCCAGCCGGCCGCGCTCGCGAGCGCGAAGGGCCGCAGCCCCGGCCAGCGGAAGCCGAAGCGGGCGAGCGGCTCATGCAGCACCAGGCGCGCGAACAGCGCCGGCACGACGAAGAGCGGCAGCACGTCGCCGCCGAGGATCAGCCCGATGCTGCCCGGCAGGCGCGGCGGCAGCTCGAAGCGGTCGTAGACGTGGCTCCACACGGCGACCGCCACGCCGACGAGCGCGATCCAGCCGACGCGCTCGCGCCGCGCCGCGCCCGGCTCGCTCGCCGCGCTCACGGTCCGAGCCTCGCCCGCAGCGCGCGCAGCGCGTCCGCGTTCTGCACCGCGGGATCGAGCGCGAGCGCGCGGTCGATCGCGGCGCGTGCGGCGTCGCGCTCGCCGAGCCGCTCGCGCGCGACGCCGAGGCCCGCCCACGCCTCCGCCGCGAGCGGGTGCACGCGGACGGTCGCCTCGTAGCGCTGCGCCGCGGCGCGGGCGTCGCCGGCCGCGAGCGCGAGATGACCGGCGCGCAGCGCGGCGGGCCAGTACGCCGGGTTCGTCTCGAAGAGCGCGTCCAGACGGCGCCGCGCTCCCGCCGCGTCGCCGAGCTGCTCCTCCGCGACCGCGCGGTTCAGCTCGATCTGCGCATCGCCGGGCGCGAGCTCCGCCGCGCGCGCGAGCCACTCGAGCGCGCGGCGCGGCTCGCCGCCGTCGAGGTGCACCGCCGCCAGGTTCAGCGCGGCGCGCACCGAGCGCGGGTTCTTGCGCCAGGCGTCGCTCCAGAGCACGGCGTCGTTCGCGTACACCATGGTGTGATGGAACGACGCCCAGGCGAACGCCGCACCGGCGCCCGCCAGCGCGGCGCGACCGGCCCAGCGCGGGATCCGCGGCGCGTGCAGGAGCGCGGGCACGACGAGCCAGGCCGCCGCGAACGCAGGCAGCGCCAGGTAGCGGTCGGCGACCTCGCCGAGGCGCGCCGCGCCGAGCGCCGCGACGGCGAGCATGCCGAGTCCGAGCGCGAGCGGGACGAGTCGCGGCGAACGCGTGCGCCACGCGTGCACCATGCCGGCCGCGCCGGCGGCGGCCACGAGCGCACCGAGCGCCGCGTGCAGCGGTGCGGGCGGCGGCGGCGCGATCGTGAGCGACGCCGGCCACCCGATGCGCAGCGCACCCTGTCCGAACGCGCCCGCGACGTCGAGCGCGCCGACCGGCGCGAGCACGCCGCCCGACGGACCGCCCAGCGCGGCGCTGCGCAGCAGGAGATAGACGAGCGTCGCGGCGATCCACGGCGCGTGCCGCGCGGCCAGCGCGCCCGCGCGCAGCGGCGCGCCGCGCAGGCGGTCGACGCACACGAAGAGCGGCGCGAGCGCGACGGCGCTCTCCTTCGCCGCGAGCGCGAGGAAGAACGCGAGGCCGGTCGCGACGCGCAGCGCGCGCGTGCTGCGCGCGCCCGGCGCGAGCGAGCGGTCGTGCAGGCAGATCGCCGCGACGCCGAACAGCGCGACGAGCAGCTCGCAGCGCGCCGAGATCCACGTCGCGGCCTCGACCTGGAGCGGGTGCAGCGCGCCGAGCAGCGCCGCGCCGACCGCCGCGCCGAGCGGCACGCCGAAGCGGCGCATCGCGCGCAGCACCGTCGCGACGAGCGCTGCGAACGCGGCGAGCGACACCGCGTGCATCGCGAGCGCGCCGGGACCGAAGAGCGCCCGATCGAGCGCGAACGAGCTCATCATCAGCGGCCGATACCAGCTCGAACCCGATCCCGCGCCCGCCCACACGCCGGTCGTCCACAGCACGTGCAGCTGGTCGAGGCCCTGCACCAGCGGATTGCCCGCGATCTGCCGGTGGTCGTCGTGGACGAATCCCGCAGCGAGCGCCGGCGCGAACACCGCCGTCGCGACGAGCGCGGTCGCGATCGTGATCGGCCACTCGCTGCGAGCTCCGACGTTCGAGCCGTCGTACGAGCCGTCGTGCGCGATCGCCAAGCGGTCCTCCGGGCGGCGGAAGGTAGCCGCGCCGCGTCCGCGGACCCGCGCGCTGCTAAGCTGGCCGCATGCCCCCCCGCAGCTACGCGGAGCGCCATCGCTTCGGCCGCGTCGCGCGGATCCCGACGCCGACGCCGCTCGGGGTCGGTGACATCAACAGCTACCTGATCCTGCCTCCGCGCGACGGCGAGGGCGGCGTCACGCTGGTGGACACGGGCGTGAAGACGCCCGAGTCGTTCGAGGCGCTGCGCAGCGGGCTGAAGGAACACGGCGTCGCGATCGAGGACATCGAGCGCATCCTCGTCACGCACGCCCACATGGATCACTTCGGCCAGGCGAAGCGGATCCGCGATCTCTCGGGCGCGCGCGTCTACGCGTCGGCGCGCGAGGCGGAGCTGATGCGGACGCACTTCTCGCCGTCCGGCGACCGCCGCGCGTTCGTGATGCGCTACTTCGAGCGCTGGGGCGTCCCGCGCGAGCACTTCGCGCGCGAGAGCCAGATGGCCGAGCTCGCGCGCCGCATCCAGGACCCGATCGACGTGGACGGGACGCTCGACGACGGCGACGAGGTGATCGTGCACGAGCTGCGGCTGCGCGTCGTCGCGACGCCGGGGCACTGCGACGGTCACATCGTGTTCCACGAGCCGGCCATGCGCCTGATGTTCTCGGGCGACCACCTGCTGACCGACATCTCGCCGGTCCCGCTGCTCGTCTTCCCGAAGCGCGAGGACGAGCCGCGGCCCAAGAGCCTGGTGCGCTTCATGGCGTCGCTCGCGCGCGTCGAAGCGCTCGACTGCGGAGCGGTGTTCCCCGCGCACGGCGACATCATCCGCGACCATCGCGAGCTGATCGCCGGCTACCGCCTCCACCACGAGAAGCGCAAGCTCCAGATCCTGCGGCGCCTCGAAGGTCAGCCCGCGAGTGCGTGGGAGCTGGCGGCGCGGCTCTTCCCCAAGGTGTACGAGTCGCAGATGTACCTCGTCATGTCCGAAGTGGTCGGCCACCTCGACGTGCTCGTCGACGAGGGCGCGGTGGTGGTCGAGGAGCGCGACGGGCTCGAAGTCGCGCGCGCGGCGTAAGGAGGGACGATGATCTCGAAGGTCAACGAGCTGATCGGCTCGTCGCCGGACGGCTTCGAGGACGCGGCGCGCTCGGTGCTGGCGCGCGCGAACCGCACGCTGCGCGGCATCACCGGGATCGAAGTGCTCGAGAAGCGCGTGAAGGTGGAGAACGGCCGCATCGCCGAGTATCGGGTGCGGCTCCGCCTGGTGTTCGACATGGCGCCCGAGACGGCGCTGCACTGGTAGGAGGACGCGATGGCGGTCGCTTCGGTGTCCACGATCACGTCGGCGTCGCCGGTCGGCTGGCAGGACGCCATCGAGCGCGGCTTCGAGCGCGCCAGCAAGACGCTGCGCAACATCACCGGGATGCAGGTGGTGGAGGAGAAGGCGCGCGTGGAGGACGGCCGCATCGTCGAGTACCTGGTCACGATGCGCGTGATCTTCGTGCTCGAGGACCGGTCGTCGTAGCAGCCATGGGCGTTCCGGCGGTCGTCGCGGCGGGAGATCGGAGCGCCGCCAAGGCGGTGTACGGCGAGAGCAAGCCGTACCTGCTGCTCGCGGATCGCCCGCTCGTCGCGCACGTGGTGTCGATGCTGCAGCGCGTGCCCGAGGTGTCGGAGGTCTGGGTGGTCGGCAACGCCGAGCGGCTCGCGGCGACGCTGGCTCCGCTGCAACGCGAGCTGGTGAAGCCGCTCCACGTCGTGCCGCAGTTCCGCAACCTCTACGAGAACGCGTGGGAGACGTATCGCCGCCTGCTGCCGGGCGCGGGTCCCGACGGCCGCGATCCGCAGGACGACGCCGATCTGGATCAGCGCGTCCTCTATCTCTCCGCCGATCTCCCGTTCGCGACGCCGCAAGAGGTGTCCGCGTTCGTGCGGCAGGGCCTCGCGATGGGATGCGACTACGCGCTCGGCCTCTCCACCGAGGAAGCGATGCGCGACTTCTATCCCGAGTCGCCCGACGCGCCCGGCATCCGCATGGCGTACTTCAACCTGCGCGAGGGCCGCTTCCGCCAGAGCAATCTCCACCTGGTGAAGCCCGCGCGCCTGGGCAATCGGCACTACATCGAGGACATGTACGAGCACCGCTACCAGAGGCAGATCGGCGAGATGGCGAGGCTCGGCTGGACGTTGCTTCGCGCAGAGGGCGGCGGCCTCGCGGTGATCTACTACTACGCACTGATGCACCTGGCCGGCATCGCGGACCGTCGCGGCTGGCGCCGCCTCGCCGACTGGCTGCGCTACCGCATCCCGATGCCGCGCATCGAGAAGGGGTGCTCGGCGCTGCTGCGCACCGAGTTCCGATTCGCCGTCACCGAGGGCGGCGGCTGCGCGGTCGACATCGACAACGAACCCGACTTCGACGCCGCGAAGCTCCTGTACGACCGCTGGCGCGAGCGGCAGCTCGCGCGCGTCGAGAAGTTCTACGGACCGGTTCCGCTCGCCGACGTGGCAGGGCGACCCGAGCGGCCGCCGGCGTGAGCGTCGCCGCCGCCGTCGAGACGGTGCACCGTGCGGCGGGCGCGTTCGCGCTGCGCGACCGCGCCTGGATCGAAGTGCGCGGCGCCGACCGGACTCGATTCCTGCAGGGCCAGCTCACGAACGACGTCGCGAAGCTCGATCCCGCCGGACCGCGGGCTGGCTGCCACGCGCTGCTGCTGACGCGCGAGGGACGCATCGTCGCGGAGCTCCACGTGGTCGCGCGGCCCGAAGCGTTCTGGCTCGAGACCGACGCAGCGTCGGCTCCGGCCGCGGTCGAGCGGCTCTCCCGTTACGTCGTCGCGGACGACGTCGTGCTGACCGATCGCAGCGCCGAGCTCGCGCGTTTCTCCGTCGAGGGGCCGCGCGCGTTCGAGCTGGTCGGCGCCGCGAGCGGCGTCGCGCTCGCGCTCGCGTCCGAGGAGGTCGCGACGATCGACGTCGCGGGCGTGTCGGTCGTCGCCGCGGCGTGGGGCTTCGGCGGCGATCCGGCCGTGCAGCTCTTCGCGGCGCGCGAGGGAGAGGCGGCGATCTCGGCGGCGCTGCAGCGCGCTGCTCGGCCGCTCGGCGCGATCTGCGCGGACGCCGACGTCCTCGACGTCGTTCGAATCGAGGCGGGACGTCCGCGCGCCGGCTTCGAGATCGGGCCGGACACGCTTCCCGCGGAGCTCGGTCTCGTCGAGCGCACCGTCTCGTTCGACAAGGGCTGCTACACGGGCCAGGAGATCGTCGCGCGCATGCACTCGCGCGGCCGCGTGGGGCACCGCATGGTCGGTCTCGCGCTCGCAGGCGACGAGCCGCCCGCGCGTGGCGCGCCGATCGAGGCGAACGGCAAACGCGTGGGCGAGGTCACGAGCGCCGCGCGCTCGCCCCGCTTCGGCGCGATCGCGCTGGCCATCGTGCGGGTCGGCGCCGACGCCGACGACACCGACGTGCGCGTCGCGGGACGACCGGCGCGCGTCGTCGCGCTGCCCTTCGCCGCCGCGCACGCCGGCTCGTGAACGGCTGGCTCGTGGTGTTCGCGAAGGAGCCGGCTCCCGGCCGCGTGAAGACGCGCCTCACGCCGCCGTTCTCTCCGGCGCAGGCGAGCCAGTTCTACCGGTGTCTCCTCGAGGACGCGCTCGACGAGTCGGCGCACGCGGCCGCGCTGCTGAAGCTCGACGCCGTCGTCGCAGTCGATCCGCCGGGCGGTGTCGCGGCGATCGCGGCGCGGGCGCCGGCCGGCTTCCGCGCGATCTCGCAAGCGGCGGGCGATCTCGGACGCCGCATGTCCGCCGTCGCGCATCAGGCCGCCGCGGCCGGCGCGCCGTTCGTGCTGCTGCGCGGGAGCGACAGCCCGTGTCTGGAGCGCGAGACCCTGCGCGCGGCCGCCGCCGCGCTGTCGCAAACCGACGTGGTGCTCTGCCCCGATCGCGACGGCGGCTACAACCTCGTCGGCCTCGCGCAGCAGGCGCTCGGCGGGAGCGCGGTCGGCACGCTGTTCGAGCACCCGATGAGCACCCCGACGGTGCTCCGCGACACCCGAGCGCGTGCAGAGAAGCTGGGGCTCCGCGTCGATCTCCTCCCCGCAGGCTTCGACATCGACCGCTTCGACGACCTTCGCTGGCTCGCGGCCGCCCGCGCCGGAGCGCGACCTCTCCGTTGTCGGCGCACGCTCGGCTTCCTCGACGAAGCCGGCCTCTGGCCGGCACCGGACGGACGCGCCCAGCTCCGCACCGACCCATCCTTCTGAAGAAGCCGCGTCTTCCGCACGGACTTGCGAATCGAGCCTTGTCGTGGCGCCGACCGTGTTGCCCGGCCCGCACACGCACTACACCGCGCGGCGATTCGCATGAGCGAAGTGGGATCGCCTTCCCGCCCGAGCTGCCAGCACGACGCGGGCCCATCTCCAGCTGGTCGTTGCACCCACACAGCGAGAGAGCGGGGACACGATGCGTGCTCGGTGGTTGTCGGTTCTCGGGCGTTCGCCTTGCTGGCGCCGTCGATCGCATCGGCGAGCGACGTCGAGCAGCAACTGGGAAGCGATGCAGCAGCGCATGCGGCAGATGGAAGACAAGCTGCAGGCGACCAACGATCAGTCGAATCGGCCAATCGGCGCGTCGAGGAGCAGTCGCAGCTGATCGACCAGTCCGGCTTCGCGGCGACGCGCGGCTCGAGCAGCGGTCTCCCGGGCTTCCTCGGAGAGCTCACGATCGGCGGCTCGGTGGCGGCCAACTACTTCTACAACATCAACGATCCGAAACGACGACGCGCGCGACGGTCTAGGATTCGACAACAGCGGCATCATCAACCGCATCCATCCGCTGCACCCGGACCACAACAGCTTCGCGCTCGACGCGGTGTGGTTCGAGCTCGAGCGCGAGGTCAGCGAGGAGCACCGCGCCGGCTTCGTCCTCAACGCGGTGTGGGGGAAGACGGGTGCGCTGTTGAGCTTGGACACCGAGCAACCGCGAGGATGCACGCGACGACTCGGCCTTCTACATCCACCAGGGCTACGTGCAGTACCTCGCGCCGATCGGCGGTGGCGTGAAGTTCGTGGCCGGCAAGTTCGGGGACCTGTTCGGCGTCGGAACCGAGAGCGTCAACAACATCTACTCGTGGAACATCAGGCGCGGGAACGTCTGGTCGCCATCTGGGGCGGCGAGCAGACCGGCGACGACGGCAGCGAGTCCGGCGTCGTGAACGGCACGATTCGCTTCGACGCCACCGATCGCCTGGCGATGTACCTGAACGGCGACAACGCCTGGTCCGACGGCGACCCGGCCGCGTGGGGCGTCACGCTGACCCTCGATCACCTGCTGACCGACAACCTGATGTCCGTGCCGAGGCTCGTTACGACGCGATCACCAAGGACGACACGGAGAACGAGGAGTTCCTCGAGGACAGCGACGATCTAAACGACGATCAGATCGTGGTCGGCGCCGAGGTCATCTACAACTTCAACAAGTTCGGCGGCGAGCAGCCTCGCCTCGTGAGGACCCTTTCGGGGCGCGGACGCATCGTCCGCGCCCCTTCTTCGTCTCGCACCCGGACGGAAAAGCGACTGAGAGTCGCGTTGGGCGTGGCCAACCACCCCCAAGCTCATGTCCGCCGCCAGCATCCCGTCTCAAGTCCCGCGAGCGACGCTCCGTTGAGGCGGCTGCAGTCGGATCCGTTTCCGTGCTTCCCGAAGCACGTGCCTTGCTCAAGTACGCGCGACCGCTTAAGGTCCGCAACGATTCGCCAACCGTCACGGGGGGCCGGACGCCTTGTCCGCGGTGGCGAGAAGGAGGGGTAGGACGATGATTTCTAGGTGGACGACCGCGTTCGCGGTCATCGCCACGCTGGCATTCTCGCCGTCGCTCGCGACGGCGTCGGACGCCAACGTGGAGCGCCAGCTCGACGAGATGCAGAAGCGCATGCAGCAGATGGAAGACAAGCTGCAGGCGACCAACGATCAGCTCGAGTCGGCGAATCAGCGCGTGGAAGAGCAGTCGCAGCTCATCGAGCAGTCGGGCCTCGCGGAGACGCGCGGCTCGTCGAACGGCCTGCCGGGCTTCCTCGGCGAGATCACGGTCGGTGGCTGGGTGGCGGCGAGCTACCTGTACAACATCAACGACCCGAACGACGACTTCAACGACGGCGTGCAGGGTCTCAACTCGGGTCTGAACGGCGCGTTCTACCCGCTCCACCCGGACCACAACAGCTTCTCGCTGGATCAGGTCTGGTGGGAGATCGAGCGCCCGATCAGCGAGGAGCACCGCGGCGGCTTCCGCCTCGACACCACGTACGGCAAGACGGGCGCGCTTCTGAGCGGCCCGAACAACCGCGGCGATCGCGACGACTCGTCGATCTACGTGAGCCAGGCGTACGTGCAGTACCTGGCACCGATCGGTGACGGCCTGACCTTCAAGGCGGGCAAGTTCAACACGCTGATCGGCGTCGAGGTGGCGCAGACCGTCTACAACTGGAACATCACCCGTGGCAGCCTCTGGACCCTGCTCCAGCCGGTCGACCACATCGGCGTCCTCGCGTCCTACGCGTTCGGCGACTCGGGCTTCGACATCGCGCTCGGCGGCGTCAACGGCTTCCGGCCGGACGACCCGGATCGCAACGATGCGAAGTCGTTCCTCGGCCGCGTCGGCTGGACGGGCGACACGGCGAGCTTCGCGCTCTCCAACATCTACGGCGCCGAGGGCACCGGCGACGACGGCGACGAGACCGGCGTCCTCGATGCGATCGTGAAGTTCAACCCGACCGATCGCCTGGCCTTCTGGCTGAACGGTGACTACGCCTACAACGACAGCTTCGGCAAGAACGCCTGGGGCGTCGCGGCGGCGGGTCGCTTCGGGATCACCGATCGCACGGGCATCGCGCTCCGCGGCGAGTACGTGAGCCTCGACGAGAATCCGTTCGGCCTCGACGGCATCGATGGCGTGGATGGCTTCGAGTTCCTCGCCCCTGGCGAGACCGACACCTGGGGCATCACGGCGACGATCGACCACCTGCTGACCGACAACCTGATGGTCCGCGCCGAGGCTCGTTACGACTGGGTCACGAAGGACGACGTCGACAACGAGGAGTTCTGGGAGGACAGCGCCGAGCTGGACGACGACCAGATCGTGGTCGGCGCAGAGATCATCTACAACTTCAACAAGTTCGGCGGCGAGTAAACTCACCGTCGGATTCGATCTCCGAAAGGGGCGTGGCCGGGGGCCGCGCCCCTTTCTCTTTGGCGGTGACGCGCGCCGCTGCGATGCAGTGCGTGCCAAACTCTTGGGCAGCGCTGCACAAGAAGCGCGCAGCTCGAATGGCTCACGAGCCGCGCCGCTTCTCCTGGTGTGTCCTCATCGGCTCGCTCCCTTGGCACATGCCTTGCTCGATCGAGCGTCACGCCCCGAGACGATCGAGCGACCGTCGGCGAGGGGACGTGTTACCGTTGGGCCGGCATCGGCCCACGTTCCCGGCTGCCGATGGCAGCAGACCGCCGCAACGGTCCCGGGCCGCGCGGCACGCCAGGAGAAGCGCGATGCGCAAGGTCGAAGCGATCATCAAGCCCTTCAAGCTCGACGAAGTCAAAGAGGCCCTGCAGTCGATCGGCGTGCAGGGCATGACGGTGTCGGAAGTGAAGGGCTTCGGGCGCCAGAAGGGTCATACCGAGCTGTATCGCGGCGCCGAGTACGTCGTGGACTTCCTCCCGAAGATCAAGCTCGAGATCGCCTGCGGCGACGACATGGTCGACAAGGTCGTCCAGGCGATCGTGAAGGCCGCGAACACCGGACGCATCGGCGACGGGAAGATCTTCGTCTACCCGCTGCAGGACGTGATCCGCATCCGAACGGGTGAGAGCGGTCCCGACGCGGTCTGAGCCTCGCAGCCCGGAACAACCCCCAACAGCGGCCAGCGGCCGAAAGGAAAGACGTCCGAACATGTCGTTCAAGACCGGCAAGGAAGTCATCGACTTCGCGAAGAAGAACAACGTCGTGATGGTGGACTGCCGCATCACGGATTCGCCCGGCCTCTGGCAGCACTGCTCGCACCCGATCTCGCAGCTCGAGGAGTCGACCTTCCAGGACGGCTACGGCTTCGACGGCTCGTCGATCCGCGGCTGGAAGGCGATCAACGAGAGCGACATGCTGATGATCCCGGACCCGAGCACGGCGTTCATCGACCCGTTCCTCTCGCACCCGACCCTGGTCTTGATCTGCGACGTCGTCGATCCGCTCTCGCGCCAGCCCTATCCGCGCGACCCGCGCCACGTCGCCCAGCGCGCGGAGCTGTTCGTGAAGCAGAGCGGCGTCGCCGACACGGCCTACTTCGGTCCCGAGGCCGAGTTCTTCGTGTTCGACAGCGCGCGCTTCGGCACCGGCGCGAACCACGGCTACTACGAGCTCGACTCGAGCGAGGCGGCGTGGAACACCGATCGCGAGGAGGGCGGCCGGAACCTCGGGTACAAGATCCGCCACAAGGAAGGCTACTTCCCGGTCCCGCCGCACGACACCCAGCAGGATCTCCGCACCGAGATGTGTCTCGAGATGGAGAAGATGGGGATCGAGGTCGAGACCCAGCACCACGAGGTGGCGACCGCCGGCCAAGCCGAGATCGACATGAAGTTCGACACGCTGGTGTCGATGGCCGACAAGCTCCTCAAGTACAAGTACGTGGTGAAGAACGTCGCGCGCCGCCACGGACTGACGGCGACCTTCATGCCGAAGCCGCTGTTCAAGGACAACGGCTCGGGCATGCACACGCACCAGTCGCTGTGGAAGGACGGCAAGCCGCTGTTCGCGGGCGACAAGTACGCCGGTCTGTCGGAGACCGCCCTGTACTACATCGGCGGCATCCTGAAGCACTCGCGCGCGCTCGCCGCGTTCACCAACCCGACCACCAACTCGTACAAGCGGCTCGTGCCGGGCTACGAGGCGCCGGTCAACCTGGCGTACTCGTCGCGCAACCGATCCGCGTCGTGCCGCATCCCGACCTACTCGCAGAGCCCGAAGGCGAAGCGCGTGGAGGTGCGGTACCCCGATCCCGCCTGCAACCCGTACCTCGCCTTCGCCGCGATGCTGATGGCCGGCATCGACGGGATCCTGAACAAGATTCATCCGGGCGAGCCGCTCGACAAGAACATCTACGCCCTCTCTCCGGAGGAGGCGAAGGGCGTTCCGACGATGCCGGGCAGCCTCGACGAGGCGGTGCGAGAGCTCGAGAACGACCACGAGTTCCTGCTGCAGGGAGGCGTGTTCAGCACGGACCTGATCGAGTCGTGGATCGCCTACAAGCGCGAGAACGACATCGATCCGATCCGGCTCCGCCCGCATCCGCACGAGTTCGAGCTCTACTTCGACGTCTGATCGAAGCGAGACCGATTCGAAGAGGCCCCGTCGGCGACGCCGCCGGCGGGGCCTCCGCTTTCGCCGCCCGAGCCGAGGATGAAGCGATGGCCGTGCGACCTCGCCGCGTGTTCGAGCTGATGAACCCGGACGTCGTGAGCCTGCGACCCAGCCAGACCGTCGCGGAGGCGCAGGCCATCCTGGCGTCGCGCTCCGTGTCCGGCGCGCCCGTCGTCGACGACAGCGGCCGCGTGCTCGGCGTCATCTCGCAGAACGACCTCGTGCGCAAGGCCGCGCACCCCGACACCGCCGAGAAGGCGGGGCAGTTCTTCAGCAGCATCGAGGACTACGCCGATCTCGGCGAGACGCCGGTCCCGCCGTCCTCGCAGCACGTGTCCGACCTGATGAGCAAGCGCGTCTACGCCGTGAACCGCGACACCGGCGTGGCGGTCGCCGCCAACATCATGCGCGAGCGGCGCATCCATCGGTTGCTGGTCACCGACCGCGGCGTGCTGGTCGGCGTCGTGTCCTCGCTCGACCTGCTGCGAGTCGTCGAGGAGCTCTGTTAGCTGGACCTCGCTCAGCCAGTCTCCAGCCCGAGCACCTGCTGCATCGTGTAGAGGCCGGGCGCGCGGCCGCGCAGCCAGCGAGCGGCGCGCAGCGCGCCCACGGCGAAGTGGTCGCGCGTGGCGGCGCGATGGATCAGCTCCAGCCGTTCGCCCCTGCCGAGGAAGAGCACCGTGTGTTCGCCGGGGTTGTCGCCGCCGCGCAGCGCCTGGACGCCGATCGCCTGGGCTGGACGTGCGCCGGTCTCGCCGTCGCGCGACGCGACGAGCCGCTTGCGCAGCTCCTCGCCGCGCGCGTCCGCGACTGCCTCCGCGAGGCGGAGCGCGGTTCCGCTCGGTGCGTCGCGCTTGGCGCCGTGATGCAGCTCGACGATCTCGACGTCGTAGCTCGGGCCGAGCAGGCGAGTCGCTTCGCCGACGAGGTGCGCGAGCACGTTCACCGCCACCGAGAAGTTCGGCGCCAGCACGATCGGGATGCGCTGCGCCGCGGCTTCGAGCTCCGCGCGATCGCTCGCGGAGAGCCCCGTCGTGCCGCAGACGTACGCGACGCCGCGCTCCGCTGCGACGCGCACCACCGCGCAAGTCACGCGCGGCAGGGTGAAGTCGATCGCGACGTCGGCGCCGCCCAGCGCGGCCGCCGCGTCGTCGACGAGGCGAACGCCCGGCGCGATCTCGTCGCCGATGCGGGGGTGGCCGGCCGCCTCGAGCGCGCCCGACAGGATCGCGTCGTCCGCTTCGTCGACGGCCGCGCGCACGCGATCGCCCATGCGGCCGAACGCGCCGACGCAGGCAATGCGCAGCGGCGCGGGCGTCGCCGCGCTCAAAGGAGGCCCATCTCCTTCAACGTCGCCTGCAGCCGCTCGCGATTCGCGGCCGAGATCGACAGCAGCGGCAGGCGCAGCTCGTCGTGGATCAGTCCGCGCAGCGCGAGTGCCGCCTTCACCGGAATCGGATTCGTCTCGCAGAAGAGGACGTCGAACAGCGGCAGCAGCCGGAAGTGCACCGCGCGGGCGCGGGCGAGGTCGCCGGCGCGGAACGCGCGCACCATGTCCACGACGTCGCCAGGCGCGACGTTCGAGGTCGTCGAGATCACGCCCTTGCCGCCCAGCGTCAACATGGGCAGCGTGGCCCAGTCGTCGCCAGCGAGCACCGAGAACGACTCCGGCACGCCGGCGATCACGTGCGCGATCTGGTTGAGATCGCCGCAGGACTCCTTCACGCCGACGATCTGGTCGACCTCCGCGAGCCGCGCGATCGTCGTCGGGAGCACGTTCGAGCCGGTGCGGCCCGGGATGTTGTAGACGAGCAGAGGGAACGACGTCTGCCGCGCGATCTCGGTGTAATGCGCGACGATGCCGTCCTGGGTGGGCCGGTTGTAGTACGGCGAGATCAAGAGCGCGCCGTCCGCGCCCGCGTCCTTGGCGTGGCGCGTCAACTGGATCGCCTCGACGGTGCTGTTGGAACCGGTGCCGGCGATGACCTGCACGCGGCCGCGGGCTGCGGCGACGACGACCTCCACGACGCGCTGATGCTCGGCGTGCGAGAGCGTCGCGGCCTCGCCGGTCGAGCCGCACGGAACGAGACCGTCCACGCCCGCGGCGATCTGGAGCTCGACCAGCTCGGTCAGCGCGCGCTCGTCCACGGCGCCGTCGCGGAACGGCGTCACGAGCGCGGTGAATACTCCCTCGAACACGGCGACCTCCTGGCGTCAGGGCTGGGGGGCTTCGCCCGACTCGTCGGAAGCGGCGGGCTCGGCCGGCGGAGCGGAGGCGGGTGACGCGGCGGGGGCGGGCTTCGGCGCCCGCACCGGAGGACCGTACCGCCCGCATCCGGCGACGGCGAGGGCGACGATCAGACAGCTTGCGGCGATGCGGGCGCGCGTCACGGATGGCTCTCCTCTTCTTGGGCGAGTGCGGCGTCCTCCGCAGCCAGCAGGCGCTCGGCCTCTGCGAGCGCCTCGACGACGCGGCTGCGCGCCGTCGCGCCCGGCATGGACCGCTCTTCGAGCGCCCGCTCGAGCGCGAGCAGCTCGCCGGCATCCGCCGTGAACGCCGCGTGGAAGCGCTGCAACGTCTCCTTCGACAGGGTCCGCAGGTCGAGCCGCTCGGACAGGCAGTGCGCCACCAGCTTGCCGACCACCTCGTGCGCCTCGCGGAACGGAACGCCGGCGCGCACCAACGCCTCGGCGAGATCGGTCGCGAGCAGCATCGGGTCCTCGGCGGCCGCGCGCATGCGGTCCGTCTGCACGGTCAGCGTCGCGATCGCGCCCGCCATGACGTGCAGGGAGTCGCGCAACGTCGCGGCCGCGTCGAACAGCGGCTCCTTGTCCTCCTGCAGGTCGCGGTTGTAGGTGAGCGGCAGGCCCTTCACGACCGTGAGCAGCGCGACCAGATCGCCGATGACACGCCCGGCCTTGCCGCGCACCAGCTCGGGCACGTCCGGGTTCTTCTTCTGCGGCATCAGGCTGGACCCGGTGCTGTAGGCGTCGGAGAGCTCGACGAAGCCGAACTCCGCGGTCGACCAGAGCACCAGCTCCTCGGCGAGGCGCGAGAGGTTCACCATCGCGATCGCCGCGGCCGACAGGAACTCGAGGGCGGCGTCGCGCGATGCGACGGCGTCCATGCTGTTGCGACCGGGCGCGTCGAAGCCGAGCGAGCGCGCCGTGTCCGCACGGTCGAGCGGCAGCGTGCTGCCCGCGATCGCGCCGGAGCCGAGCGGGCAGCGGGCGAGGCGCTTGCGCAGGTCCGCGAAGCGTTCGGCGTCGCGCCCGAGCATCTCGACGAAGGCGAGCCAGTGATGGGCGAGCCGCACGGGCTGCGCGCGTTGCAGGTGTGTGTAGCCGGGGAGGACCGTGTCGACGTGCTCTCGCGCGCGCAGGACGAGCGCGCGGCGGAGCTCGACGAGTCCCCGGCGCACGCCGCGCGCGACGTCGCGCAGGTAGAGCGCGAGATCGGTCGCGATCTGGTCGTTGCGGCTGCGACCCGTGTGCAGCTTGCCGGCGACCGCGCCGACCCGCTCTCGCAGCCGCGCTTCGACGTTCATGTGGATGTCTTCGAGCTTGGGGTCGAGCGCCAGCGCGCCCGCCTCGAGGTCGCGGAGGATCGCTTCGAGCCCGGTCACGATGGCGTCGGCGTCCGCCTGCGGGATCACGCCGGCGCGCCCGAGCATGCGCGCGTGTGCGATGGAGCCGCGGATGTCGTAGCGGGCGAGCTCGCGGTCGAAGTGGATCGACGCGGTGAAGCGCTCGACGGCGGGGTCGGTGCCCTGCTGGAAACGGCCCCCCCACGGCTTCTCCTGTCCCATATCGGGCGCAATCCTCGGAAAGCCCCTAGCTTTACGCAACCCCGTCCCCCTGCGCGTGTTCTGGTCCTCGGCGTCCTCGCGTCGGGACTGCGCACGTCGGAATTGCGCACGATTGCAACCGATGCGGACCGGCAGCCAACGCCCGGCGCCGCAGCACAGGGCCCGTGGCGACGCGCAGCAAGAAGCGACGAACGAACCAACGAGACGACGCGGCGGGCGAGCAGCCCGCACGCGCGCCGCGTCGCGGACGAGGCAAGCGCCGGCGGCAACGATCGCGCCCGCTGCTGCGCGCGGCCGCGATCTCGTTCGTCCTGCTCAGCTTCGGCGGCGGCGTGTTCGCCGCGCGCGCGCTCACGCGGCTCGACCGCGTCGTGCGTGCCCGCTTCGAAGGGCCGCTCTTCCAGGTGCCGTCGCGCGTGTACGCGGCGCCGACGATCCTCTCGGCTGGAGTGGACGTCGTCCACCTCGATCTGCGCGGCGCGTTCCGCCGGCTCGGGTATCGCGAGGAGACGCAGCCGGACGTGCTCGCACCCGGCGGCGTGCACTGGGACAAGGGCCGCATCGTCGCGCACCTGCGCGCGTTCGAACACCCGGCGCGCGCGGAGCCGTCGCGGCGCGTCGAGATCGCGCTGTCCGGCCGCCAGATCGAGGCGATCCGCGACCTCGACGCGGGCGGGCGCGAGATCGCAGCGGTGCTGCTCGAGCCCGAGCCGGTCGGCTCGTACTTCGGTCCGCACCGCGCGCAACGCGAGCCGGTGCGCCTCGGCGAGGTGCCGCGCCACCTGATCGACGCCGTGCTGGCCGTCGAGGACCAACGCTTCGAGTCGCACGCGGGCATCGACCCGTGGCGCGTCCTCGGCGCGGCCTGGGCGAACCTGAGCGCAGGAGAGGTGCGCCAGGGCGGCAGCACGCTCACGCAGCAGCTCGTCAAGAACTTCTTCCTGACGCCGGAGCGGACCTTCGCGCGCAAGCTCCAGGAAGCGGCGATGGCCCTCATCGTCGAGGCGCGGTACGAGAAGCCCGCGATCCTCGAGGCGTATCTCAACGAGATCTACCTGGGCCAGCGCGGGCCGACGTCGATCCACGGTGTCGGCGAGGCCGCGCGCTTCTACTTCGGCAAGCCGGTGCGCTCGCTCGGACTCGAGGACGCCGCCCTCCTCGCCGGCCTGATCCAGAGCCCGGGTGATCATTCGCCGTTCGCGCACCCGCGCGCCGCGCGTGAGCGCCGTGACCTCGTGCTGCGGCTGATGCACGAGCAAGGCCGCATCACCGACGACGCCCATGCCGCCGCAGCCGACTCGCCGCTCTCGATCGCGAGCCGCACCACCGAGCCACGCGAGACCCGCTACTTCCTCGACGCGTTGCGCGGACAGCTGCCCGAGGTCTACGACGAGGCCGCGCTGCAGCGCGAGGGTCTGCGGATCTACTCCACGCTGGATCTCCGCCTCCAGCAGATCGCGACGACGGCGCTCCGCGAAGGGCTCGCCGAGCTCGAGAAGAAGCACAAGGCGCTGCGCCCCGGGGGTCAGGCGAAGATCCAGGGGTGTGTCATCGCGCTGCGCCCGCGCACGGGCGAAGTGCTCGCCCTCGTCGGCGGACGCGACTACGGCGAGAGCCAGTTCGACCGCTGTCTGCAGGCGCGCCGCACGGCCGGCAGCGCGTTCAAGCCGTTCGTGTACGTCGCCGGGCTCGAAGCGAGGCGCGGCGCGCCGGTGATCACGCTCGCGAGCGCCCTCGACGACACGCCGTTCTCGCTGCGGACCGCTGCGGGCACCTGGTCGCCGGCCAACTTCGACCACAAGTTCCACGGTCGCGTGGGTGTGCGCGAGGCGCTCGAGAAATCGCTGAACGTCGCGACCGTCCGCCTCGCGCAGGAAGTGGGGACCGAGCAGATCATCGACGTCGCGCGGAGGCTCGGCGTCCGCAGCCCGCTCGAGCCGGTTCCCGCGCTCGCGCTCGGCGCCGCGGACGTGACGCCGCTCGAGCTCGCGGTCGCGTACGCGACGCTCGCCAGTGGCGGCGTGCGCGCGGAGCCGCGCTTCTTCGACGACGTCGCGGATCCGTCGGGTCGCACGCTCGCGCGCAGCCGGGAGAAGAGCGAGCGCGCACTTGACGCGGCCACGAGCTTTCTCGCGGTTTCGCTGCTCGAGGGCGTCGTGGATCGCGGCACCGCACGCGCCGTGCGCGCCGCCGGCATTCGCGGACCCGTCGCGGGCAAGACCGGAACCAGCAACGACTCGAAGGACGCATGGTTCGTCGGGTTCACGCCGGAGCTCGTCGCAGCCGTCTGGGTGGGATTCGACGAGCCGCGCGACATGAAGCTGCCGGCGTCGCGGCTCGCCGTGCCGATCTGGCTGCGCTTCCTGAAGGAAGCGACCGGCGGCGTGATTCCGGGCGCGTTCGAACCCCCGCCGGGCATCCACCGCCTCGAGATCGATCCCGAGTCGGGCGCAGTGGCGCTCGCCGGTTGTCCGCGCAGCGTTCCCGAGTACTTCGCCGATGGAACGGAGCCGCGCGTGACTTGCCCCGAGGGAGGCTGGTTCGTCGACGGCGACCTGCGCGACGAGCGCGAGCGCGTCGGCAGCGAGCGCGGCCGCGCGCGCTCGCGCGGTGGCTGGCTCGGTCGCATCATCGGACGCTGGTTCTAGTGCGCCGGCTCGTTCGACCCCTCGGGTCCCGTGTGATAGGGTCGCGAGCCCGATGATGCCGAAGACGCGACACTTCGCGGCCGCCTCGTTGCTCTCGGCGATCGCCGATCAGGCGACCAAGCTCACCGTCGACGCGCGTCTCGACTTCTCCGATCGCATTCCCGTCATCGACGGCTTCTTCTATCTGACGCACGTGCGCAATCCCGGCGCGGCGTTCGGCATGTTCACCGATGCGCCGGCGGCGATCCGCCTCACCTTGTTCATCGGCATCACGATCATCGCCATCTTCATGCTGTTCGGCTTCTATCGAAAGCTGGCCCCCGGGGAGCGATTCTCGGGCCTCTCGCTCGGGCTGATCCTCGGCGGCGCCGTCGGCAATCTGATCGATCGCGTGTTCCGCGGAGAGGTCGTCGACTTCCTCCACTTCCGCCTCTGGGGCGGCTACCAGTGGCCCGACTTCAATCTCGCCGATGCGTTCATCGTCGTCGGCGTCGCGTTCCTGGTGATCGAGCTGCTCGCCGCCGAGAGCGAAGCGAGCAGCGACCCCGCGGGAGCCTGAGCCCGCGCACGACGGACGTCGTGCAACCGGAACGTTCGATCTGTTCGCGATGTGCGCGAGTGATCGCAGACACTTTCTCGTGTCTACGTCGCTCGATGCGGAGAAATTCCGCTTCATCGCAACGCCTCTTGCTTGACACTGTCTGGGGCTCATGCGATACCACTCGCCGTCTCTTCAAATTTCATCGCACGGTAACGACCCCCCAGTCGCTACTCGACGCCGGACGAGCCATGGCCCTCGTGGATCGAGCCCCCGCTACCGTCGGATCGAGCACAGCGGCGTGCGCACACTGCGCGCCCCGACCCAGTCCCCAGCGGTTCGGCTCGCTTTGCCTGCCCCACGTGTGTCCCGCGCTTCCCGTCGAGCGAGCGTTGGGAGGTCGTTCGGCGTAGTCGGATTCGACTGCCTGGGCGAGGGGTGGGCATGCAAAGGGCGAAGAGCGAGTACGCCATTCAGACGGTCACGAACGCGCTGCGCGTTCTCGAGGCGTTCGAGACCGACGAAGCGCTCGGCGTGACGGAGCTTTCGAAGCGCCTCCACTTACACAAGAACAATGTTTTCCGGATCCTCGCGACGCTCGAGGAGAAGGGCTGGGTCGATCAGTGCGCGCAGACCGAGCGCTATCGGCTCGGCGCAGCGTGCGTGCGGCTCGGTTACGCGTCCGCGCGCACGCGCTCGTTGACGCGACACGGGCGCAGCGTGCTCGAGTCGCTGTCCCGCGAGACGGGCGAGAGCGCGCACCTCGCGGTGCTGCGCGGCGTCGAGGTGATGATGCTCGACGGCGTGCAGGCGGCCGGGCCGCTCGTGACGGGCCTCCACCTCGGCGGCACGCTGTGGCCGCACTGCACGGCGGTGGGCAAGGTGCTGCTCGCTTGCGGCGCACCGGACACGATCGAGCGTTGGGACCGCGTCTTCGCCTCTCGGCCGCTGCCCAAGGCGACCGACGCCACCATCCTCGACCGCGACAAGCTGCTCGAGCACCTGCAGCAGGTGCACGTGCAGGGCTTCGCGCTCGACCTCGAGGAGAGCGCGCCCGGCGTGGTGTGCGCGGCGGCTCCCGTGTTCGACGCGACCTCGATGCCCGTCGCCTCGATCGCGGTGTCGGCGCCGGCGTCGCGCGTGGATCGGGCGCGGCTCGAAGCCGAGCACGCGCCGCGCGTGGTGACGGCGGCGAACCAGTTGTCGCGGCGTCTCGGAGCTCCGCTCTGAGCGCGCTTGAGACTCCCGAGCCCGTCTCCTAGCTTCCTCTAAGTCACCGGTTTTCATGCAGAAAATGACTGCGGGTCCGACTCGTGGTCAGGTTCCGCGGGCCGGCCGACGGAGGACGCCATGGACTTTCGGCTCAGCGACGAGCAACAGGCCCTGCAGGAGACGGCGCGCCGCTTCGCGCGGTCCGAGATCGCGCCGGCAGCGGCGCACCACGACCAGACCGGCGAGTTCCCGCGCGCCATCATCCAGAAGGCGTGGGAGCTCGGTCTCGTCTCGACGTGCATCCCGGAGACCTACGGCGGCGTCGGCCTGTCCGTGATCGACTCCTGCCTCGCGGTCGAGGAGCTGGCCTGGGGCTGCTCGGGCATGACCACCTCGATCATGTGCAACGACCTCGGGCTGATGCCGATCGTCATCGCGGGCAGCGACGAGCAGAAGAAGCGTTGGCTCGAGCCGTGTGCGGCGGACTTCAAGCTGGTGTCCTTCTGTCTCTCCGAGCCGGAGGCGGGCTCGGACGTCGCGGGCTTGCAGCTGCTCGCCGAGCGCGACGGCGACGACTACGTCCTCAACGGGACGAAGTGCTGGATCACCAACGGCGGCGAGGCGGACGTCTACACGGTCTTCGCGACGTCCGACCGCTCGAGCCGTCACAAGGGCATCTCCGCGTTCGTGATCGCGCGCGGGACGCCGGGCCTCTCGGCGGGGAAGAAGGAAGACAAGATGGGCCAGCGCGCGAGCGACACGCGCGTCGTGCACTTCGACAACGTGCGCGTGCCGGCCGCCGACCGCCTCGGACACGAGGGCGAGGGCTTCAAGATCGCGATGCAGACCCTCGACCGGACGCGGCCGCCGATCGGTGCGCTGGCGACGGGGATCGCGCGCCGCGCGCTCGAGGAGTCGGTCGCGTACGCGAAGGAGCGCAAGGCGTTCGGCTTCCCGATCGGAGGCTTCCAGGCCGTGCAGTTCCTGCTCGCCGACATGGCGAAGGACATCGAGGCCGGCCGCCTGCTGACGCATCAGAGCGCGTGGATGGTCGACCAAGGCCTGCGCGCGTCGAAGTACAGCTCGTTCGCGAAGTGCTTTGCGACCGACGTCGCAATGCGCGTCACGACCGACGCGGTGCAGATCTTCGGCGGCAACGGCTACACGAAGGAATATCCCGTCGAGAAGCTGATGCGGGACGCAAAGCTCATGCAGATCTACGAAGGAACCAATCAGATCCAACGGCTCGTGATCGCGCGCGAGCTCTTGAAGGAGTAGTCGCGAAATACGGCAACTTGTCGTTTTCACGACGAAAAGGTGCCTCGACGCGCACTCGACGATTCTGATAGACTCGCGCCCCTCTAACCCTCCGGGGGAACTTGCAGTGGCGATCACGAAGGAACAGGCGCTCGCCTATCACGAGTCGGGGCGACCCGGGAAGATCAAGGTCGTTCCAACGAAGCCAACGCTCACCGCCGAGGATCTCTCGCTCGCGTACAGCCCTGGTGTCGCCGAGCCGGTGCGCGAGATCGCCAAGGATCCCGAGGCGGCCTACCGCTACACCGCGCGCGGCAACCTCGTCGCGGTCATCAGCAACGGCACCGCCATCCTCGGTCTGGGCAACCTCGGCGCGCTCGCGAGCAAGCCGGTGATGGAAGGCAAGGGCGTCCTCTTCAAGCGCTTCGCCGACGTCGACGTCTTCGACATCGAGGTCGCGACCGAGGACCCCGAGAAGATCATCGAGTTCTGCCAGCTGATCGCGCCCACCTTCGGCGGCATCAACCTCGAGGACATCCGCGCTCCCGAGTGCTTCGTGATCGAGAAGCGCCTGGTCGAGACGCTCGACATCCCGGTCTTCCACGACGACCAGCACGGCACCGCGATCATCTCGGGCGCGGCGCTGCTGAACGCGCTCGAGCTCGTCGGCAAGAAGCCCGCCGACGCGAAGATCGTGTTCTCGGGCGCGGGGGCCTCGGCCATCGCGTGCGCCAAGCTCTACAAGGACCTCGGCGTGGACCCCGAGAACCTGCTGATGGTGGACTCGAAGGGCGTCCTCTACGAGGGCCGCACCTCGGGCATGAACGAGTACAAGCAGGAGTTCGTGCGCCGCACGAACGCGCGCACGCTGACCGACGCGATGAAGGGCGCCGACGTCTTCGTCGGCCTCTCCTCGGCCGGCCTCGTCACGCCGGACATGATCAAGGCGATGGCGGCCAAGCCCATCATCTTCGCCATGGCCAACCCCGACCCGGAGATCACGCCGCCCGAGGTCGCGCAGGTGCGCAACGACGCCATCATGGCGACGGGACGCTCCGACTACGTGAACCAGGTGAACAACGTCCTCGGCTTCCCGTTCATCTTCCGCGGTGCGCTGGACGTGCGCGCCCGCAAGATCAACGAGGACATGAAGCAGGCGGCGGTGCGCGCGCTCGCCGCGCTCGCGCGACGCGGCGAGAGCGACGGCATTCCCGACGTGGTGCGGCGCGCGTACGCGGGCGAGAGCTTCCACTTCGGTCCCGAGTACATCATCCCGAAGCCGTTCGATCCCCGCGTGCTGCTGCACGTGGCGCCCGCCGTCGCGCAGGCCGCGATGGAGAGCGGCGTCGCCCGCCGCACGATCGACGTCGACGCCTACCGCGGCTTCCTGGAGGCTCGGCTCGAGGAAATCTCGAGCCTCTAGAAGTCGCGCCGCACACGCAAAAGAGGTCCAAGGACTCCCATGTCGATCGAGGACAAGCTCAAGAGACTCGACGAGCTGAACGCCCGCGCCATGATGGGCGGCGGCGAGGCCCGCATCGAGCGCCAGCACGCGGCCGGCAAGCTCACGGCGCGCGAGCGCATCGAGCTGCTGCTCGATCCCGGCACCTTCGTCGAGACCGACCGCTTCGTCGTGCACCGCTGCTCCGACTTCGGCATGGACGAGCAGAAGATCCCCGGCGACGGCGTGGTGACCGGCTACGGCAAGGTGAACGGCCGCCTGGTCTTCCTGTTCTCGCAGGACTTCACCGTCTTCGGCGGCAGCCTCTCGGGCGCGTTCGCGGAGAAGATCTGCAAGGTGATGGACCTCGCTGTGAAGGCGGGCGCGCCGTTCATCGGGCTCAACGACGGCGCGGGCGCGCGCATCCAGGAGGGCGTCGTCTCGCTCGGCGGCTATGGCGACGTCTTCACCCGGAACGTGCTCGCGTCGGGTGTGATTCCGCAGATCTCCGCCATCCTCGGCCCCTGCGCCGGCGGCGCGGTCTACTCGCCCGCGATGACCGACTTCATCATCATGGTGAAGAACACCTCCAACATGTTCATCACCGGCCCGGATGTCATCAAGACGGTGACGCACGAAGAGGTCAGTCCCGAGGAGCTCGGCGGCGCGGTCGCGCACGCCAGCAAGAGCGGCGTCGCGGACTTCGCGGTCAACTCCGAAGAGGAGTGCATCCAGGTCATCCGCAGCCTGCTCTCGTTCATCCCGCAGAACAACCTCGAGGACCCGCCGGTCGTCGCGACGGAAGACCCCGCCGACCGCGCCGAGGCGGCGCTGCGCAACCTCGTGCCGGACAACCCGAACAAGCCGTACGACATCAAGGAGCTGATCAAGCTCGTCGTCGACGACGGCAACTTCCTCGAGGTGCACGGCCTCTACGGCAAGAACATCGTCGTCGGCTTCGGCCGCTTCGGCGGGCGCTCGGTCGGCATCGTCGCCAACCAGCCCGCGCACCGCGCCGGCGTGCTCGACATCGACGCGTCGAAGAAGGGCGGCCGCTTCGTGCGCTTCTGCGACGCCTTCAACATCCCGATCGTCACTTTCGTCGACGTTCCCGGCTTCCTGCCCGGCGTCGACCAGGAGCACGGCGGCATCATCACGCACGGCAGCAAGCTGCTGTACGCCTACTGCGAGGCGACCGTTCCGCGGGTGACGATCATCACGCGCAAGGCCTACGGCGGCGCGTACGTCGTCATGAGCTCCAAGCACACGCGCGCCGACGTCAACTTCGCCTATCCCACCGCCGAGATCGCGGTGATGGGCCCCGACGGCGCGGTGAACATCGTGTTCCGCAACGAGCTGAAGGACGCCGCGGACCCCGCGGCGCGCCGCGTCGAGCTCGAGGCCGACTACCGCGAGAAGTTCGCCAATCCCTTCAAGGCCGCGGAGCTCGGCTACATCGACGAGGTCATCAAGCCCGAGGAGACGCGGGCGAAGATCATCCGATCGCTCGAGATGCTCCAGAACAAGCGCGACGCGAACCCGCCGAAGAAGCACGGCAACATTCCGCTCTAAAGGATCCACCGCGATGTTCAAGAAGGTTCTGATCGCCAATCGCGGCGAGATCGCCGTGCGCGTGATGCGCGCGTGCCGCGAGATGGGCATCAAGACCGTCGCCGTCTACTCGGACGTGGACCGCGACGCGCTGCACGTGCGTTTCGCCGACGAGGCCTACTGCATCGGCCCGCCGCCCGCGCGGGAGTCGTACCTGATCGGCGAGAAGATCGTGGAGGTCGCGAAGAAGTCCGGCGCCGAGGCGATCCACCCCGGCTACGGGTTCCTCTCCGAGCGCGGCCACTTCGTGGACCTGTGCGAGCAGGAAGGCGTCGTCTTCATCGGTCCGCGCGGCGACGTGATGCGCACGATGGGCGACAAGGTCACGGCGCGCCAGACGATGGACAAGGCCGGCGTGCCGATCGTGCCCGGTACGACGGATCGCCTCACCGACGACGCGATCGCGCGCTGGGTGCGCGACACGGGCCCGCCCGTGATGATCAAGGCCGCGGCGGGCGGCGGCGGCAAGGGCATGCGCCTGGTGCGCAACGAGACGGAGCTGACGAGCGCGATCGCGCGCGCGCGCTCCGAGGCGAAGAGCTCGTTCGGCGACGACTCGCTCTACGTCGAGAAGTTCGTCGAGGAGCCGCGCCACATCGAGATCCAGATCCTCGCCGACGCGCACGGCAACGCCGTGCACCTGTTCGAGCGCGAATGCTCGATCCAGCGCCGGCACCAGAAGGTGATCGAAGAAGCGCCGGGCAACCGCATCAGCCCGGAGCTGCGCGCGAAGATGGGCGAGGCGGCGGTGGCCGCCGCCAAGGCCGTGAACTACGTCGGCGCGGGAACGTGCGAGTTCCTCGTCGACAAGCACGACCACTTCTACTTCCTCGAGATGAACACGCGCGTGCAGGTCGAGCACGCCATCACCGAGATGATCACGGGCATCGACATCGTGAAGGCGATGATCCGGGTCGCCGCCGGCGAGAAGCTGCCCTTCTCGCAGGACGAGCTCGCGATCCACGGTCACTCCATCGAGGCGCGCATCTACGCCGAGGACCCCGACAACAACTTCGTGCCGTCGCCCGGCGAGATCCTCGTCTACCGGCCGGCAGCCGGCCCCGGCATCCGCGTCGACAGCGGCGTCTACCAGGGCGCGAAGGTGACGGTCTTCTACGACCCGATGGTCGCGAAGCTGGTCGTGTGGGGTCGCGATCGCGCCGAGGCGATCGAGCGGCTTGGCCGCGCGCTCTCCGAGTTCGTGGTGAAGGGCATCAAGACCTCGATCCCCTTTCACCAGAAGCTCGTGCACCACCCGAAGTTCCTCGAGGGCCGCTACGACACGGGCTTCATCGAGCAGCACATGGCCGGCGGCAAGGGCGGCCCCACGCCGACCTCGGCCGAGGACTCCGCCGAGGCGCGCCGCGTCGCGTTCATGATGGCCGCGGTCGCCGCGTACAAGCGCGACAAGCAGCGCGCCGCGGAGGCGTCGGTCGTCGCGAGCGGCGGCGCCGATCCTTGGAAGAGCTACGGGCGCCGCGCGCAGATGCGGGGAGGCTGGCGGTGAACTACGAGGTCACCGAGAAGAAGGGCGACACCAAGACCGTCGGCCTCGTCGAGATCTCCGAAGGCCAGTTCGAGATCACGATCGACGGCCGCACCGTCCACGTCGACGCGGCCAAGAGCGGCAAGACCATCTACTCGATCCTCGAGGACGGCAAGCAGTTCGAGGTGATCATCGACGACAACGGCGGGCACGGCTTCGACGTGCTCGTCGGCGGGCAGCTCTTCCATCTCGAAGCGCGCGACGAGCGCGCGCGGCTGCTCGCGAGCACCGCCAAGGTGGTGGTCAGCGGACCGCAGCGCGTCGAAGCGGAGATGCCGGGCAAGGTCGTGAAGATCGTGTCGCCGGTCGGCACCGCGGTGGCCGAAGGCCAGGGCGTCATCATCCTCGAGGCGATGAAGATGGAGAACGAGATCAAGTCGCCGTTCGAGGGCACCATCACCGATCTCGGCGTCTCCGAAGGGCAGACCGTCGAGAGCGGCGCGCTGCTCTTCGTGGTGACGCCGCCCGAGAAGCCGGAGGGCGCGTAGCGCCGTGCGCTCCGCCCGCTCGCCCCTCCTCGACCGTCGGCCGGCCTCCGAGTCGGCCTCGCCGTCCTGACCCGCAAGATCCTGCTCGATACGGACATCGGGAGCGACGTCGACGACGCCCTCGCGCTGGGGCTGGTCCTCGGCGCGCCCGCCGAGCTCGAGCTGGTGGCCGTCACCACCGTGTGTGGAGACACGCGGCTGCGTTCGCGGGTCGCGGCGCGGCTGCTCGGCCTCGCGGGTCGCGAGCGCGTCGAGGTCTGCGCCGGCGAGGAGGTGCCGCTGCTGCGCGCGCCGGACCGCTTCGTGTGGTTCGGCCACGAGGGCAAGGGCCTTCCCGACGGCCCGGACGCGCTGGTGTCCGAGGAATGGGGACCGACGCGGATCGTGCGCGCGGCGCGCGAGGTGGAGGGCCTCGAGCTCGTCGCGATCGGACCGCTGACCAACGTCGCACGCGCGCTCGCGCTCGATCCCAAGCTGCCCGAGCGCGTCGCGGGACTGACCATCATGGGCGGTCACGTGCGCAGCGTGCGGCTCGGCGGCAAGGAGCTGCCGCACGGCATCGACTACAACCTCTGCGCCGATCCCGAGGCGACCGTCGGCGTGCTCGGCGCCGGCTTCCGGACCACGCTCGTCACGGCCGACGTGACGCTGCAGACCTGGATGGGACCGGCGGACCTCGAGCGCCTCGAGGCCGGCCGCGCGCTGGCGCGCGCGATCGGCGCGATGACGCGCATGTGGACCGGCGTGCAGAAGAAGCTCTTCGATTCGTGGGGCGGACCCGAGCCGGGCGAGTTCGTCGCCTTCCTGCACGACCCGCTCACCGTGCAGGCGCTGATCGACCCGGCCGCGCTGCGCTTCGAGTCGCTGCGCATCGTGCCGACCATCGAGCGGGGCATCCTCCGCACCATCGAAGCGCCGCCCGGGGCGCCGTTCGGTTCCGAGATGCAGGTGGCGACCGCCGTCGACGCGGACGCCGCCCGGCGCGCGATCGTGGACCGGCTCGCGACGCTCTGAGCCGCCCCACCCTTCGGCGCTCCATCCCGCGATTCGCGCTTGACCGCGGCTTCGATCCAGTAGATTCTCTTGTTGAACCGACGCCGCGCCCGCGGAGTTCCCGACATGACGGTCGACCCGGCCCCGATCGCCTCGCCCTCGCCCGCCCCGTCCGCACCGACCTGGAAGAAGAGCGCCTGCATCCTGTGCAGCATCAACTGCGGCATCGAGGTGCAGGTCGAGGGACACCGCATCGCGCGCGTGCGCGGCGACAAGGACCACCCGCTCTCGCAGGGCTACACGTGCGAGAAGCCCGCCCGGCTCGACCACTACCAGAACGGGCGCGACCGGATCGGCTCGCCGCTGCGGCGCCGTCCGGACGGCAGCTTCGAGCCGATCGACTGGGACACGGCGATCCGCGAGATCGCGGCCGCGCTGCTCCGCATCCGCGACGCCTGGGGCGGCGACAAGATCCTCTACTACGGGGGCGGCGGACAGGGAAACCATCTGCCCGGCGCCTACGCGAACGCGACGCGCGGCGCGCTCGGCAGCGTGTACGCGTCGAACGCGCTCGCGCAGGAGAAGACCGGCGAGTTCTGGGTCGACGGGCAGCTCTTCGGACGCCCGAGCTGCCACACCGCGCCGGACTTCGAGCACGCCGAGGTCGCGGTCTTCGTCGGCAAGAACCCGTGGCAGTCCCACGGCTTCCCGCGCGCGCGGGCGGTGCTGCGCGACATCGCGCGCGATCCGGCGCGCACGCTGGTGGTGATCGATCCGCGCCGCACCGAGACTGCGGAGCTCGCCGACTACCACCTCCAGGTCCGCCCGGGCACGGACGCCTTCTGCCTCTCCGCGTTGCTGGCCGTGCTCGTCGCGGAGGATCTCGTCGACCACGCCTTCCTCGCGGCGCACACGACCGGCGCCGCCGAGGTCTTCGAGCATCTGCGCGACGTGCCGATCGCCGAGTTCTGCGCGCGCGCCGGAGTCGCGGAGTCGGCGGTGCGCGAGGTCGCGCGCCGCATCGGGCGCGCGCGCAGCGTGTCGATCCTCGAGGACCTCGGCATCCAGCAGGCGCCGCACAGCACGCTCGACTCGTATCTCGAGAAGCTCGTGTATTTGGTCACGGGCCACTTCGCGAAGCCCGGGACGGCCAACATCCACACCCACTTCGGCGCGCTGATCGGCAAGAGCCGAACCGAGCGGCGCACGCCCGTCACCGGCCAGCGGATCATCACGAGCCTGGTGCCGTGCAACGCGATTCCGGACGAGATCCTGACCGACCACCCGGACCGCTTCCGCGCGCTGCTCGTCGAGAGCGGCAACCCGGCGCACTCGCTCGCCGACAGCCAGCGCATGCGCCAGGCGCTCGAGGCGCTCGAGCTGGTCGTGGTGATCGACGTCGCCATGACCGAGACCGCGCGGCTCGCGCACTACGTGCTGCCGGCCTCGTCGCAGCTCGAGAAGTGGGAGGCGACCTTCTTCACGCTCGAGTTCCCGCGCAACGCGTTCCACCTGCGCGCGCCGCTCTTCGCGCCGCGCGCGGGGACGCTGCCCGAGGCGGAGATCCACGCACGGCTGGTGCGCGCGCTCGGCGCCGTCAGCGACGCGGACCTCGAGCCGCTGCGCGCGGCGGCCGCGCAGGGTCGCGCATCCTTTGCGAACGCGTTCTTCCAGGCGCTCGGCGCGAACCCGAAGCTCGCCAGCGTGCTGCCGGTCGTGCTCTACGAGACGCTCGGCAAGGTGGCGCTCGGCGACGCGGCGCCCGCCGCCGTCGTCTGGGCGCTCGCGCACAACTGCGCCCGCACGCACCCCGAGTCGGTGCGGCGCGCCGGCTTCGACGGCGACCCGATCGCGCAGGGCGAGGCGCTCTTCGACGCGATCCTCGAGCGCCGCTCGGGCGTCGTGTTCAGCGCCGACGAGTACGAGGAGACGTGGCGGCGCGTCGAGACGCCCGACGGAAAGGTCCGGCTCGCCGTCCCCGAGCTGCTCGACGAGCTGCGCGCGCTGCGCGACGAGGCGCAGCGGGAGCGCGATCCCGCCTTCCCGTTCGTGCTGTCCGCCGGCGAGCGCCGCACCAGCACCGCCAACACGATCTTCCGCGACCCGGCGTGGCGGCGGAAGGACGAGTTCGGCGCGCTGCGCATCAGCCCGGCCGACGCGGAGCGCCTCGGCATCGCGCCGGGCGGCCTGGCGCGCGTCACGACCAAGCGCGCGAGCGTGGTCGCGACGGTCGAGATCACGGACACGCTGCAGCCGGGACACGTCACGCTCCCGAACGGTCTCGGCCTCCGCTATCCGGACGAGAACGGCGACGAACGCGTGCGGGGCGTCGCGCCCAACGAGCTGACGGCGTCGGAGGACCGCGATCCGATCGCCGGCACGCCGTGGCACAAGCACGTCGCGGCGCGCATTGAGGCCGTCCCCTAGTGCGCCGCACCCGCTTCGACGCTTGGCCCTGCCCGATCGCCCGCGCGACGGACCTGATCGGCGACTGGTGGACGCCGCTCGTCCTGCGCAACGCGTTCCTCGGCCAGCGCCGCTTCGACGAGCTACAGCAGTCGCTGGGCGTGCCGCGCGCGATCCTCGCGCGGCGCCTCCAGCGCCTCGTCGCCGAGGGCCTGCTCGAGAAGCGGCTCTACGAGGAGCGGCCGCCCCGCTACGAGTACACGCTCACCGCCAAGGGCCGCGCCTTCTGGGACGTGCTGGCGGCGCTCTGGCGCTGGGGCGAGGACTGGCTCTGGGAGCCGGGCACGTCGCCGCCGCTCGAGCTGTGCGACCGCGAGACGCAGCGCCGGCTGCGTCCGGTCGTCGTCGACGAGACGACCGGCGAGCGGCTCGACCTCGCGCGCATCCGCGTGCGCCGCTCGCGCGCCGCGCGGAGCGCCTCTCCTCAGGACTGAGGCGAGGTCGTCGCGAGCTCCTTGCTCGCCGCGCGCGCGCGCTGCCCGCCGAACATCCACGCGACGAGCACGCCGAGCAGGTAGAGCACGCACATCGGGACGGCGAGCATGGTCTGGCTCACCCAGTCCGTGGACGGCGTGAGCACCGCGCCGATCACGAAGCAGGCGAGCACCGCGTACGGAAAGCCGCGCAGCAGCTGGCGCACGCTCAGGATCCCGGCGCTCGCGAGGAAGAAGACCACGACCGGCATCTCGAACGACGCGCCGAACGCGAGGAACATCGTCGTCGTCATGCCGAAGACCTCGCTCATCGACCAGGCGGCCTGCACGAACTCGCTCTCGAAGTCGGACAGGAACGCGAACATGATCGGGAACACGAAGGTGTGCCCGAAGAACGCGCCCGAGACGAAGAGCAGCGTCGAGACCACCACGAAGGGCACCGCGAGCCGCTTCTCGCTCGGGTAGAGACCCGGTGCGATGAACGACCACACCTGCCAGAGGATCACCGGCAGCGCGATCACGAAGCCGCCGAGCAGGGCGCCCTTGATGTAGGTGAAGAAGATCTCGCCCGGCGCGATCGCCTGGAGCTGGCCCTTGCCGTCGGCGAGCGCCTTCACCGCGGGCGCGAGCAGCGCGGCGAAGATCTGCTCCTTGAAGTTCCACGCGCCGATCGACGCCGCGAGCCACGCGACGACCGACTTCACCAGCCGGCTGCGGAGCTCGGCGAGATGCTCGGTGAGCGGGAGTCGGCTCTCGTCCATCGAGGCGTCGCTCACACGGACGGCGCGGCGGGACCGCGATCGGGTGCGGCGGCGGCGGGCGCTTCCGCGGTCTGCGATTCGCCGGGCGCGGCCTCGGCCGGCGCCGCGATCGCCGGCGGAGCCGCGCCGGGCGCGGGATCCACCGCCGGCTTGGGATCCTCGACCGCGTCGCGGAAGGTCTGTCGCAGGTCGGTCGAGGCGCGGCGGAACTCGCCCATCGCGCGTCCGAGCGAACGCGCCAGCTCCGGGAGGCGGGTCGGACCGAAGACGATCAACGCCACCGCCAGGATCACCAGGAGCTCGGTCATCCCGATGCCGAACATGCCGGGACTCTAACGGATTCCGGTGGGTCCCGCGGACGCGCGCGAACGCGTCGAGCACGGTCGCCGCAGGTTTCGGCTAGGCGGCGACGGCGGTCTTGCGCGGCAACGCGCGCAGCGGCCGGCGCGCGCGCGCGGCCAGCATCGCGAGGCCCATGCGCACCTCGCCGGAGCGCCCGCACGAGCTCCAGACGACGCGCGCCACCGAGTCGAGAGTCGGCCGGCCGTCGACGCCGCGCACGATCACGCGAAGCAGTGACCCTACCGGTGCGGCCTCCTTCGTGCGCAGGCATGCGCCCTGCGACGAGAGGTCGAGAGTGAAGCCCGCGCTCCACCGTTCGTCGCGGCGTGCCCGCGGGAACGGCGCGAACTCCACTTGCCGCACGGTCGCGATCCGTCGCGCCTTGCGAGCAGCGCGCGACCCGAGGGTGCCCCCGCAAACTCCGAAATCGAGCGAGAGCTGATTCACTGCTTCCCGCAAGCGCGGCCCCCCTTCAGACGATCCGCCGCGCCGACGGCACGGCCGACTCCGACCCAGCTCGCGTCGACGCGACGAGGTCCGCGACGAGGTCGAGATCGACCTCCGACGACGTCCCCTCCGCGACGACGGCGAACTCCTTCACCAGCGTGGGATCGAATTGCGTGCCCGCGCAGCGCGCGAGCTCGCGCAGCGCGGTGCTGCGATCGAGCGCCGGGCGATCCGGGCGCCCGCCCGTCATCGCGTCGAACGCGTCGGCGATCTGCACGATCCGCGCGACGAGCGGGATCGAGTCGCCCGCGAGGCGGTCCGGATAGCCGGTGCCGTCCCAGCGCTCGTGATGATGTCGCACGGCCGCGACCAGCCCCGCCGACACGCCGAGCGGCGCGATCAGGCGCGCGCCGACCTCCGGGTGTCGCGCCACGGTGTCGCGCTCGCTGGCGTCGAGCGGTCCTTCGCGCGAGAGCAGCGACGAGGGCACGCCGATCTTGCCGATGTCGTGGAGGAACGCGGCGAGCCGCGCCTGGCGCTTCTCCGCGGCGGAGAGGCAGAGCCGGTCCGCGAGCAGGCTCGCGTAGAACGCGGTGCGGCGCGCGTGGCCGCGCATGCAGGGGTCCTGTGACTCGATCGTGTCGGCGAGCACCTCGAAGAAGGGCAGGGTCCGTTCGGGCTCGGCCGGCGGAGGCGTGAAGTCCTGCGCGGAGCGCGCGAGCAGCTCGCCGAGCCGCGTGCGCACGCCCGAGTCGGTCTCGACCTGATCGAGGATGTCGGCGACGTGCACGTCGCGGCCGACCACCTCCGCGAGCTCCTCGAGGAAGCTCACCAGGCGGCGGCGCCCGCGGCGGCGCGAGAGCGCCCGGTAGACGGCGGCGGTGACCTGCACCACGTCGAACGGCTTCTGGAGGTAGTCGCAGATGCCGTGGCGGATCGCTTCGGTGGCCGAGTCGAGGGTGCCGTGACCGGTGATCACGATGACCTCGACGTCGGGGAAGTCGAGGCGGATCGCGCGCATCAGCTCCTGTCCGCGCAGCCCCGGCATCGCGAGGTCGAGCGTCACGACGTCCACCGGCGTCGTGTGCAGCGCCTCGAGCGCCTCGGCGCCGCTCGACGCCAGCCGGACGTCGTAGCTCGGCGACAGGATCATGCGGAGCGACTCTCGGGGGCCTCGCTCGTCGTCCACGACCAGTACGGTCGCGCGCGCGGGATTGCGGTCGATCACGGGGTTTCTCCCTTCGCGCCTCGCGAGTCCGCCCCAAGAGCAACCCCGGTGCCAAGCGTCATTCCGCTGCAAGGAACGAGTCAAGTGGCCGCATTGGCATTGCTTTTCGGGTATGCACGGAGAGGCGGCGAGTCGGCCCGCTCGTTCCGCACGGAACGGACAAATTCCGACCGAGCCAGCCAAGTACGGGAAAGGAAAAGGGAATGCCGCAGGTGTTCCGAAAGGAACGCCTGTTCAATCCGTGTACGGCTCCTCGCCCGAAGCCGCGAGTCCGTAGCGGTCCATCTTGAGCTTGAGCAGGCGACGGGTGATGCCGAGCTGGTCGGCGGCGCGGGTCTGGTTGCCGCCCGTGCGGGCGAGCGCCTCGCGGATCAGCCCGGCCTCGAAGCGTCCGACGGCGCTCTCGAGGTCGATGCGCCCGGCGCGCAGCTCGTCGGTCAGCGAGTCGGCGCGGCTCGCCAGCTGCACCTCCTCGGGCAGGTCTTCCAGCTCGATCGCGTCGCCGTTGCCCAGCGTGACGGCGCGCTCGATGGCGTTCTCCAGCTCGCGCACGTTGCCGGGCCACGCGTAGCGCTCGAGGCCCGCCAGCGCGTCGGGCGTGAAGCGCCGCGGCCCGCGCGCACTCTCGCCGCGCGCGCGCTCGAGGAACGACTCGGCGAGCAGGCGCACGTCCTCGCGGCGCTCGCGCAGCGGCGGCAGCACGATGGGCACGACGTGGATGCGGTAGTAGAGGTCGCCGCGGAAGCGCCCCTCCGCGACCTCGCGCTCGAGGTTGCGGTTGGTCGCGGCGAGGACGCGCACGTCCACCGGCTGCGACTGGGTGGAGCCGATGCGCTCGATCGTGCGGTCCTGCAGCGCGCGCAGCAGCTTCGCCTGCACCGAGGCCGCGAGCTCGCCGATCTCGTCGAGGAAGATGGTGCCGCCGTGCGCCGCTTCGAACTTGCCGATGCGGCGCTCGGTGGCGCCCGTGAACGCGCCCTTCTCGTGTCCGAACAGCTCGCTCTCCATCAAGTTCTCGGGAATCGCGGCGCAGTTCACCACGACGAAACGCTCGTCGTGACGCGGCCCGAGATCGTGGATGGCGCGCGCGACGAGCTCCTTGCCGGTGCCGCTCTCGCCGGTGATCAGCACGGTGGAGCGCGACTGCGCGACGCGCTCGATGGTGCGGTACACGGCGCGCATCGCCTCGCTCTGCCCGATCAGCCGTCCGAGCCGCGCGCGGCCCGCGACCTGATCGCGCAGCCGCACCACCTCCTGCTCGAGCGCGCGCCGCTCGAGCACCTGGCTGATCTTGATGCGCAGCGCATCGATGTCGAACGGCTTCGTCACGAAGTCGACGGCGCCGAGCTTCATCGCCTCGACCGCCGTCGCGACGGTGCGCGTCGCGGAGAGCACGATGACGGGCGGCGCGTCGCTGCGCGCGGCGAGCTCGCGCAGGAAGTCGAGGCCGGTGCGGCCCGGCATCACGAGGTCGAGCAGGACGGCGTCCACCGCGCGCTGATCGACGACGGCGAGCGCTTCGCCCACCTCGGCGACGGGCGTCACCTCGAACTCGTCCTTGAGCAGCATGCGCAGCGATTCGCGCACGCTCGGCTCGTCGTCGACCACCAGGATGTGCGACATGCTCGGGCGGAAGGTACCGGCGCTCGCGGAGCGCGCGAGCGCCGCGCGCGGGCTTCAGCCGCTCGCCGGCGCGGCTGCCGGAAGCTCGATCGCGAGCGAGGTGTCGCCGGCGACGCCCGTCGCGACGGTGAGCCGGCCGCCATGGGCGCGCACGATCGCGTCGAGCGAAGCGACGGCGAGCGCGTGGTCGCTCGGCGCGAGCCCGTCGGCGGCGCCGCGCAGGCGCAGCTCGACGAGCAGCGCGGGCCGGCCGGCCAGCGCTGCCGGCCGATGGCGCGTCGCGACGTAGAGATCGCCGCGCTCCGGAATCCAGCCGAGCACCTGATCGAGCAGGAAGCCGAATGCGAAGCGGAGCTGGTCGGCGTCGCCGAGCGCCCACGGCTGGTTGCGGTCGAGCTCCTCGAGCACCACCAGCCGCCGCTCGCGGATCGCGGCGCGCTGGCGCCCGAGCAGATCCGCGATCATCGACGAGACGTCGACGCGCTCGTGCGCCGGCGCATCGAGCGCGCCGAGCCGCGCGAGCGTCTCGACCACATCCTCGATGCGGCGCGTGTCCGCCTCGACGCGCTCGGCGAACTGCGCGCGAAACTCGGGATCGTCGAAGCGGGTGCGCAGCATCGACGCCCAGGTGCGGATGCCGACCAGCGGGTTGCCGACCTCGTGCGCGACCGCAGCGGACAGGCGGCGCAGGCCGGGGTCGCCTGCGTGCG
>QEVM01000254.1 GCA_003576805.1 Pseudomonadota bacterium | reverse complement strand
GCCCGCGCTGCGCGCGAGCCAGCGCGGCGCCGGCGGCGTGTCGACGGGCACGATCGGCCACGCGCGTCCGAACGCGGCGTGCAGCCAGAGCGCGAGCCGGCGCTGCGCCGCGCCGGCACGCGCCGCGCGCGCGTCGTCGGGAACCAGCCGGCGCGTCCACAGCGAGCGCGTCGCGATCGCGACGTGCTCGGCGGCGCCGATCAGCACGTCCTCCGCGTCCGCCACCGTGTGCCCCGCTAGCCGAGCACCGCGTCCGCGATCTCGCCGAGCGTGCGGATCAGCTCGGGATCGTCGGTGAGCGCGGAGGTGATCGCGACGCGGCACGCGCGCCGCGGCTCGAGGCCGGCCGCGACGAGCCGCCCGGCGTGGACCAGCAGGCGCGTGCTCGGCGCCTCCGCGAGGCCGCGGTCGCGCAGCGGCCGCACGCGCACCGCGAGCCGCACCAGCCCCGCGGCGATCCCGCGCTCGACCCCGGCCTCGCGCTCGACGATCTCGGTCTCGACGTCGGGCGGCGGGAAGTCGAAGTCGAGCGCGACGAAGCGCTGGCGCGTCGACGGCTTCAGCTCCTTGGCGAGACTCTGGTAGCCCGGGTTGTAGGAGATCACGAGCTGGAAGTCGGGATGCGCCTCGACCAGCTCGCCCGCGCGCTCGAGCGGCAGCAGGCGGCGGTCGTCCGCGAGCGGGTGCAGCACGACGACGGTGTCCTGGCGCGCCTCGACGACCTCGTCGAGGTAGGCGATCGCGCCGACGCGCACCGCCTGCGTGAGCGGACCGTCCGCCCAGACCGTCTCGCCGCCGCGCACCAGGAAGCGCCCGGTGAGGTCGCTGGCGGCCAGGTCGTCGTGACACGCGACGGTGACGAGCGGGCGGCCGAGACGCCACGCCATGTGGCGCACGAAGCGCGTCTTGCCGCAGCCGGTCGGCCCTTTCAGCAGCACGGGCATGCGATGGCGGGCCGCCGCCTCGAAGAGCGCGATCTCGTCGCCGACGGCGCGGTACCAGGGCTCCGCCTCCGGCGCGGGCTCGACGACGCCGTCCGCGCGCGCCGCGGCGGCCGGCGCGCGCATCAGGCCGGAACGCGCAGGTCGCGCGCGGGAGCGGCCGCCGGCACCGAGCGCGGCGCGCCGGCGCGCACGAAGTCCCAGATGTACGCCCCGACGCCGCTCGCGAACACGATCGCGGTCGCGAACCACATCACGTAGTGCACCTGGATCTTCTTCTGCGCCTCGAGGTAGCCGAAGCCGAGGATGCGCTCGAGATAGGTCTGTCCGATGCCGGCGGCGCCCATCGCCATCGTCATGCCGAAGATGCCGCCCGTCATCAGCCAGAACGCCCACAGCCCGAGCGACGTCTGCGTCTCCGCCTCGTCGCGCCCGGTGAGCCCGGGCAGCGCGTAGGAGATGATCGCGAGCACGATCATCGAGTAGGCGCCGAAGAACGCGAGGTGGCCGTGCATCGTGGTGATGTGCGTGCCGTGCGTCCAGCGGTTCACCTGCGGCCAGGTGTGCGCGAGGCCGAGCAGGCCGGCGCCGATCGTCGCGAGCACCGCGGCGCCGATCGTCCAGTGCAGCGCGATCGAGTTCGGGTGCGCGAGCCCGGAGCGCCGGATCGTGTTGTACGCGTAGGCGGCCATGCCGAGGAAGGCGAGCGGCTCGAGCGCCGAGAACACGCCGCCGACCCAGAGCCAGTAGCGCGGCGTCCCGATCCAGTAGTAGTGGTGCCCGGTGCCGAGGATGCCCGACAGGAACGTCAGCCCGACGATCACGTAGAGCCACTTCTCCATCACCTCGCGGTCGGCGCCGGAGAGCCGGATCAGCAGGAACGCGAGGATCGCGCCCATCACCAGCTCCCACACGCCCTCGACCCACAGGTGCACCACCCACCAGCGGTAGAATCGGTCCAGCGTGTAATTGTCGAACACGATGAAGGCCGGGATGAACAGCAGTGCGACCGCGGCGAGGCCGCCCACCAGCACGCCCTCGGTCGTCGTGAAGCGGCCGGCCCTGCGGATGGTCTGCACGATGTTCACGAGGAACATCACCATCACGATGACGACGCCGACCTTCAGCACGGTCGGCATCTCGAGGAACTTGCGCCCCGTCGTCCAGCCGAAGAGGTATCCGACCACCGTGATCACGCCGACCGCGAGCCAGAGCGCGAGCTGGCCCCAGGCGATCCGCTCGCTCCACAGCTCGGTGCGCGATTCCTCGGGCACCATGTAGTACGTCGCGCCCATGAAGCCGGTCAGGATCCAGACCAGCAACAGGTTGGTGTGCACCGCCTTGGTCGTCGCGAAGTTCATCACGTCGCGCAGGGGATCCGGGCCGAGGTACTTGGCGAGCGTCAAGAAGCCGAAGCAGACCTGCAGCGCGAACAGCACCAGCGCGGCGAGGAAGTAGGCGTACGCGACTCGCTGCGAGCGATACGTCATGGCGGTGCTCCTCTACTGCAGGGTGGCCAGGTAGGCGACGAGGTCGTCCACGGCGTCCGGCTCGAGCGTGCGGTCGTACGTGGACGGCATCAGCGAGGTGCCGTCGGGCGCGGCGTAGGTGCCGCCCGTCACGACGTGCGCGTTCGGCTTCAGGATCGACTCGCGCAGGTACTCCTCCGCGGTCTTGGCCGCGCCGCGGTAGGCGGGGTCGGCGAGGCGGTCGGCGGCCGTGGTCGCGATCCCGGCGAGCGTCGGCCCGATCTGGGTCAGGCCCTGCGTGCGCGAGTGACAGGTGGCGCAGGCCGCGGCGCCGTCGAAGAGCGCCTTGCCGCGGGTGACGGCGTCGTCGGAGGTGAGCGAGCCTTCGACGTACGGCATGCCGCGCGGCGCGGCGCCCGACACCAGGATCGGTCGCGGCGGCCAGCCGTTGGTGTCGATGCCGCCGACCCACTCGAGGAACGAGATCACTTCCTGGATCTCGGGGTCGGAGAGGCCGAGCGTCGGCATCAGCCGCCCGTCGCGCTCCTCGGAGTAGAACTTCGAAGGATCGGCCATGAACGCAGTGAGATACGGGCGGCCGCGCTGCGCGACGATCTGCGTGAGGTCGGGTGCGTAGTACGCGCCCTCGCCCAGCAACGTGTGGCAGTTCTCGCAGTTGTAGCGGCCCCACACGTGCAGCCCGCGCACGACTTCCTCGGTGAGGCGATCCGCGTGGGTGCGCTCCGCGATCGTCATGTGGGTGTGGATCGTCATCGCGATGAACACCGCCGTGAAGACGATCGTGCCTCCGAAGAAGAAGCGCCGAGTGGTGGCCTTGGTCACGAGCGATCCCCTCCCTGCGGTGGGCGCGTGCCGCGGCGGGCCGCGCGCAGCGTCGCCCATCCGGCCACGCCGAACGACAGCACGCCGCAGCCCGCGGCGAGCCCCATCAAGACGTCGGCTGCGCCCGGATGCCCCGCGCGACCGACGAGCGGCGCCGCGAGCACGAACGCCGCCGCGAGCAGCACCAGCACCGCCAGCGGTGCCTCGCCGCGCGCGCTCACACGCCGATCCGGTCGTAGTAGCGGAGCACGATCCAGGCGGCGTAGCCGAGTCCCGCGGCGATCGCGGTGATCGAAACCAGCCCGGCGGCGCGCAGCCACGCCGGAGTCGAGTGCGGATCGGGCACGCGCTTGTCTCCGAGTGCGATCCCGGCGCCGCACGCGCCGCTCGTCGGCGCGCGCGCGATCGCCAAGGAACGTTCGGCCATCCTAGCGGAAGCCGCGTCGCGCGATACCCCGCGCGAGGGCGCTACGGCGCGGCGCGATCCGGACGCGGCAGCCGCCTCTCGAGCGGCGGCAGCGCCGGCAGCGGCTCGCTGCGCGCGTGCTGATACCAGTAGGCGACGCTCGAGTAGTCGTTGGCGAGCGCGTTGTCGTGGCCGGTCTCGATCGTCACGCGGATCGCGCGCTCGAAGCGAATCGGGTCCTCGACGTGGAAGCGGTACATCGAGTTCTTTCCGCCCCACGGCCATTCCTTCGTGCCGCTGTAGACCGTGAGCCCGTGGTAGGGCGCGCAGTACTCCTGCGTCGGGCAGAAGGCGGTGTTGAAGTAGTCCTCGGTGCCGGTGCCGTGCAGCCGCGGCGGCCAGCGCGGCGGATCGCCGTCGAGATCCTCGTCGACGAAGATCATGTCGTCGCCCTCGCCGTACCAGTCGTCGAGCTGGCGCTCGAACACGTCGACGTTGAGCACGCAGCCGACGTACTGGCCGCGCCCGCGCACGTCGAGCAGCACGTAGTTCTTCTCGGCGCCGAGGTTCGGCTCCGCCCAGGGGCCCGCGAGCCGCTTCTGGATCGTCGCGTAGTCGCCGGCGCCCCATCCCTTCGCGTCGCCCGCCGTGCGCGGATTGCGGTTCCACCAGGCGTGGAAGCGCGCCAGCGCGGGATCGAGGCTGCGGTAGGACTCGTAGTCGACGTAGAAGTAGAAGATGCGCGCATTCGCGCCCTGGTTCTCGATTTCGAAGCGCGCGCCGTCGGCGAACGGCATCGGGAACCAGCAGTTGAAGCCGCGCCCGTCCTCCGGGCTCATCTGCAGCGGCAGCGACACGAAATTGCGACGCAACCCGAAGCCGACGCCGAAGAAGTCGCCGAGCGGCGCCTCCACGCTCGGGTGCGTCTCGCCGTCCCACCACATGCGCAGCACGAGCGAGCACAGCTCGTGCGCCTCGGGGACGATCGCCGCCGTCGTGACCCACACGTGCTTCACGCAGCCCGCGCCCTCGATGCGCCCGAGCGAGACGCGCTCGCCGGCGGGCACCAGCACGAAGTCGCGGTTCGCGCCGGTGCGATCCCACGACGAGAGGCGGTGGCGCTCGAAGTCGCGCAGGCGCGCGAGGTCGGCGAGCGACCCGGATCCGATCGAAGACGCGTTGGACACGGCGACCTCCGGCTGCGAAGGGGCGTCAGCCTATCGCAGCGGAGCGTCGCGGCGCCTGGACCTTCAGCGCGCCGAGCACCGGCGCGAGCGCGGCGTCGGCGGCGACCGCCGCGCGCAGCGCGCGCGCGGCGAGTGCGCGCGTCGAGCCGGCGAAGATGCGGTTGTCGTAGCCGTCCACGCGCAGCTCGAGCACGTGCGGCCGCAGCCGCCGCATCGCGCGCAGCACGGCGGGCGCCTCGTCGATCGAGTTCGACACCAGGATGCCGCCCGGCGCGACGCGCCGCGCCGCGAGCGGGAGATACGGGCTCGGCAGCCAGTCGGGCTTGCGCACGCCGCGGCCGCGGCCGACGAAGACGTCGTCGATCACGAGGTCGAAGCGGCGGCGCTCGCGGCGCAGCACGGCGCGCGCGTCGTCGCAGACGATCTCGACGCCGAGCGCGCCGAGGTCGAAGTGCGCGCGCGCCGCCTCGACCACGTGCGGGTCGAGCTCGACGCCGACGACGTGGGCGTCCGGCGCGATCGCGCGCACGATGCGCGCCGCGCTGCCGCCGCCGAGTCCGAGGATGAGCACCGAGCGGCGGCGCGCCGCGGGCAACGCGAGCAGCGGCGCGACGAGCGCGTCCCACACCGAACGCGTCGCGACGCCGGCGTGCGGCACGAACGACGCGAACGTGCCGTCGATCCACAGCGCGCGGCCGCCGCGCGTCTCCCGGATGCGGATGCGCTCCCCCATCGCGCACACGGTAACAGCCGGCGCGCCGGGCCCTACAATGCGCGCGTGCCGAGCCCGCCCCCCGACGCGCGCCTCGCCCAGGTGGCGCTGCCCGTGCCGGTCGACTCGCTCTTCAGCTACGCGGTGCCGGCCGCGCTCGACGACGCCGTGCGGCCGGGCTGTCGCGTGCTGGTGCCGTTCGGCGCGCGGCGCATGGCGGGACTCGTCGTCGCGCGCGGTGGGCCGGGCGCCGAGCGGCTGCGCGCGATCGAGCGGCTGCTCGATCCCGAGCCGGTCGTGTCGGAGGGCCTGATCGCGCTGCTCGTGGATGCGGCGCGCGACGTCTACTGCCCCGTCGGACTCGCGCTCGCCTGCGCGACGCCGTCGGGCTCGACGCCGCGCGCGCAGCCGGGCTTCGCGCTGACGGCGCGCGGCCGCGAAGCGCTCGCGCGCGGCGCGGTGTCGCCGGCGCTGCGG
>QEVM01000253.1 GCA_003576805.1 Pseudomonadota bacterium | reverse complement strand
GAGGTGGAGCCACGTCGCGAGCGCCGCGAGCGCGGCGTACGCGAGCGCCGCGCGACGCCGCCCGCCTTCGAGCCAGCGCCACGCCGCGATCGCCGCGAGGCACGCGCACAGCACCATCGGCGCGTACGAGCGCACGATGCGCGCGTACAGCACGAGGCCGGGCGCGATCGCGAGCAGCCACGCGTAGCGCGCCGCGAACGCCGCGCCGAACGCGCGCCGCGCCGCGAGCGGCAGCACGGCGAGCAGCGCGACGCCGGCGAGCAGCACCGGCGCGCGCAGCACCGACTCGGAGAGCGTGCCGCCCGCGTCGATCCACAGCCGGTAGAGCGCCGTCAGCGGGATCGAGTGGTCCGCCTGCTGATAGGTGACGAGGATCGCGCCGAGCGGACGCTCGGCCGCGGCGAGCAGCGCGTGCACCTCGTCACCGCCGAGCACCTGCGCGCGCAGGTTTCCGAGCCGCAGCGCGATGCCCGCCGCGATCGCGAGCGCGAGAGCGGCCGCGGCGAGCGGCGGGGCAGCAGCGGACGGCGCGCGCACGGGCCGCATGGTGGCAAGTCGGCGCGTGCTCGCCAGCGCGGCGCGGCTGGCAGCGCGCAGCCGATCGGTGGCATGATGCGCGCCATGGCGGGCGCGCGGCGGGATGGCGATCGGGTGTCGCGGCGACGGCGGCAGCGAGATCGCGCCTGACGTCCGCGTCGCTCGGACCGCCCGGGCGCGGCCACGAGCCGGCGCTCGACGGCCTGCGCGGCATCGCCGCGCTCGTCGTGGTGTTCCGCCACGTCTTCAACCAGATGACGGTGCCGCCGGGCGTGCGGCACGCGCTCGCGCAGAGCCCCGTCGCGCTGCTGCTCAACGCGCAGGGCGCCGTGCAGCTCTTCTTCGTGCTGAGCGGCTGGGTGCTGGCGGCGTCGCTCGCGCGCAGCGGCGAGCGCGCGCCGTGGCTCCAGTTCTACGTGAAGCGCGTGTTCCGCATCCATCCGCCGTACGTGGCGGCGGTGCTGGTCGCGCTCGCGACGACGCTGGTCCCGCCGGCCCCGCGCCCGTTCGACGTGCCGCTCGCGCAGCAGGCGATGGCCGCCGCGCCCGACGCCGCGTCGCTCGCCGCGCACCTCGCGTTCCCGGGCACCGCGGGCGGCCTCTTGCCCGTCGGCTGGACGCTGCGCATCGAGATGATCTTCTCGTTCCTGCTGCCGCTGCTCGCGCTCGCCGCGTCGGGCGGGCGCGCGCTCGCGCTGCTCGCGGCGAGCGCGGCGCTCGCGTTCGCGGCCGACGCCGACGTCGCGCGCTACGGCTTCGACTTCGCGCTCGGCGCGGTCCTCCAGCGCGAGCGCCGCCGCGTCGGCGCCTGGCTGCGCGCGCTGCCGGCCGCGGGCCGCGCGCTCGTCGTCGTGGCCGGCCTCGTGCTCGTGTGCGCGCCGCTCTTGTTCTGGCCGCGCCTCGTGCGCGGCATCCTGATCGCCGGCTGGCTGCCGCACGAGATCCTCGTGATGGGGCTCGGCTGCGGACTCCTCGTGGCCGCGGCCGTGGACGTGCCCGCCTTCGGCCGCGCGCTCTCGCGTCCGGCGTGCCTCTTCCTCGGACGCATCTCGTATCCGCTCTACCTGCTGCACTCGACGTTCCTGGTGCTGCTCGCGCCGCGCTTCCTCGACGGCACGCAGCGCGGCAGCTTCGGCCTGCTGCTCGCGGTGACGCTGGTGTCGATCGTCGCGTCGGTGCCGTTCCACGCATGGATCGAACGGCCGTCGATCGCGCTCGGCAACCGCGTGTGTCGCGCGCTGGCGCGCCGCACCGGGACGCGCGCGATCGAGTCGGAGGCCGCGCTGCCGTGACGCGCCGCCTGCTCGGAGTCGCGCTCGCGTGCGCGGCGCTCGCCGCGTGCGGGCCGCAACAGGAAGGGCAGGGGGCCGCGGACGCCGCCGGCGACGCGCCTTGTGCGGCCGTCGCTGCGCGGGAGCCGCTGCCCGCGCAGTCGGTGCAGCTCCACGTGCACGGCCCCTACAGCGAGGGCCTCGGCAGCATCGAGTCGCACGCCGCCGAGGCGCAAGGCGTCGGCGTGCGCACCATCTGGTGGAGCGACCACGACACGCGCATCGCGACGTGGCACCACGCGTCGCGCTTCGGCTTCGACGGCTGGCGCGAGCCGATCGACCTGGGCGAGCCGTGGCGCGCGCTCGCCGCGTTCGAGGACCGGCGCGAGAAGTGGCTGCGGCCGCCCGCCGCCGTCGCGACGACGCGCGCCGCCGCCGCGACGGCGCTCGCCGAGTTCGACGCCGCGCGCTTCGACTCGCCGCCGCGCAGCTTCCGGCTCGCGTTCGAGAACGCCGACGACACCTTCCGCGGCGTCGTGAGCGGGCTCGAAGCGGACCAGCGGCTGTGGGTGCGGCCGCTGCGCTCGGGCGTCGTCGTACACGTCGCCGTGTGGGCCGAGGCGGCCGGGCCGGACGCGCGCGGCTTCGTCGAGCTCGGGCTCTCGGAGCATCCGCCGCCGGGCGGCGGCGAGCCCGAGCCGCACGTCGTGCGCTACGTGCTCGCGAACGGCGGCGCGCCCGAGCGCAGCGGACTCGTGTTCAGCGTGCCGCTCGCCTGGAAGCCCGGCCGCTGGAACCACTACGCGCTCGACGTCTCCGCCGACGCCGCGCGCGGCTTCCCGGAGAGCGTGCCCGGCGACGACGCGCTCGCCGGCATCGCGGTCGGCGTCGAGGCGCGGCGCGGCGCGCGCGCGGCCGTGCGCTTCGACTCGCTGCGCCTCGAGCAGAGCAGCCGCGGCGCCGCCGCCTTTGCCGAGCAGCGCGCGCTGATCGACGAGGTCGCGGCGGGGCGTCCCGCGGTGCGCCAGCTCCAGGGCGTCGAGATCTCGTACGGCGCACCGCACCTGAACGAGTTCACGGTCGACACCGTGCTGCACGACTACGACGCCTGGCTCGCCGGGAGCGGCCTGCTCGACGCGGCGGGCCGGCTCACCGACCCGGAGGCGTTCCGCCGCCAGCTCGTGCGGCGCGTCGTCGACGACGCGCACCGGCGTGGCGGGCTCGTCTCCTACAACCACATGCTCGGCGCGCTGGTCGCCGGCTGGGGCCCGCCGAAGCGCGATCCGGGCGAGGTGCTCGCCGAGCTGACGCACGACCGCCTGTTCGGCGCCGACCTGCTCGAGGTCGGCTACCGCCACCGCGGCGGGCGCCCGCTCGCCGATCACCTCTGGGTGTGGGACCAGCTCGCGCTCGCCGGCCTGCTCCCGATCGGTGTCGGCACGAGCGACTCGCACGGCGGCCCGACCGAGCGCTGGCGCACGAGCCCGAACAACTTCGTGACGTGGGTCTATGCGCCGGCGCGCGAGAAGGCGCCCCTCATCGAAGGGCTGCGCGCCGGGCGCGCCTTCTTCGGCGACCCGACCCGCTTCGCGGGCACGCTCGACCTCGCGGCGCCGGACGGCGCGCGCATGGGCCACGTCGTCGTCGGCGCCGCCGCCTCGGCCTGCGTCACCGCGCAGGTGACGCGCGCCGCGTCCGGCGACGCGCTGCGCTTCGTCTCGCAAGGCCAGGTCGTCGCGACGCACCCGCTCGTCGGTGCCGACGCCGCCGTCGCGCAGCGCATCGCGCTCGCCGACCCGCGCCCGCACGCCGTGCGCGTCGAGCTCGTGGACGCGAAGGCGGAGCCGAAGGCGCTCTCGAACCCGATCGTGTTCGCGCGCGAAGCGCCGCCCGACGTCGCGCCGGTGCGCGTGCGCGGCGCCGCGCGGGCGGCGGAATAGCCGCTCACGCGAAGGGCCGGCCCTCGCGTGCATAGGCCGCCGCACTGCGGAAGAGGTTGCGCGCCATGAGGCTCGACTCGCCTTCGGCGCGCCGCTCGTAGAGCGCGACGACCGCGTCGCGCACGACCTCGTCCGCGGGATCCGCTTCGAGCGCGTAGTCCGCGACGTGGCAGGCGAGGGCGAGGTCGCCGCGCTGCGCGATGGCCTCGGCGCGCGCGGCGAGGGCGCGCGCGCCGCCGGCGAGCGACGCCATCTCCTGCGCGACCGCGGCGCGCGGCGCGGGCTTCAGCTCGCTCGGGCGGCCGCTCCACCAGCCCCCGAAGTAGCGGATCACGCTGCGCACCAGGAACTCGGCCTCGTCGTAGAGCGGGCGCAGCCAGGGCAGGTCGTGCGGCGGGATCTCGACGCGGCGCACGACGTCGACGTGCGGCGGCGAGGCGTCCTCCAGCACGGCGAGCGTGCGCTCGACGAGCGCCTCCAGGAACTCCGCGGTCGACAGCAGCATGTGTCGGACCTTCGCCGCGTCGCGGACGACCGGGCCGCCGTGGCCGGGGCACAGCGTGGCCGGCTCCTGCGCCGCCATCGCGCGCAGCGCACGCGCCCAGTCCCACGGATAGCGCTGCGCCTTCTGCGGATTGCCGGCGTTCGGCATCACCCAGATGAAGAGGTCGCCGGTGCAGAGGACGCCCCGGTCGGGACACCAGACCCACGTGTGGTCGTCGGTCTCGCCGCGCGCGTGGTGCAGCTCGAAGCGCACGCCGCCGACGCGGAGCTCGAGACGGTCGTCGTAGAGCTGCGTCGGCGCGGTGGGCGGCTTCGCGAAGGTGGCGTAGGCGGGGCTCGTCGCGTCGCTGACGGTACCGCCGAACTGGCGCGCGTTGACGGCGGCGTTGTGGCGCGCCGTCCGCGCGTAGCGCGCGAAGCGCTCGGGCACCGCGCGGTGCGCGACGACGCGCGGCGCCGGCTGGCCCGGCGCGAGGAACGCGGCGAGCCCGTGCGCGTGGTCGACGTGGCCGTGCGTGTAGATGGCGGTGTGCACGGGCGCGCGCGTCTTCTCGCGCAGCTTCGCGGCGAGCGCGGGCGCGAGCCGCTCCATGCCGGTGTCGACCAGCACGACCCCCTCGTCGGTGTCGAAGCCGGTGCAGCCGCTGAACTGCGACTGGAACCAGGTGCGCTCCGCGACCTCGATCGGGCCGCCGCTCCAGAAGAAGGTCGCCTCGTCGGGCGCGCGGCCCGCGAGGTCGCGGAAGCCGTCGGTCGGGTTCTTCGAGGTCATGCGCGTCTCCTCACTCCGCGCGGCCGTGGCGGCCGGCGCCCTGCGCGAAGCGCGTCGCGCCTTCGCGTGTCTCGCCCGAGTCGATCGTCGCTTGGCCGTGCCGGTACTCGTTCGCGAGCGCCGCCGCCTCGTCCAGCGACCACTGCTCGTACGCCGAGCGCCGGTCGCTGCGCAGGCAGCGCTGCGGGAGCTTCGCGAGCGCGTGCGCCAGCTCGCGCGCGGCGGCGAGCGCGCCGCCGCGCGGGGCGAGCCGGTTCGCGAGACCCATGCGCAGCGCCTCCTCGCCCGACACGCCGCGCCCGGTGAGGATGAGATCGAGCGCGTGGCTCATGCCGACGAGGCGTGGCAGCCGCACCGTGCCGCCGTCCACCAGCGGGACGCCCCAGCGCCGGCAGTAGACGCCGAACACCGCGTCCTCGGCGGCGACGCGCAGGTCGCACCAGAGCGCGAGCTCGAGCCCGCCCGCGACCGCGTGGCCCTCGACCGCCGCGACGACCGGCTTGCCGAGCTGCATCCGCGTCGGCCCCATCGGTCCGTCGCCCTCCGGTGTCACGCGGTTGCCGCGCCCGCCGGCGATCGCCTTGAGGTCGGCGCCGGCGCAGAAGGTCCCGCCCGCGCCGGTCAGGATCGCGACGGCGAGCGCGGGATCGGCGTCGAAGCGCCGGAACGCGTCGGCGAGGGCGCTCGCGGTGGGCCCGTCCACGGCGTTGCGAACCGCGGGACGGTCGATCGTCACGATCGCGAGCGGGCCGTCGATCTCGGTGCGGACGTTCATGTCGGATCTCCTCGTTGCTACGGCGCGCAGGGCGGCTCGACGCGCTGCGCCTCGCCGCGCACGCCGGGTGCGAGCGGCGACGCCTCGGTGCACAGCGTCACCTGGCGCGCGAGCGCCGGCGCGCCGAGGTCCAACGCCGCGACGGGCGGGCAGCCCGCCAGGCTCGGCTCCGCCGCGACCGGCGTGCGCACGAGATCGACGCGCGTCGCGTGCGCGCCGCCCGGCTGCGAGAAGTCGGCGGCGTAGAGCGCGGCGTCGAAGGGCGGGCAGCGCT
>QEVM01000252.1 GCA_003576805.1 Pseudomonadota bacterium | reverse complement strand
CCGACGCCGGCGCGCTGCTCGCCGCGCTGACGGGCGAGCCCGGTCTCGTGGAAGGCCCGCTGCGCGGCGAGGTCGCCGTCGGCGGGCCGCTCGGCGCCGGCGCGGCTGAGCAGCTCGCGGGCACGGCGGAGCTCGCGATCGCGCCGGGGCGACTCCCCGGCGTGTCGCCGCTCGGCGCGGCGCTCGACGAGCTCGAGCAGTTCCGCGCCTTCACGCAGGCGGTGGACCGCGAGCGCGCGCGCAAGTCGCTGGCGCCCTATCTCGGCGACCGCTTCGAGTCGCTGCGCGGCCGCTTCGAGATCGCGGGCGGCGCGGCGCGCACCGACTCGCTCGAGGTCCGCTATCCGGGCTACCGGCTCGAGCTGCGCGGCCGCATCCTGCTCGCGGATCGCTCGCTCGACGCGAAGGGCCGCGTCGTGCTCGAGCCCGCGCTGCTCGCGGCGCTCGCCCGGCGGCCCGAGGACGCGCCGCCGAGCGGGCCGCGCGAGATCGAGGTGGCGAAGGTGAAGGGAACGCTGGCGGAGCCCAAGCTCCAGATCGACGAGGCGGGCGCGGTCGCGTTCGCGGCGAGCCTCGCCTTCGCCCAGCGCCGCGACAAGTGGGAGCGCAAGATCGACCGCGCGCTCGGCAAGGGCAGCGGCGGCTCGCTGCTCGACGCGCTCGACGGAATCCTCGGCGGCGGCGGCGGGCGCGGCGGCGAGAAGGAACGGCGATGAGCGGAACGTGGTTCACCCTGCGCTGGAACGACGGCGCGGTCGAGATGCTCGACCAGCGCCGGCTGCCGCGCGAGGAGGTGTACCTGACGCTGCGCGACGTCGAGTCCGTCGCGCAGGCGATCGAGACGATGGTCGTGCGCGGCGCGCCGGCGATCGGCTGCGCCGCGGCGCTCGGCGTGGCGGTCGCGGCGGCGCGCAGCGACGCCGCCGAGCTCGGCGCGCTGCGTCGCGACGTGCACGCCGCGATCGACCGCCTCGCCAAGACGCGCCCCACCGCGGTGAACCTGTTCTGGGGCCTCGGCCGCATGCGCGACGAGCTCGAGCGCGCCGCCGCCGCGCCGGGCGCGGACGTCGCGAGCGTTCGCACGCTGCTCGTCGCGCGCGCCAGCGCGATCGTGGCGGAGGACGTCGACGTCTGTCGCGCGATCGGACGCGCGGGTCTCGCGGTGATCCCGGACGACGCGCGCATCCTCACCCACTGCAACGCGGGCGCGCTCGCGACCGCGGGCTACGGCACCGCGCTCGGCGTCGTGCGCGCGGCCTTCGAAGCGGGCCGCGTGCGGCGCGTGCTCGCCGACGAGACGCGGCCGTTCCTGCAAGGCGCGCGGCTCACCGCCTGGGAGCTGCAGAAGGACGCGATCCCGGTGACGGTGATCGCCGACGCGATGGCCGGGCACCTGATGAAGCACGGCGAGGTCGACGTGGTCGTCGTCGGCGCGGATCGCATCGCGGCCAACGGCGACACCGCGAACAAGATCGGGACCTACACGGTCGCCGTCCTCGCGCAGCGCCACGGCATCCCGTTCTACGTCGCGGCGCCGCTCTCGACCGTCGACCTCGCGACGCCCGACGGCGACGCCATCCCGATCGAGGAGCGCGGCCGCGCGGAGCTGGCGCGCGTCGGCGAGACCGAGATCCTGCCCGACGGCGTGCCGGTGCGGCATCCGGCCTTCGACGTGACGCCGCACGAGCTGATCGCGGGCATCATCACCGAGCGCGGCGTCGCGCGGGCGCCGTATGCCGAGAGCCTGCGTGCGCAGGTGGAGGCGGCGAAGGCGGCGCGCTGAGCGGGCGCGATCGGGGCAGGCGCGGGGGCGAGGAAGGGACGGCCGCGCATGCGCAAGAGCCGCCGATGTCCGTTCGACGCCGCCGATCTCGCCGGCATCGGCGCCGTCTGGCTGCCGTTCCTGTTCCTCGGCTACGGCCCCGACGGCGACACGTATCACTCGCTGCGCGCCGGGGTGCGCCTGCTCGCGGGCTGCGCGTACGAGCCGTCGCGCAATCCCGGCTACGTCGTGTTCGAGACGGCGGTCGCCGCGCTGAGCCGCGCCGGCGGCAGCGTCGCCACCAACGCCGTGTCGTTCGCCGCGGGCCTCGTCGCGCTGGCGTGTCTGTCGTGGCTCGGGCGCCGCTACGACGTGCCGCACCGGCGCCTGCTGCTGTGGGGCTTCGCGCTGCACCCGCTCATGTGGACCGCGGCGACGACCACGATCGACTACGCCTGGGCGCTGGCGCCGCTGCTCGCCGCGATCGTGCTGCTGGAGCGCGAGCGCCCGATCGCCGCGGGCGCGCTGCTGGGGCTCGGCGTCGCGCTGCGCCTCGGCACCGCGTTTCCCGCCGCGGCGGTGCTCGCCTGCTTCGGCTGGAGGCAGCGTCGCGCGCCGGCTCGCCTCGTCGCGGGGACGGCGCTCTGCGGCTGCGTCGCGGCGCTCGCGTACGTGCCGTCGTACCTCGCGGCCGGCGAGAGCTTCGCGTTCCTCGCGCCGCACCGCGGCGACGACTCGCTCTGGACGCTGCGCGGTCATCTCGGCCGCTTCGTCTTCAAGAACGCCGTCTACGTGCTCGGCCTCCCCGCGTTCGCGCTCGGCGTCGCGATGGCGCCCGCGGCGGTCCGCAACCTGCGCGCCGCGTGGCGCGAGCAGCGGGACCCGGTCGCGTTCAGCCTGGTGATGATCGCGGTGACGGAGCTGCTGTATCTGCAGTTCCCGATCGAGGTGCCGTATCTGCTGCCGATGCTGCCGTTCGGGTTCGCGCTCGCGGGCCTCGCGTGGCGCGACCGGCCGTGGCTGCTGCGCGCGTGGGTCGTGGCGATCGTGGCCGCGGGGCTCGTCGCGATCCTGCCCGCGCAGCCCGACCGCCGCGGCGAAGCGCGCGCCGCCCAGCTCGGCGTGTGGATCGCGCCGGGCTGGCTCGTGCGCGGCGTCGCGCGGCGCATCGAGGCGCAGCGCGACGCCGTCGTGTTCCTCGACGCGCGCTGCCCTCCGCAGCCGCGCCGGGTGCGCTAAGCCTTTGCGCTCCGAGGAGATCGAATGGCATCGAAGGGCACGACGCAGGTGACCGGCAAGGCGATCTGGATGGACGGCGCGCTCGTGCCGTGGGACGACGCGCAGGTGCACGTGCTCACGCACACGCTGCACTACGGGCTCGGCGTCTTCGAAGGCATTCGCTGCTACCGCACGGCCGACGGGCGCTCGGCGGTGTTCCGGCTCGGCGAGCACGTGCGGCGCCTGTTCGAGTCGGCGCACATCAACCTGATGGCGATCCCGTTCACGCCGCAGCAGATCGAGGCGGCGATCCTCGAGACGCTGCGCGCCAACGGCATGGCCGAGGGCTACATCCGGCCGCTCGCGTACATCGGGCACGGCGCGATGGGCCTCAATCCGGGCGACAACCCGATCCGCGTCGCGATCGCGACCTGGCCCTGGGGCAAGTACCTCGGCGACGAGGGCATGGAGCTCGGCATCCGCGCCAAGGTCTCCAGCTTCTCGCGCCATCACGTGAACGCCAAGATGACCAAAGGCAAGACCTGCGGCGACTACGTGAACTCGATCCTCGCCAAGCGCGAGGCGCTGCTCGACGGCTACGACGAGGCGATCCTGCTCGACACGCAGGGCCTCGTCTCCGAGGCGAGCGGCGAGAACATCTTCGTGGTGCGCGGCGGCGAGATCCGCACGCCGCCGCTGCCCACCGTCCTCGACGGCATCACCCGGGGCGCGATCGTGACGCTCGCGCGCGACAAAGGCATCGCGGTCGCCGAGTCGCCGATCGCGCGCGACGAGCTCTACATCGCCGACGAGGTCTTCATGACCGGCACTGCCGCCGAGGTGACGCCGGTGCGCGAGATCGACCGCCGCCAGATCGGCGAGGGCCGCCGCGGCCCGATCACGAAGGCGCTGCAAGCGGCCTTCTTCGACGTCGTCGCCGGCAAGGACCGCAAGCACGAGGGCTGGCTCACGTATCTGTGAGCGCGCGGCGCGACACGCGAGCGAGCGAGCGAGGGGCAGGCACGACGCCCGAAGCGAGTCGTTCGCTCCTACTCCTCGTCGGTGCGAGATGGCGAGATGCGTTCCTGCACGACCATCCTGCCGGCAGTCGATTGCAGCAGGCGCGGGAAGCGGTACTCGGCACGCACCTGGTATCCGGGAAGGGGGCCGAACGGAAGCGGGCCGAACGTCACCTTGTACGCGTCGTCGTGGACCCACCACCAGCTTCTGGGCGGCTCCGGCCTGTATCCCGGGTCGTACAGGTGCCAGCCGTTGAACTCGAACCCCCCGTCGATCCGCTCCGGCCCGATCCCGCGTTGGGCGAGCTCTCCCAACACGCGCCACCGGGTCCTGTTCCATTCCAGATAGTCACGGGTCGCGGCGACACTGAAGAGGAGCACACACGCCATCGACAGCGAAGGGAGCAAGGCCGACCTCACCGAGATCCTGCGCGGTACGAGCTGGGCGAGACTCGCCGCAACCAACGGGAGCACGGGGATCAGGTACCGGTCGAAGAAACCGGTTGCCAGAAGCGGGAGGAGATAGACGGTCACCGTCAGCAGGAGGAAGAAAGCCGCTGCCTCCGTGTCTTCGAGCTTTCCGAGCTTTCGTTCGGGTCGCGCCGAAACGATCCTCGATCCGTGGAGCGAGACGGCGCCGACGAGCAGCGCTCCTGCCGCGAGGGCACACGCGTTGACGACGATCCAGAAGCCGCCAGGGATTGCCGGCAAACCCCATACGTTGTGATGCGCAAGGGTCAGCGGCCCGATCCCCGACGGCACGAGGACGTTGCCGATGCCGAGCCGTGACGTCACCGGCATCGACTGAGGGCTCGGCCCCGGTGAGACCCAGAGCAACGCGGTGGCTGCCAGTACGGTCGCGCCCCCGAGCGCCATTGCGAACCAGCCGGACCGTCTGCCGCTTCCGCCTTCCACCCGATTCCATTCGATCGCCGAGAGCGCCGGAAGCACGAACAGTCCGACGTAGAGCAGAGCGACGTATCCATCGACGGCCGCCTTGCGCAGTGTTCCCACGTCGCCGAGCGCAGACAGAAGAACGGCGGTGAAGCGGTCGTGCAGTGCTGGAGTCCGTCCTGCTCCCGCGCCAGCGAGCCAGTGCTGGAAAGCCAGCAGCGCCCCTGCGCTGCACAGCGCCGGTGCCAAGGCGCGCATCAGGTTGCGCCTGGCGACCCCGCGGTGCAGCAGCATCGACAGCGCGAATGCAATCGGCAGCGCCACTGCAAGCTGTCGCGTCAACGTCGCGGCGACGGCGAGAAGAGTCGCCGCCACGAGGGAGGAGCTCGAATCCGTACGCAGGGCGCGGACGAAGAACACGGCCGAAAAGGTGGTGAGTGCGGTGAACGGCGCATCGGTCATGAACGTGTGGGAGAGCGAGAAGTACAGGGGGGAGAAGCCACAGCACGTAGCCGCCAGCACCGCGAACCAGCGGGGGCCCCGAAGCTCGAGCGTCAGGAGGTAGGTCGCGACGATCCCCGCAGCGCCGGCGACGAGGGACGAAAGCCGCAGCGCATCGAACGAGAAACCGGCAGGGAGACAGAACAGTGCTCCCCACAACGTCTGCATCAGCAGCGTCATCGAGGTCCAGCCCGTGGGGCGGAACTCTCCGGTATCGAGCAACGCCTTCACCGCGTGCGCGAAGGACCAGTCGTCATTGAGTGGGAAATCGCCGGTGGGGTTCACGAGAGCCAGAGCGAACACCCAGAGGGCGATCAGCAGCATGCAATCCGTATATGGAGCATGTCCTTGCAGCGGACCGTGTCGCACGCGTCGATCTCCTCCACGATGCCAGGCTCGGGGGCGATCGAGCATGGTAGGCGGGCGCACGCGCGATTCCACTTCGGAACGGCGCTGCTGCACCCGACCTGCCCGAGGCGGGCGCCTCTCGCATGCTGCGGCGCAGCCGCGCTTCAGTCGTTCGGGCGGCGTCGTCCGAACGCGACGAGCAGCGCGACGCCCGCGCCGAACAGCGCGAGCGTGCCCGGCTCGGGCACGAAGTGCAGCGTCAGGAAGCCGAACACGGGCACGACGGCCGACGCGCCGATGTCGCTTCGGATGAAGACGGGCGTCACGAGCGTCACCGTCCCGGACGGCGCGCCGGTGTTCGAGAGCGGCGACACGCCGCCCATCGCCGTGACGGAGCCCACCCACGCGGTCGC
>QEVM01000251.1 GCA_003576805.1 Pseudomonadota bacterium | reverse complement strand
CGCTCGCCGCGCTGCCCGCGCGCGCCGCGTGGGGCGAGTGGGCGGACGCGCTGTCGGCGCTCGCGACGCGCGCGCTGCGGCGGCCCGAGCGCGTGCTCGCGGTGCTCGCCGAGCTGGCGCCGATGGCGGGCGTCGCGGACGTGCCGCTCGCGGAGGTGCAGGCGGTGCTCGCGCGCCGACTCCTCGAAGTGTCGGTGCCGCCGCCGAAGAGCCGCTACGGCGCGGTCTTCGTCGCGCCCGCCGACGCGGCGCGCGGGATGGCGTTCGACGTCGTGTTCGTGCCCGGACTCGCCGAGCGGCTCTTCCCGCGCAAGATCGCGGAGGAGCCGATCCTGCTCGACGCCGCGCGCAGGCAGCTCGGGGGCGGACTCGTCACCAACGACGGCCGCGTCGCGCGCGAGCGGCTCGCGCTGCGGCTCGCGGCGGGCGCGGCCTGCGACCGCCTCGTGCTGTCGTATCCGCGCCTCGACCTCGACGAGGCGCGCCCGCGCGTGCCGTCCTTCTACGCGCTCGAAGCGCTGCGCGCGGCGGAAGGACGCCTTCCCGGCTTCGACGAGCTCGCCAAGCGCGCCGAGCTGCTCGCCGAGGCGCGCGTCGGCTGGCCCGCCCCGCGCCGTCCCGAGGACGCGATCGACGAGGCCGAGCACGACCTCGCGCTGCTCGAGTCGCTGCGCGCGCTCTCGCCGGCGGAGAGCGTTGGCACGGCGCGCTGGCTGCTCGCGGCGAATCCGCACCTCGCGCGCGCGCTGCGCTTCCGCGCGCGCCGCTGGTGGCGGCGCTGGACGTGGGCCGACGGGCTGATGGCGCCCACCGAGCCGGGCCGCGACGCCGTCTTCGAGCAGGCGCGCGCCGCGATCGCCGCGCACGCGCTCTCGGCGCGCAGCTTCTCGCCGACCGCGCTCCAACACTACGCGGCGTGTCCCTACCGCTTCTTCCTGCAGGCGATCCACCGGCTCGCGCCGCGCGAGGTGCCCGAGCCGATCGAGGAGATGGACGCGCTCCAGCGCGGCTCGCTGGTGCACGAGGTGCAGTTCGGCCTGTTCCAGCGGCTGGCGGCGGACGGCCTGCTGCCGGTGACGCCGGCCAACCTCGCGCAGGCGCGCGCGCGCCTCGACGCCGTGCTCGACGAGACCGCCGCGCGCGCCCGCGACGACTGGGCGCCGGCGATCGAGCGCGTCTGGCTGGACGGCGTCGAGTCGATCCGCGCCGACCTGCGCGAGTGGCTGCGGCGCGCGAGCGAGGACGAGAGCGGCTTCGTGCCGTGGAAGTTCGAGCTGGCCTTCGGCCTGCCGGGCCGGCGCGACGCCGACCCGGACTCGACGCCCGATCCGGTGACGCTCGACTGCGGCATCCGCCTGCGCGGCTCGATCGACCTCGTGGAGAAGCGCGCCGACGGCGCGCTGCGCGCGACCGACCACAAGACGGGCAAGGAGCGCCTGAAGCCGGGCGAGGTCGTGCAGGGCGGCGCCGCGCTCCAGCCGGTGCTCTACGCGCTCGCGCTCGAGAAGCGCTTCCCCGGCGCGACCGTCGAAGCGGGCCGGCTCTACTACTGCACCGCGGCGGGCAACTTCGCCGAGCGCGTCGTGCCGCTCGACGCCGCCGCGCGCAGCGCCGCTGCGACGCTGGCCGAAGCGCTCGATGAGGCGCTCTCCAAGCCGCAGCTCCCCGCCGCGCCGGTCGCCGGCGCGTGCCAGTGGTGCGACTACCGCGTCGTGTGCGGCCCGTACGAGGAGCTGCGCACGGCGCGCAAGCCGAAGGCCGAGCTGGCCGGCCTCGAACGCGTGCGGGATCTCGCGTGACGGCCGCGCTGCCCGACGCCGGCGCGCGCGCGCGCATCGAGCGCGGCCTCGACGCGACGCTCTTCGTGGAGGCCGCCGCCGGCACGGGCAAGACGACGCAGCTCGTGCGCCGCGTCGTCGCGCTGCTGCGCAGCGGGCGCGCGACGCTGGATCGCGTCGTCGCCGTCACCTTCACCGAGAAGGCCGCCGGCGAGATGAAGCTGCGCGTGCGCGGCGAGATCGAGCGCGCGCGCCGCGACCCCGCGACCGGCGCCGGCGAGCAGGAGCGCCTGGTGCTCGCGCTCCGCCAGCTCGAGCTCGCGCGCATCAACACGATCCACGCGTTCTGCGCGGACCTGCTGCACGAGCGGCCCGTCGAGGCGGGGGTGGACCCGCTCTTCGAGGTCGCGAACGAGGAGGAGCAGCAGCGCCTCGTGGACCGCGCCTTCGACGCCTGGTTCGAGCGCGCGCTCGCCGACCCGCCCGAGGGCGTGCGCCGCGTCCTGCGCCGCCGCGCGCGCGGCCCGAACGCGAGCGGCCCGCGCGACCAGCTCCGCCGCGCCGTCGAGTGCCTGCTCGAGCACCGCGACTTCCCGGCGCGCTGGCGCCGCGAGCCCTTCGAGCGCGACACCGAGATCGATCACCTCGTCGCCGAGATGGCGGAGGTCGGCGCGCTCGCCAAGCACGCGTCGCGCGCCGACGACTACCTGGCGCGCAGCCTTGCCGAGATCGCGCGCTTCGCGGACGAGGTGCGGCACCGCGAGGCGGTGCGGCCGCGCGACCACGACGGGCTCGAGGCCGAGCTGCGCGGCGTCGCGCGCTGGCGGAGCTGGCGCTGGACGGGCGGGCGCGGCCAGCAGTACGGCGCCGGACTCGAGCGCGCGGTCGTCCGCGAGCGGCGCGATCGCGTGAAGCAGCAGCTCGACGCGTTCCTGGTCCGCTCGGAAGCGGACCTCGCGCCGCTGCTGCAGGCGGAGCTCGCGCCGGTGATCGCCGAGTACGAGGCCGCCAAGCGCCGCGCCGGCGTGCTCGACTTCCTCGATCTCCTGGTGCGCGCGCGCGATCTGCTGCGCGACGACGCCGCCGTGCGCCGCGACTTCCAGGCCCGCTACACGCACCTCTTCGTCGACGAGTTCCAGGACACCGACCCGCTCCAGGCCGAGATCCTGCTGCTGCTCGCGAGCGCCGATCCGGACGAGCGCGACTGGCGTCGCGTCTCGGTGTCACCCGGCAAGCTCTTCGTGGTCGGCGATCCCAAGCAGTCGATCTACCGCTTCCGGCGCGCCGACGTCGCGATCTACGAGCAGGTGAAGCGCCAGCTCGCGGCGAGCGGCGCCGAGGTGCTCCAGCTCGCGGCGAGCTTCCGCGGCGTCCGCGCGATCCAGCAGTGCGTCAATGCGGCGTTCGCGCCGCGCATGGCGGGGTCCGAGGACGGCAGCCAGGCGGCGTACGTGCCGCTCGAGCCGGTGCGCGAGGACGCGCCGAAGCAGCCGGCGGTGGTCGCGCTGCCGGTGCCGCGCCCGTACCGCGACTGGGGCAACCGCGCGCAGATCACGAGCTGGCAGATCGACGCGTCGCTGCCGGACGCGGTCGGCGCGTTCGTGGACTGGCTCGTCGGCCAGAGCGGCTGGACCGTCGAGGATCGCGACGGCGCGCGCGTGCCGGTCGCGCCGCGCCACGTGTGCCTGCTGTTCCGCCGCTTCCAGAGCTTCCGCGACGACGTGACGCGGCCCTACGTGCGCGCGCTCGAGCAGCGCCGCATCCCGCACGTGCTGGTCGGCGGGCGCAGCTTCCACGAGCGCGAGGAAGTGCTCGCGATCCGCAACGCGCTCGCCGCGATCGAGTGGCCCGACGACGAGCTGCGCGTGTTCGCGACGCTGCGCGGCCCGCTCTTCGCGCTGGCGGACGATTCGCTGCTGGCGTTCCGCGCCGCGCACCGCCACCTGCACCCGCTGCGCAAGCTCGCCGCCGGCGCGCTGCCCGACACGCAGCGCGAGGTCGCGGAGGCGCTGGCGGTGCTCGCGGAGCTGCACGCCGGGCGCAACCACCGCCCGCTCGCGCAGACCGTCTCCCAGCTCCTCGCCGCGCTGCGCGCGCACGCCGGCATCGCCAACTGGCCGACCGGCGAGCAGGCGCTCGCCAACTGTTTGCGCGCGGTCGACCTCGCGCGCCGCTTCGAGCGGCGCGGCGCGGCGTCGTTCCGCGCGTTCGCGGAGTGGATGGAGGCGCAGGCCGAGGAGGGCGCCGCGGCCGAGGCGCCGGCGGTCGAGGAAGGCACCGAGGGCGTGCGCATCATGACCGTCCACCGCGCCAAGGGGCTCGAGTTCCCGGTCGTGATCCTGTGCGACCCGAACTGCCGCGCGAGCCGCGACGAGCCGACGCGCCACGTCGATCCCGCGCGCGGACTGTGGGCGGAAGCGATCGCCGGCTGCACGCCGCGCGAGCTGCGCGACGCGCACGAGCTCGAAGCGCGCCACGACCGCGAGGAGGCGGTGCGCATCGCGTACGTCGCGGCGACGCGCGCGCGCGACCTGCTCGTCGCGCCGGTGATCGGCGATCCGCGCGAGAGCGACGAGGAGGGCTGGCTCGACGTGCTCGCGCCCGCGCTGCACCCGCCGCACGAGCGGCGCCGCCAGCCCGAGCTCGCGCTCGGCTGTCCGCCCTTCGGCAAGGACTCGGTGCTCGAGCGGCCCGACGCGGCGCGCGTCGGCGCCGGCGCGTCGGTCGCGCCCGGCGCGCACCACCCCGAGCGCGGCGAACACCGCGTGGTGTGGTGGGACCCGCGCGCGCTCGCGCTCGACGCCGAGCCCACCGTGGGCCTGCGCCAGCAGAAGATCCTCGAAGCCGACCAGGGCGAGGTGAAGACCCACGCCGGCGAGCGCGCCCACGCCGCGTGGCAGGCGCAGCGCGCCGCGACGCGCGCGCAGGGCGCGGCGCCGTCGCTGATCGCGCGGACGGTCACGTCGCTCGCGGCCGAGCGGAGCGCGGCCGCGAGCGACGTGCCGATCGAGGTCGCGACCGTCGCACCCGCACCCACGGCGCGACCGGGAGGCAAGCGCTTCGGCATCCTCGTCCACGCCATGCTCGCGGCGGTCGACCTCCACGACTGCCCGCCCAGCGCATTGCGCGCGCTCGCCGCGCAGCAGGGCCGCCTCGTCGACGCGACCGACGCGGAGCGCGCGGCCGCGACCGACGCCGTCGCCGCCGCGCTCGCGCACCCGCTGCTGCAACGCGCCGCGCACGCCGCGCAGCGCGGCGAGCTGCGAAGAGAAACCTCCGTCTGGCTCCGCCAGCCGGATGGCTCCCTCGCCGAAGGCGTCGTCGACCTCGCCTTCCGCGAGAACGGCGCCTGGACCGTCGTCGACTTCAAGACCGACCGCGAGCTCGGCGACCAGACCGCGGTGTACGAAGCGCAAGTGCGCCTCTACGCCGCCGCGGTCGCCGCCGCGACGGGCGAGCCGGCGCGGGGCGTGTTGCTGCGGGTGTGAACGCGCGTGTCGGAAGGTGTCGTATCCGGCGGCTCGCTCGCGTGGTTCGCCATTTGGCCTGAAGGCGCGATCTCGAGGACCGCACGCGGCTCGCTCGCCATCGACGAACCATGGGCGGAGCCGCGAGTACGTGCGAGCGCCGCGCCGCCTCACCCGTTCGATATCTGGCTTGGATGAGCGCCGTCGCGTGCCTTCGAAGCAACATCGCGACAATCAAGTCGCGCCGTGACCGCATCCGTCACTTCCGCATGTCACACTGCACGAATGAAGCGAAGCCGAAGCGAGTCGAGGCGATCGACGCCGGCGCAGCAGCCGCTTCCGCTCTCGCCCGCGCCGCGCTGGGGCGGACGCCGCGCCGGCGCGGGGCGCAAGCGCGCCGGGCGCGGGCGCGATCCGCATCGGGCCCGCGCGCCGCTCGCGAGCCGCCATCCCTGCCACGTGACGATGCGCATCCGCGCTGGCGTTCCGTCGTTGCGCGTGCGCCGCTTCGTGCACGAGCTGGAGCGCTCGTTGCGGAGCGGCTGCGCGCGCCCCGGCTTCCGCGTGGTGCACTACTCGATCCAGCGCGATCACGCGCACTTCGTCGTCGAAGCCGCGTCGGCGCGCCATCTCGCGTGCGGCCTGAAGTCGCTCGCCGCGCGTCTCGCGCGCGCGGCGAACCGCGTCTTCCGCCGCGCGGGCGCCGTGCTCGGCGATCGCAGTCATGTGCGCGTCCTGCGGACGCCGCGCGAGGTGCGCAACGCGATCGCGTACGTGCTGCTGAACGCGCGTCGCCACGCTGCGCAGCTCGGTCGTGTCCGCGGCGCGACGAGCTCGCCCGACCCCGCGTCGTCGGGCGGCTGGTTCGACGGCTGGTCGATCGCGATCGCGCGCCGCCGCGATCCGCCGAGCGTCGCGCCACCTCGAACGTGGCTGCTGTCGATCGGGTGGCGGCGG
>QEVM01000250.1 GCA_003576805.1 Pseudomonadota bacterium | reverse complement strand
CTCGACCGCGGCGCGCGGCGCGGCGACCGCGGCCTGCGCCTCGCTCGGCGGCAGCAGCACGCGCACGCGGGTGCCGCGACCCGGCGCGCTCTCGACGCGGATCGCGCCGCGGTGCGACTGCACGATGCCGAGCACCGCCGCCATGCCGAGGCCGCGCCCCGAGAACTTGGTGGTGAAGAAGGGCTCGAAGATGCGCGCAGCGGTGTCGGCGTCCATGCCGCGCCCTTCGTCGCGCACCTCGATCGCGACGAACGAGCCCGGCCGCACGTCGGCGGCGCCGAAGGCGTCGACCAGCTCCTCGCGCGTGCAGTCGGCCTTCGCCGTGCTCACGACCACGCGGCCGCCGCCGGGCCCGAGCGCTTCCGCGCCGTTCAGCACGAGGTTCAGCAGCACGCGCCGGATGCCGCTCGCGTCCGCGGCGACGGCGGGCAGCCCGGACGCGAGCTCGAGCTCGAGCCGGCAGCCGCCCGGCACCGAGGCACGCAGCAGGTCGGCGCTCTCGCGCACCAGCTCCGAGACGTCGCGCGGCGCGAGGGCCGCGCGCGACTGCCCGGCGTAGTCGAGCATCTCGGCGGTCAGCTCGGCCGCGTGCTCCGCCGCCGTCGCGATCCGCTCGACGCGCGCGCGCGCCGGCGCGTCCGCCGCGAGGTCGGCGAGCGCGAGCCGCGCGGAGCCGCGGATCACGGTGAGCAGGTTGTTGAAGTCGTGCGCGATTCCGCCCGCCAGGATCCCGAGGCTCTCGAGCCGCTGCACGCGCTCGACGTGGCGTGCGAGGCGCTCGCGCTCGGCCTCGGCATGCTTCAGCGCGGTGACGTCGCGGCCCGAGCCGACGAGGTGCAGCGTGCCGTCGGCGTCGACGCGCTGCTCGCCGAAGCGCATCTGCACCCAGCAGTGCGAGCCGTCCGGCCGCACCAGGCGCCGCTCGAGCGCGATCGGCTCGCCCGCGCACAGGCGCCGGTACTCGTCGAAGAGCGCGTCCATCGAGTCGCGCTCGACGAGCCGCATCCAGCCGCGCCCGTCGATCGCCTCGGGCGGCACGCCGAGCGTGCGCGCGAACGCCCCCGCGACCCACTCGCGTGTCAGGTGGAGCGAGCGGTCGATGCGGATCCCGAACGCGAAGTCGCTCGCGAGGTCGGAGATCGCGCGGTAGCGCTCCTCGCTCGCGGCGAGCGCGGCGGTGCGCTCGGCGACGCGCGCCTCGAGCGCGCGCTGGGTGCGGCGGCGCAGCCGCTCGCCCGCCGCGTAGACCTGCACGCCGATCGCGAGCGGCGCGATCGCGAGCCACACCGGCGCGAAGCGCTCGACCGGCCGGCCCGCCGTGAGCCACCCGAGGTGCAGCGCGCCGGCGATCGCGAGCAGCGCGAACGAGGGCGCGAGCAGGCGCTCGGGGATCGACGCGCCCGCCGCGCGCGCCGTGCCGAAGGTCACGTACGCCGCCGCGGCGACCGCGAACGGCTCGCAGGCGAGCCCGATCGCGTAGCCGGCGCGCGCGCCGTACTCGGCCGCCGCGAACGCGCGCAGCACGCCGAACGCGAGCGCGGCCGGCAGCCACCACCACGGCACGCGGCGATCGGCGAAGAGCAGCGCGCCGGTCAGCAGCAGCGCGGCGTAGAGCGTCCCGAACGGGTGCGCGGCGAGCTGCAGCCGCGGCAACACCGCGGCGACGAGGGGCAGGAAGCCGGCGGCCGCCGCCGACGTCCAGCCCGTGATCCAGTGCGCCAGCGGCCCCGCGTCCCGCAGCAAGCGGCCCGCGATCACCGTGAAGCCCACCAGGACGGCGAAGAGCACGAGGTCGAGCACGATCGCCGAGCATAGAGCGGCGTCGCCGCGGCCGGTCGCGGCGAGCGCGCGAACTCAGCGCGGACCCGCGCCGACCGCCGGCTCGGGAATGCGCGTGCGGACGTCGCGCACCGCGAGGCCCGCCGCCGCGCGCGCGGCGCGCACGTCCGCGGGCGGATCCCACTGCGGGACGCCGTTTCGCGTCGCGGGCATCGCGGCGTCGAAGGCGGGCGCCGGTGCGTGCGGCGACGGCGCGCCGGCGTCGTAGCGAACGAGCGTCGCGCGCAGGCCGTGGACGAGGAAGCTCTGCTCGGCGGTGCGCACCCAGCCTTCGAGCCGCACCGGGACGCGCGCCTCGCCCGCGACGTACACGACGCCCTCGCCCGCCGCGTGCGGCGCGCCGTCGAGCCAGGTGGACGGGCGCACGGCGAGCGTCTCGACGCGGCCGAGCGGCGTCGCGAGCCGCGGCCCGGGCGCGACGTCGACGCGAAACTCGAAGAGCTTGCGATCGGCGTACGTCGGCAAGCCGACACGCGCGCCCGGCCCGAGCCGCAGCGCGCGCAGCGCGTAGACGAGGTCCGAGGTGTCGTGCGCGTGCGGGCCGAAGTCGAGGACGAGCTCGCGGCGCTGGCCCTTGTGGCGCTTGTCGAGGCGCGCGTGCAGCAGGCGCGCCGGCCAGTCGTAGCGCACGGCGTCGTCGTACCACTTGCCGGGACGCCGCATCACGGCGCGCGTGCGCACCGTGACGAAGCGGTCGAGGTCGATCCACGCCTCGCTGCGGTCGTCCACCGCGTGCACGAGGGAGAACACGGCGTTGGTGCGCGCCGTCGCGACGACGTGCGCGTAGCGCTCGTCGCCGAGCGCGACGAAGCGCGCGATCTCGATCACCGCCGTGCCGGCCGGCACGCCGAACCACGACACCGCGTACTCGAGGCGCTCGCCCACGCCGAACGGGAAGCGCGGCGGCCGCGCGGCGAGCTCCGCCGCGCCGAGCGCGCGCAGCGACGGGTCGTCGAGCAGCCAGTCCTCGCCGGCCGCGGCGCGCGCCGCGCACGGCGCGAGCGCGGCGACGGCGAGGACGACTAGAAGATGTGCCAGCGCGCCGCGAGCAGCGCGCCGATCGCGGACGTGATCCACAGCGTGACGACGCTCCAGCCGACCCGCCCGAGACTGCGCGCGCGCACGCGGCGCAGCAACACGTCGCCGGTCGCGACGGCGAGCAGCGCGAGCGCCGCCATCGCGAACGGGTTGTGACTGCGGATCGCGAAGGCGAGCAGCACCGCGCCGATCAGCACGGCGTGCGCGGCGAGCACGACGAGCACCGGCCAGAGCGTCGGCTCCTCGAAGAACGGGGCGACGAAGCGCGCGAAGCGGCCGGGGTGCGAGTGGGGATCGACCGGCTGCGCGGCCGCCTCCGCCAGCTCCTCGACGAGCTGCACGAGCCGCCCGCTCGCGACGAGGCCGTGCAGCGCGTGGTCGTCGTCCACCTCGACGAGCCGCACGAGGCCCGGCGTGCCGCTCTTCGCGAGCTTGCGGCTGTCGGCGACCGGCACGACGTCGTCGCCGGTCGCGTGCACCAGCCACACCGGCACGCCGATCGGCAGGCGCGCGCGCAGCCCCTGGCGCAGCGCGGCCTGCGCGAGCAGCAGCGTCGGCCCGCTCCACTGCTCGCGCTGGAGCAGCGCGACCGCGACGGCGCCGCCGAACGACGAGCCGACCACGACGTCCGGCGCGAAGCGGCGCACCTGCTCGGCGTGCAGCGCGACGCAGGCCTCGAAGTCCTTGGTGTCCATCGCCGGCGTGTGCGCGGTGAAGTGCCGTGCGAGGACGCGCGCCTTGCTGCCCTGCGGACTGCCCTCGAGCCCGTGGATGAAGTGGACGCGCAGCGCCTTGCCGGTCACGCCGCCCAAGCTAGCCCACGGCCTTCGCGCTTCCCGTCGCCGGCGCGACGCCGGCGACGGCGCGCAGCACGTTCATCGGACCGCAGCGCACGAGCGCCTCGCGCTCGGCGTCGCCGCGCGCGAAGAGCGAGCCGGCGAAGCCCAGTGCGTTGACCGCGAGTCCCTCGAAGCGGCCCGCGCGCCGCGGCACCACGAACATCCAGCGCCGCGTCGCGAGCAGGTTGTAGGGCGCCGACGCGCGCGGTCCGTCCGGCCCCGCGACGACGTGGAGGCCCGCTGCGGCGAGCAGCGCGTAGTAGGCGTCGAGCAGCAGCGGGCCTGCCGCGTCGCGCCGCTCGAAGAGCGCGGGATCGAGCGCGGTGAAGGCGTGCGCGAACGGCAGCGCATCGCCGCCGCGCAGGCGCGCCTCCATCGGAATCGCGAACGCGCCGGCGCCGTCGACCGCTGCTTCCACTTCGCTCGCCTCCGGCTCGCTGCGCGGAGGCCTCCGGCCTCCTTGCAGCTGGACTTCGCTCGCCTCCGGCTCGCTGCGCGGAGGCCTCCGGCCCCCTTGCAGCGGCGGCCGCACGAGCTGCATGTGCTTGTGCGGCTGGCTCGCGCCCGCCATGCGGCCGCCGTTGTAGAAGGCGAGCCCGTCGATCTCGGCGAGCCCGAGCGCGAGCGCCGCGCAGTCGGCGGCGTCGAGCAGCACCTCCTGGTCGACGTAGGCGCGCGTCACCAGCAGCAGGTGGTCGTCGAGCACGGGGAACTTGTTCAGCACCGCGAGGTGCGTCGGCGACAGCTCCGCCACCACGAGCGCGGGGTCGGGCGGGAGGAACGGGTTCACGCCCTTCGCGCCCGCGGCCGCGGCGAGCCGCTTCGGATCGCGGCCCGACACGCGGTGCAGCACGAACGAGACGCCCTCGTCCTCGATGCGCTCCTCGTCCGCGACGATCGGCTGCAGCGCGCCGCTCGCGAGCGAGCTGCGCCTGCGCGCGGCGGCCTCGGCCGCGAGCGTGCCCGGCGCGATCACGCCGACGCCGCCGCCCGTTCGCCGCGCACGCGCCTGCGCGCCGCGCGCACCGCCGGGTTGAAGTAGCCGAAGCGAAGGCGTGGGAAGCGCGCGGCGAGCTCGGCGTGCAGCCAGCGCATGCCGCGGCCCGGCCGCAGCGTGCCGCGCGGCAGCGCGCGCCGGTACAGCTCGGGATCCAGATTCAAGTTGCGCATCTGGACGAGCTGCAGGCCGGTGCGCGCGACGAGCCCGGCGAGCGCCTCGAGCTCCGCGTCGGTGTCGGTCACGCCGGGGAAGCAGAGCAGGTTGATCGACGCGTGGCCGCCGGCGCGCACGACGGCGGCGATGCTCGCCTCGACGTCCGCGAAGTCGTAGCCGCGCGGCTGGTAGTAGGCGGCGTAGACGCGCGGGCGCGGCGAGTTGAGGCTCACGCGGATCGCGTCGAGGCCGGCGTCGCAGAGCGCGCGCACGACGTCGGGGCGGCTGCCGTTGGTGTTCAGATTGACGGTGCCGCGCGCGCTCGCGGCGCGGATGCGGCGCGTCGCCTCGACGAGGACGCCGCCGAACAGCGTCGGCTCGCCCTCGCAGCCCTGCCCGAAGCTGACGACGCCCGACGGCACGTTCGCGAGGTGCGCGAGCGCCGCGTCGGCGACCTCCTTCGGCGTCGGCGGAACCGAGAGCCGGTCGTGGCTCGCGCGGAAGCGCCCGTCGGGCTGGAGCGAGATGCAGCCGACGCACTGCGCGTTGCACGCGATCGAGACGGGCAGCGGCCCCTCGTGCCGGCCGAGGAAGAAGTTCTGCGCGGCGCGGCAGCCGTACTCGAGCGCGCAGCGCTCGAGCTGGCGCGCGACCCGATTGCGCGGCAGCGACGCGCGCACGCGCAGCACGCCGGCGTCGATGCGCTCGCGCGAGAAGCGCCACGGATCCTGGCGCACGTCGCCGTCGACGCGGAACGCGCTCGTCCAGTAGCGGTCGTCCGCGAAGCCGACCGCGCTGTACGCGTAGAGCGGCAGCGCCGGCGCGCCCGGCCGCGTCCGCCACGCCGCGTGGTGGCCGCTCGTGTGCGCGGGCGCGAGGAACGCGGCGACCGCGCGCGCCTCGCCGCCGAGCCAGCGCCGCACCGCGACGCGGCGCCCGGTCGCGGGATCGAGCCCGATCGGCGTGCGGCCGGGCAGCGTGAAGAGATCGCTGCCGCGCGGCAGCGCGATCAGCTCGGCGGGATCGATCGCTTCCGGACCGGCGCCGCGCTCGCCCGCGAGCAGCAGCTCGGGGTGGTCGTAGACGCGGCCCGCCTCGTCGCTGACGAGCAGGCGCACGGGCTCGCGGGGGCGGTCGGCGCGCGGCATGGGGGCCCATCCCTAGCGCACGGCGCCGCGCGGAGCCCGCTGCGAGTGGCGCCGCCGCATCCGTTTTTCCGAAGCGGCGCGGTCGGATTTCCTGTTTCCCCTCGCGGATTCACAAGGTAAGTGCAACAGCACGCCGGAAAAAGAGAGGTGACCTGGAATACTCCGCTCTTCCGCAAACGACCAAGAATGAGGAAGAGTTT
>QEVM01000026.1 GCA_003576805.1 Pseudomonadota bacterium | reverse complement strand
TCGGCGCGCGCGAGGCCGTCGCGCGCTTCGCACGCGAGTTCGCGTCGGGCGCGCGGCTCGAGGTGCTGCGCCGCGACGATCCGCGCCCGTTCGCGCGCGAGCTCGCCGCCTGGCTGCGCGGCGCGCTCGGGCGGAGCGCGCCGTGAGAGTCGTGCACGTCGTGTCGGGCGACCTCTGGGCGGGCGCCGCCGTCGCGACGTTCCACCTGCTGCTCGGGTTGCGCGAGGCGGGCGCCGACGCGCGCGCGATCGTGCTCGCCCGCGGCGAGCTCGCCGACCGCCTCGAGCACGCGGGCCTGCTCGCGGCAGTCGAGTCGGAGCGCGCGCAGCGCTTCCCGTCGCTCGCGCGCGCGGTGCGCGGCCACGCCGAGAAGGCGGATCTCGTCCACGCGCACGGCTACAAGGAAGACGTGCTCGCCGCGCTCTCGGGCCGGCCCTGGATCGCGACGCAGCACGGCCGCCCCGAGCCGCACCGCGGCTTCGCGCACGCGCGCTTCGCCGCCTACGACGCGCTCGATCGCTGCGCCCAGCGGCGCGCGCGCCGCGTCGTCGCGGTGTCGCGCGAGATCGAGGCGTGGCTCGCCGCGCGCGTCGGCGAGCAGCGCGTCGTGCACGCGTGGAACGGCATCGCCGACCCCGCAGCGGGCCGCGCGCCGGCGCCCTGGCAGGAGCGCCCGCGCCGCATCGGCGTCGTCGCGCGCCTGCATCCCGTGAAAGGCGTCGACCTCGCGATCCGCGCGATCGCGTGGATGCCGGACGTCGAGCTCGACGTCGTCGGCGACGGCCCCGCGCGCGCGCGGCTCGAATCGCTCGCGCGCCGCGTCGCGCCGGGCCGCGTGCGCTTCGTCGGCTTCGATCCGGATCCGGGCGCGCACCTCGGCGGCTGGCGGCTGTTGCTCGTGCCGAGCCTGCACGAGGGCAATCCGATCGCGGTGCTCGAGGCGATGGCGTTCGGCACGCCGGTGGTGGCGGGCCCGCTGCCCGGCGTCGACGAGACGCTGGGCGGCTGCGGCGGTCTGCTGCTGCCCGATCGCGATCCCGACGGCTGGGCGGCCGCGATCGACGCGGCGCTCGCCGACGTCGAATGGGGCGCGCGCGCCTCGCTCGCCGCGCGCGCGCGCTTCGAAGCGTGCTTCACCGCGCGCGCCGCCGCGCAGCGCATGCTCGGCATCTACGGCGACGCGCTCGCGGTCCGCGCGACGGCGCGGCGGGCGCCGTGACGCGCCGCCGCGCGCCGCTCGCGAACTGGACGCTGCTCGGCGTCTCGCTCGCGGTCGCGCTCGCCGCCGCCGAGATCGCGCTGCGCGTGCGCGTCGGACCGCCGGTGCGCTGGCGCGTGCCGCAGGAGTCGTACGTCGCGGATCCCGTGCTCGGCCATCGGTTGCTGCCGGGACAACAGGCCTACACGCACGACGCGCCGGTCTTCGTGAACGCGCAGGGGCTGCGCGACGTCGAGCACCCCGTCGAGCCGGCGCCCGGCGTGGTGCGGATCCTCGCGATCGGCGACTCGCAGACCTTCGGCAACGGGCTCACGCTCGACGAGACCTGGCCGAAGCAGCTCCAGCGGGCGCTCGCGCGCAGCGCGGCCGGCGCGCGCTTCGAGGTACTGAACGCCGGCGTGCCCGGCACCGACACCTGGCAGCACGAGCGCTGGCTCGCGGAGCTGGCGGATCGCTACCGCTTTCATCGCGTCGTGCTCGGCTTCTACGTGAACGACGTGGTGCCCGCGCCCGAGCGGCTCCCGGCTGCGGTGTCGCTCTCGAACGGCCTCGCGCACCGCGCCTCGTACGCGCTGCGCCGCAGCGCGCTCGTGACCGCGCTCTGGCAGGCGCGCGTCCCGCTGCGCGCCTGGCTCGAGCCCGATCCCGGCGCGGCGCGCGAGCGCGACGTCGTCGCCGGACGCGCGACGCCCGACGCCGAGCGCGGCTGGGCGCAGGTCGAGCGCTCGCTCGCGGCGATGCAGGCGATCGCGCGCGACGCCGGCGCCGAGCTCGTCGTGCTCGCGATCCCGCGCCGCGACCAGGTGAGCAGTCGCGTCGAAGAGACCGGCTACCAGCGCCGCCTCGCCGCGATCGCCGCCGCGCACGGGCTCGCGTTCGTGGACGCGCTCGCGCCGCTGCGCAGCGCGTGGCGGGAAGAGGGCGACGCGCTCTTCCTGCCCTGGGACGGGCACGACTCGGCGCGCGCGAACGCCGTGATCGCGGCGTCGCTCGCGGCGTCCCTCGCGGAGCGCGCGGACACGGGCGGCGGCGCGTCGCTCGCGCGGCGCGAGGCGGCCGCGCCGTGAGCGCCGCCACGCCGCGCGTCTCGGTCGTGATCCCCGCCCATCGCGCGGCCGCGACGATCGAGAGCGCCGTCGGCTCGGCGCTCGCGCAGACGCTGCGCGAGATCGAGGTGATCGTCGTGGACGACGGCTCGCCCGACGACACGGCCGCGATCGTCGCGCGCATCGCGGCGCGCGATCCGCGCGTCGTGCTCGTGCGCCAGCGCAACCGCGGCGTCGCGGCGGCGCGCAATGCCGGCATCGCGCGCGCGCGCGCCGAGCTCGTCGCGCCGCTCGATCACGACGACGTGTGGCTGCCGCACAAGCTCGAGCGGCAGGTGGCGCGCTTCGAGGCGGACCCGGAGCTCGGCTTCGTGTACGGCTGGTCCACGATCATCGACGCGCGCGGCGCGACGATCGGCGCGGCGCCGCCGTGGCGCGTCGAGGGCCACGTGCTGCCGCAGCTCGTGTGGGTCCACTTCACGGGCAGCGCGAGCTGTCCGCTGTTCCGCAAGGACGCGCTCGTCGAGGTGGGCGGCTACGACGGCGGGCTGCGCGACGCCGGCGCGGGCGGCTGCGAGGACTGGGACGTGGTGCTGCGCCTCGCCGAGCGCTTCGAGGTCGGCGTCGTGCCCGCGTACGTCGTGGCCTACCGCCGCGTGCCGGGCAGCATGTCGGCGGACGGCGGCGCGCTGGCGCGCTCGTACGAGGTCGTGATGGAGCGCGTCCGCAAGGCGCACCCGGAGCTGCCCGAGGCGCTCTTCCGCTGGTCGCGCAGCTACTTCTTCACGTACCTGGCGGGCGTGTGCGAGTTCAACGACCAGCACGCGCGCGCGCTCGACTGGCGGCTGCGCGCGCTGCGCGACGACCCGCTGCCGTCGCTCTCCGCCGCGCCGCTGCGCGACCTCGCCGCATCGGCGCTGCGCGCGGGCGTCGCGGCGATGCCCTTCGCGGAAGGAGCTCGTACGTGGATCCGGAGCGGCGGCGCGCGCCGGGCGCCGCGCATCGCGCTCGACGTCTCGTGCGACCGGCTCGCGCTGCCGTGGGAGCGCCCGCGCCCGTCGCTGTGCGATCGCGTCCAGCGCGCGCGCTGGCGCCGGATCGAGGCGTGGGCGCAGTCGTCCGCGCGCGCAGCGCCGTGAAGCGGGAGCGTCGTGTGCTGCGTCTCGTGTGCGACACGAGCGCGTGACTCGCGGAGCGCTGCGCTGGCGTTCGTTCGGGGATCGGCTATCCACTGCACTGGTTCGTATTCTTCGGTCGATGCTCAGCGGGTCGCCTCGAGTCCTTTCGGACTCCTTCGACTGGGCTCCCAAACCCACCTGCCTGTTCGTTCGCCCCTTGAAACGCGCCTGCGCGGCTCCGCGCAGCGATGGATGTCCGCATCCTCGCGAACGCGGTGCAGCGCCTCATCGCGCGGGCTCCTTCCACCGGATGGTCCGTACGCAGGCTCTCGCGCGATGAATTCGCGATCGCGGCGCTCCGATGCTCCGCCGATCGCACAGGACATCGATCTTGAACAAGAAGCTTTACGTTGGAAACCTTCCCTTCACCACGACGGAGAACGAGCTCCGCGGTCTCTTCGAGACCTACGGCACCGTCGATCGCGTCAGCGTGATCACGGACCGCGAGACGGGCCGCCCGCGCGGCTTCGCCTTCGTCGAGATGAGCGACGGCGCTGCGGCCGAGTCGGCCAGCAAGGGCCTCGACGGTCGCGACCTCGGCGGCCGCACGCTCCGCGTGAACGAGGCGACCGGCGGTGGCGGTGGCGGTGGTGGCGGCGGCGGCGGAAGCCGACGGAGCTACTAGCCCATCGACACGGGGCCGCTCCCGCACGCGGGAGCGGCCCCGTTCTTTCCGTCCGGCCTCGTTTCGAGCAGCGGCTGCCGCGGGAAGCGCGCCGCTACGCACACGCCGGCAGATCGCGCACCACGCAGATCGCCGAGAACCCGCCGCCGGGCGTGCGCAGGTTGGTGACCTGGCCCTGGTACACGCGCGCGCCGAGCAGCAGGACCTCGTCGCGGTACGCGTAGGCGCGCACGTCGAACTTCATCGCGCGCGGACCCTCGCTCGTCGCGACGGCGATCTCGCCGGGCTCGACGCGGCGCTGCACGACGAAGTCGCCCTGTGCGGCGATCTCGTCCAGCTTCTTGCGCGAGATCTTGTCGCCGCGGTAGACGGCGCGGCTCGCGTAGGCGGCGGCCGGCTTGAAGACCCACTCGCGGCGCGTGCTCCAGGCGCGCTCCGCGCCGAGGTCGGCGAGCGCGTGCGTCTCGGGCACGACGGCCGCGAGCAGCGCCCGCTCGTCCGCGCCCGCACCCGCGGCGGCGAGCGCCTCGGGCGACGAGAAGCGCAGCAGGCGGCGCTTGTTCGCGAGCAGGTGGTGCTCGCGCGGCGACGGCGTCACGACGACTTCGTCCGCGAGATAGGCGTCGCGCAGCGCGCGGCTGCGCGCGTCCTCGAGACGCCAGTCGGTGTCGCGCAGGTACACGAGGTCGACGCGGCGGCCGCCGAGCGCGAGGCCGCCCGCGACGCGTTCGAGCTCGCGCACGTCGCAGATGCGCGCGTCGACGCCGGCCTGCGCGAACAGGCGCACGAACAGCTCGAACTCGCCGCGCAGGAACTGCTCGCCCGGACGGTCGTCGGCGATCGCGACGAAGCCGAGCGGCGCGTCGCCGCGCGCCGCGCGCTGCTCGGCGCGGAACGTCTCGACGATGCGCGCCTGCATCGTCTCGACGGGCATCAGGTGCGAGCACAGGCACGTGAGCCGGACGGGATCGCACAGGCTCGCGGTGTGCAGGCCGTTGAGCAGCGCGCCGCCGGCGTTGGTGTTGACCTCGATGAGGCGCGGCCCGGCGGGCGTCAGGTGGAAGTCGTAGCCCATGAACACGGCGAAGTTGGCGGGCCGGTGCAGCGCGACCGCCGCCGCGTCCGCAGGCGCGCCCGCGCGCAGCTCGTCGTCCACGGCGCGCTGCCACGCCTCGCCGTGCGCCACGCGGTGCAGCGCCGCGACGGTGCGCTCGATCGTCTCGAACTGGCCGCGTTCGAGCGCGATCAAGCTCCCCGCGTACGGAACGCCGGCTGCCTTGGCTGCTTCGAGCACGTGCGCTCCTAGGGTGCGGCCGCGGGCACCGCGTCGTCCGGCCGCACGACGCGGTAGACGACGGCGTCGGGATGGCGGCGGCCCTGCGCGCCGATGCGCCGCGGCGCGAACGGGTAGCCGACGCGCGCGAAGCGGTGCCAGTGCAGCTCGGGCCGGTTCTCCCAGAGCGTCTCGCGAAAGCGCGCCACGGGCTCGAGCCGCGCGCCGTCCGCTTCGAGCGCGGCCTGCACGGCGTCGAAGGGCGTGTCGGGGAGCGGATCGGCGGCGTGGCGCCAGATCAGCCAGCGCACGCCGGCGAGTCCGAAGACGTACTCCGGCAGGTTCGCCGCGCGCGCGGCCGCGACGATCTCGGTCGCGTGCGGCGAGATGCGGAAGCCGAGGCGGCGGTTCGTGTGGAAGTAGAAGTTGTCCCAGGCGAAGTTCGTGACGACCACGTCGTCGGGCGGGATCGCGCTGCGCGCGAGCTCGACGAGCGCCGGCAGCGTGCCCGGGTTCGGCTCGCCGAGTCCGCGCAGGTGGTACCACCAGGTCGCGTTGAAGAGCTTCTCGCTCGTCTCGCGCGGCGCGTTCACGAAGGCGAGCCGGCCCGCGACGTGACGGCTCTCGCCGAGCGCGAGCCACGGCAGCGCGTTGCCCGCGAGGTGCGTCGCGCACACCAGCGCGAGCGCGGCGGCGAAGCGCCGCGGACTCGCGCCGCCGGCGCGCGCGACCAGCAGCCCCGTCACCGCGGCCGCGACCGGCAGCAGGCCGCACACGTAGCGGAGCCCGACGACCAGCAGCAGCGTCTTGGTGAGCGCGAGCGGCAGCAGCGCGAACACCGCGACCACGTAGGCGAGCCCGATCCAGAGCAGATCGCGGTCGCGCTCGGAGAAGCGGCGGCGCAGCAGCGGGATCGCGACGAGCCAGCCGAGCCACGGCACCGCGGCCATCGACTCGGCGCCGAGCTGCGCGACGCGCGACGGCCACTCCATGCCGCCCTCGAGCGGGCGCCAGTTGGTCTGCACCGCCGACCAGGTGACGAGCAGCCACGGTGCGGTGAACGCGACCACGACCGGCGCGCGCCAGAGCAGCGCGGGAAGCCGCGGGCGGAAGCGCGGCAGCGCCAGCGCGAGCGCGCCGCACGCCGCGAGCGCGATCGCGGCGGGGATGAACTGCGTGTGGAACAGCAGCACCGCCGCGACGACGAGCCAGACGTCGCGGCGGCGCGCGCCCTCGGCGCCCGCCGGCCGCAGCCGCACGAAGCCGTACAGCAGCAGCATCGTGAACAGCATGTTGAAGCCGTAGCTGCGGCACTCGCGCGCGTAGAGCACGAACTGCGTGGTCGCGAGCAGCACGAGCGCCGCCGCGAACGCCGCGCGCCGGCAGCCGGTGGTGCGCAGCACGAACGCGTACAGCAGCGCGATCGTCGCGAACGACGCGAGCGCGAAGGGCAGCCGCGCGGCGAAGGCCGTGTCGCCGAGCAGCGCGAACGACGCGGCCGTCGCGTAGAACGGCAGCCACGGCGTTCCCACCATCACGAAGTCGCGGCCGAACAGGTGCGGCGCGACGCGGAAGCCGTAGTCGCTGTCGAGGAAGGTGCGGCCGTCCCAGGCGGTGGGCAGGCCCGACTCGACGATGCGGCGCGCGAAGATCGCCGTGTCGCCTTCGTCCTCCCACAAGAGCGGCCCGCCGAGGTCGCCGAAGATCGGCGCGAGCGCGAGCAGCAGCACGCAGCCGAGCGGCGCCGCGCTGCGCAGCGCCGGGAGCCGCGAACGAGAGGACCGGCTCTGCCGCGGCGCCGACTGCACGGGGCGGCAACGCTAGTCGAGCCCGCGCGGGCGGGCCACGCGCGCGAGCGCGCTACGGCGCCGCGGGACCTCGTTCGGGCGGCGGTCCGCCGCGGCGCATGCCGGCTCCTGCGCCCATGCCGCGATGCGGGAAGGCGGGGTCGTGCGGCTCCCACAGCCACGTCGCGACCGCGCGCAGCTCGGCGTCGGGCAACGCAAGCGGCGGCATCACGCCCCAGCGCTCGATCGCCATCGGCGGCAGCGCGGACTTCCGCGCGGAAGGCGCGCGCACGTAGTCGACGACGTGCGCGACGCCCGCGCAGGCGCGCTTCAACGACATGCGCCCTGCGACGGCGACGCGCACACGCGGCCGTCGGTCCAGGTCGCGCCGTCGAGACGCACCGTGCCGAGCAGCGCGCCCGTGAGATCGGCGCCCGCGAGGCTCGCGCCTTCGAGGTGCGCGTCCTGGAGGTTCACGCCGCGCAGGTTGGCGCCGTCGAGACGCGCGCCGCGCAGGTCGATCGCGAACAGGTGTGCGCCCTCGCAGTCGGCGCCGCGCAGGTCCGCTCCGCTCGCCACCGCGACCTGGAGATCGGCGCCGCGCAGCCGGGCGTCGCGCAGGTCTGCGCCGGCCATCTTGGCGCCGTGCAGCGACGCGTCGGAGAGATCGACGCCGCGCAGGTCCGCCTTCTCGAAGCGCGCGAACGAGCAGTTGGTCGCCGCCTCCACGCGGCAGCCGTTGATCGTGCGCGGCTCGGCGCCGGCCGCGGCCGCGACGCCGAGCCAGGCGAACAGGCCGACGCGCCCTCCGACGAGAATCCAACGAGTCATGAGCTGCCCTCCGTGCTGCGTGCTCCTGGGACCTGGGACCTGGGTCCCGAGGACTTGCACGTGGCACGCCGTCGCGGAGCGAGACGTGCCGTCTCGGCAGTCGCGCGACCGCGACAAATCGCCGCACTGCGCGAGCGAGCCGCGTTCACGCGTGCATCCGATGACACACCCACACGGAGTACGGATCGCTCAACCCCGCGGAATCCCGACGTTCGCCTCGCTCGCGGACCGGGGCTCGGCCTTTGCAATCCCTCCCCGGCCAGAGGGAGGCAGTCATGGCGCACAACGGCAACCGGCGGTGGATCCGCGGCTTCACCGCTGCGATCGCGATCGCTTCGATGGCTCACACGGCTGGCGCGGCGGAATCGCTCCAGGACGTCATGAAGCGGCGGCAGCTCACGCAGGAAGACCTGATGGCGGCCGCGAAGACGTACGTGCCCAGCGGCAAGCGCGACGAGTTCCTGGCGTTCTCGTCCGGCGGCCAGAGCGGGCAGGTGATCGTGTACGGGATCCCGTCGATGCGGATCCTGAAGTACATCGCGGTCTTCACGCCGGAGCCGTGGCAGGCGTACGGCTACGACGAGGAGTCGAAGGCCGTCCTGAACCAGGGCCGCATGAACGGCCGGGACATCACGTGGGGCGACACCCATCACCCCGCGCTCTCCGAGACCAACGGCGACTACGACGGCCAGTTCCTCTTCATCAACGACAAGGCGAACCCGCGCATCGCGGTGATCGACCTGCGCGACTTCGAGACCAAGCAGATCGTGGTGAACCCGGTGTTCCAGTCGGAGCACGGCGGCGCGTTCGTGTCGCAGAACACCGACTGGATCATGGAGGCCGTGCAGTACGCCGCGCCGCTCGGCGGCAGCTACGCGCCGCTCGAGGAGTTCAACGACAAGTACCGCGGCGGCGTCACGTACTGGAAGTTCGACCGCACGCGCGGCCGCATCGACCCGTCGGGCTCGTTCGCGGTCGAGCTGCCCCCCTACAGCCAGGATCTCTCCGACTTCGGCAAGCTCGGCAGCGACGGCTGGTCGTTCACCAACTCGTTCTGCTCGGAGCGCTACGTCGGCGGCATCGAGCGCGGCCGCCCGCCCTTCGAGGCGGGCTGCTCCGCGAAGGACACCGACTACCTGCACGTCGTCAACTGGAGGAAGGCGGCGGAGCTGGTCGCGGCGGGCCGCGCCAAGAAGGTGAACGGCTTCTCCGTGCTGATGATGGACGTCTCGGCCGCCGAAGGCGTCGTCTACCTCGTCCCCGAGCCGAAGAGCCCGCACGGCGTCGACGTCACGCCCGACGGCAAGTACATCACGGTCTCGGGCAAGCTCGACACCCACACCTGGGTCTACAGCTTCGAGAAGATCCAGGCCGCGATCGCCGCCAAGAAGTTCACCGGCAAGGACGACTACGGGCTGCCGATCATCGCGCTCGAGGACGCGCTGCACACCCAGGTGCCGCTCGGCCTCGGCCCGCTCCACACGCAGTACGACTCGCGGCCCGGCATCGCGTACACGTCGCTGTACGTGGACTCGATGGTCGCGAAGTGGGACTACGTCAACGGCAAGCTGATCGACCGCATCCCGGTGCACTACAACATCGGCCACATCATGGCGATGCACGGCGACACCGTGAAGCCGCGCGGCAAGTACGTCGTGGCGCTGAACAAGCTCGCGATCGACCGCTTCAACCCGGTCGGCCCGCTGCACCCGCAGAACCACCAGCTGATCGACGTGTCGAACGACAAGATGCAGATGCTCTACGACATGCCGGTCCCGCTCGGCGAGCCGCACTACGTGGTGGCGATCGACGCGACGCTGCTCAAGCCGATCATCCGCTACCCGGCCGGCACCAACAGCCGCACCGACGAGATTTCGCCCGGCAAGACGCGTCCGGGCGAGGAGAAGATCGTGAAGGAGGGCAAGAAGGTCACGGTGTTCGGCACCGAGATCCGCTCGCACATCACGCCGGAGATCATCGAGGTGGACCAGGGCGACGAGATCACCATCCACCTGACCAACCTGGAGCGCGCCGAGGACCAGACCCACGGCTTCACGATCGGCAAGTACAACGTGAACGGGTCGCTCGAGCCGGGCAAGACGGCGACCTTCAAGTTCACCGCCGACCAGCCGGGCGTGTTCCCGTACTACTGCACCGAGTTCTGCTCGGCGCTGCACCTCGAGATGCAGGGCTACCTGCTCGTGAAGCCGACCGGCTACAAGCCGACGGCGGTCACCGCGAAGGCCGGCACGCAGTACACGCAGGCCGACTACGAGAAGCAGATCCAGCAGAACGCGGACACGCAGAAGGTGATCGACGAGGTGGTCGCGTACGTCACGGCGCGCCCGTACAAGAACGACCCGATGGTGTCGTCGCTGATGGACGACGCGACGGACCAGCTCGGCAAGGTTCCGGAGGCGAAGCAGAAGGCCGAGGCCGCCGCCGCGGCGGGCAACTGGAGCGACGCCATGCTGTGGGCGAACCAGGTCTACCAGTACCAGGTGAAGGCCGCGGACATCGGCCTGCGCGCCAAGACGCGGCTCGACCAGACCGGCGCGACGCCGGGCAACTAGGCCAGTGCGGAGCGGCGCCCGGCGAGCCGCTGGCTCGCCGGGCGCTTCTCGCAAGGAGACTCGACATGAAGGCCGCCATTTCCAGACGCGCAGCGCGAGGCGCCGCAGCGGCCGCGCTGCTGCTCGCCGCGCTCGCGCCCGCGACGGGTCGCGCCGCCACGGGCGAAGAGCTCTACAAGACCAAGACCTGCATCGCCTGCCATGGACCGGACGCGAAGACGCCGATCCTCCCCAGCTATCCGAAGCTGGCCGGGCAGAACGCGGAGTACCTGCTGCAGCAGGCGAAGGACATCCAGAGCGGCGCGCGCGACAACGCCAACACCGCCGCGATGAAGGGCGTGATGCACCTCGTGAACGACGAGGAGCTGAAGCTGATCGCGGACTGGCTCGCGGCGCTGCCGTAGCCGCGCCGACATCGACAGGAAAGGAAACGACGACATGCGTTCTCTGATTCGCACTCTCGCATTCGCGGCCGGCGTCGCCGGCGCGTTCGCCGCCGCGCAGCCCGCGGTTGCGCAGCCCGCGCCCAAGGCGAGCGGCATCGAGTCCAAGGACTACAAGTGGAACGAGATGGAAGGCGAGAAGGTCGAGGCGCTCCATCTGAAGGGCGACCCGGCGAACGGCGAGGCCGCCTACGAGGTGTGCTCGGCGTGCCATCTCCCGAACGGCTCGGGCCGCCCCGACGGCACCTTCCCGCAGCTCGCCGGGCAGCACGCCAGCGTGCTGATCAAGCAGATCGCGGACATCCGCGCCGGCCGCCGCGACAACCCGATCATGTACCCGTTCGCGACGACGCTGGTCGACCCGCAGGAGCTCGCCGACGTCTCCGCCTATCTGGAGAAGCTCCCGATCCCGCCCGGCAACGGCAAGGGCCCGGGCACGGACCTCGAGCGCGGCGAGCAGCTCTACGCGCGCGACTGCGTGCAGTGCCACGGCAAGCAGGGCGAGGGCGACGCGGCGAAGTTCTACCCCGTGCTCGCGGGCCAGCACTACGAGTACATGCTGCGCCAGATCCGCGACATCGCGGGCCTGCGCCGCCGCAACGCGAACCCCGACATGGTGAAGGTCGTCAAGGACTACAAGGACGAGGAGCTGCAGGCCGTCGTGGACTACATGTCGCGGCTGTCGTGGCCCGCGCGCTCCAAGGCCGGCGGAGGCTGACATGCCCGGCGCAGCGAACGCGGGACGATCGGGGGCCGTCCTCGGCCTCGCGGCCGTCGGCCTCGCGCTGATGGCGGCCTCCTTCTTCGCGCCGATGTGGTGGGTGTCGCTGACGGCGCCCAACTACCCGGAGCACATGTATCCCGACGGCGTGCGCATCGTCCTGCACTGGGACCGCGTCGCGAACGGGTGCGGCGTGCAGCAGCGCGAGCGCGAGGAGATCGCCGAGGAAGAGCCGCTCGACTGCGTCGAGGAGATGAACGTCATCAACCACTACATCGGGATGCACCCGATCGAGCGCGGCGCCCGCCTCGAGCTCGCCGCCGCGCCGTGGCTGTTCCTCGGGTTCGGCGCGCTGGTGATCGCGGGCCTCTTCTACGCCGGGCCGCTCTGGTGGCTGCTGTGGCTGCCCGCGATCGCGCTGCCGCTCGGCTTCCTCGTGGACTTCTCCGGCTGGCTCTACTGGTTCGGACACAACCTGAACGAATGGGCCGCCTTCACGGTGAAGCCGTTCATGCCCACCGTGCTCGGAGAGGGCAAGGTGGCGCAGTTCAGCACCTACTCGTATCCGCACTACGGGTTCGCGCTGTCGGTCGCCGCGTCCGCGTGCCTCGCGCTCGCGCTGCTGCGCCGCCGCAAGGAGCTCGAGGTCTCGCAAGCCGCGCCGGCCGCGCTCCGGCAGGCCCGCGCATGAACGCCGCGGCACGCAGCGGCCTCGCGATCGCGGCCGCCTGCGTGCTGGCGGCGGCGGGGATCGCGAACGTCGCGGAGGGTCCGGTCGCGGCGTTGCGACCGCTCCAGCCCCTGGTCGACGCGACGCCGGCGGGCGGCGAGCTGCGCATCCCGCCCGGAAGCTGGGCGGGTCCGGTCGTGCTGCGCCGCCCGATCACCCTTGACGGCGGGGGCGCGGCGACGATCTCTGGAGAAGGCCGGGGCACGGTATTGCGGATCGAGACGGCCGGCGCGCGCGTGCGCGGCATCACCATCACCGGCTCGGGCTCGAACCACGACGACGTCGACGCCGGCATCGCGATCGCCGGGACGGGCAACGTGGTCGAGCACGTCTCGATCGAGGACTGCCTCTTCGGGATCGATCTCGCGCAGGCGAACGACAACGTCGTGCGCGAGAGCCGCATCCACTCGAAGTCGCGCTCGACGGCGCTGCGCGGCGACGCCATCCGGCTCTGGTACAGCTTCCGCAACTCGATCACCGACAACGAGATCAGCGACACGCGCGACGTCGTCGTCTGGTACTCGGCCGACAACCTGATCGCGCGCAACCGCATCGAGCGCGGCCGCTACGCGCTCCACACCATGTACGCGCACCACAACCGCGTCGAGGACAACGACCTCCGCCACAACATGACCGGCGTCTTCCTCATGTACAGCGACGGCGTCGAGCTGCGCCGCAACCGCATCCTCGGCGCGCAGGGCGCGACGGGCGTCGGCATCGGCTTCAAGGAGTCGAGCGCGATCGTGCTCGAGGACAACGACATCGTCTACTGCGCGACCGGCGTGCTGCTCGACGTCTCGCCCTACGAGCCCGACACGACGATCCGCTTCGCCCGCAACCGCTTCGCCTGGAACGGCGTCGGCGTGCTGTTCCACAACGACTGGTACGGAAACGAGTTCGTGGACAACGTGTTCCTCGGCAACTTCACGCAGGTGGCCGTGCGCGGCGGCGGCGCCGCGCTGCGCAATCGCTGGTCCGGCAACCACTGGGACGACTACCAGGGCTTCGACCGCGACCGCGACGGCACCGGCGACACGCCGTACGAGCTGCGCTCGTACGCCGATCGCATCTGGATGGAGTCGCCGCCCGCCGCTTTCTTCCGCGCCTCGCCGCTGCTCGAGGTGATCGACTTCCTGGACCGGCTCGCGCCCTTCTCGTCGCCCACCGTGATCCTGCGCGACGACGCACCGCGCTTCGACGCGCCGCGCTTCGAGGCGCGCGCGCCGCGCGCGGCGGGAGATCGGTCATGAGCGACGCGCAGCAGCCGGAGCCGGAGGCGCCCGCCGCGGAGCCCGCGAAGCGGACCCGGCCCACGCGGCCGCGCCTCTCGCGGCAGCAGGAGCAGCGGCGCACGATTCTGCGCGGAGCGCTCGCCGCGGCGGTGCTGTTCGCGCTGCAGCCGCTCGCCGCGATCCCGATCGTGCGCCGGCTGCGCGACCGCCTGCGCCCGCCCGGCGCGCTCGACGAGGAGCGCTTCCTCGCCGCGTGCATCAAGTGCGGCCAGTGCGTGCAGGTGTGTCCCGTGCAGGCGATCGTGCTCGCCGACGCGGACGAAGGCCTCGGCGTCGGCGTGCCCTACGTCGACGCGCGCAGCCAGGCGTGCGACTTCTCGTGCGACGCGCTCTCGTGCATCCTCGCCTGTCCGACCGGCGCGCTCTCGCACGAGCTCAAGATGAAGGAAGAGGTGCGCATGGGCGTCGCGCGGCTGGCGCGGCCGGAGGCGTGCCTCGCGCGCCGCGGCGAGCCGCTGCGCGGCACCGCGCGCGGCCCCGACTTCCCGGGACTGCTGCGCTACGAGGACGTCGACCGCTGGACGCCGATGCCCGTCGCGACGCACGGCTACGACCGCGCCGTCTGCGATCTGTGCGTGCTCGAGTGTCCGATCGGCGAGAGCGCGCTGCGGCTCGTGCCGCTTCCGCCCGAGGACGGCGGCGCGCCGGGGCTCTTCACGCCGGAGGTGCACCGCGGCTGCACCGGCTGCGGCGTGTGCCAGATGATCTGCCCCGCCGAGCCGGCCGCGATCGTGGTGGACGCGCGCGCCGTCTTCGCGGGCGGCCGGCACCGCAAGCACCGCGGCGGCCGCGGCGAGCGCGGCGAGCACGGCGAGGAGTCGTCGTGATGGGGATGCCGCGCCTGCTCGACCAGCTCGCCATCGTGCTCGGCCGCGCGCCCGAGAAGCGGGCGCCGTCGCCCGAGGCGGCGGCCATGCACGCCGCCAAGCGCGGCAAGGGCATGAAGAAGCACGAGCTGCAGGCGGAGATCGACGAGGCCGCCGCCAACCACACGTGGCGCAACCGGCGCTGGGCCGCGCTGATCGGCATCAACCTGCTCTTCACCCTCTCGTACTGGGTCGACATCCAGATCCTCGAGGGATCGCTGACGGCCTCGCGGCTGCTCGGCTTCCACCTCGCCGACGTCTACTCGAGCTTCCTCGTCATGCTCGCGCAGCGACACGTCGCGGTGAACCTCGTGATCGGCGCGGTGACCGTGACGCTGGTGTGGGCTTTCGTCGGCGGGCGCAGCTTCTGCGCTTGGGTGTGCCCGTACCACCTCGTCGCCGAGTGGGCGGAGATGCTGCACCTCGCGCTCGCGAAGCGCGGCTGGGTGCGCGACCACCCGCTGCACCGCGGCGTGCGCGTCGCGTTCTGGATCGGCTTCGCGGCGCTCGCCCTGCTGACGGGGCACACGCTCTTCCTCGCGCTGAACCCGATCGGCGTGCTCTCGCGCGCCGTCGTCTACGGCGCGAGCCTGGCGCTGCTCTGGGTGGCGCTGCTGCTGGCTTTCGAGGTGGTCTACGCGCGCCGCGCGTGGTGCCGCTACGTCTGCCCGATCGGGCTCACCTACGGCGTGCTCGGCGCGAAGGCGCCGATCCGCGTGACCTACGATCTGGAGTCGTGCGCCCACGAGGGCGAGTGCCGCAAGGTCTGCGAGGTGCCGCACGTGCTCGATCTCACCATCAAGGGCCGCGCGGAGGAGACCAAGCTCGACGTCGGGCCGGACTGCACGCGCTGCGGCCTGTGCGTCGACGTCTGCCCGACCGGCGCGCTGCGCTACGAGCTGAAGGGCGTCAAGCGGCTGCTGTAGGAGAGGCGATGATCCGGGCCGAAGCGCTCACCAAGAGCTTCCAGCGCACGCGCGTGCTCGACGCGCTCGACCTCGCCGTCGAGGACGGCGAGCGCGTCGCGCTCGTCGGCGCCAACGGCGCCGGCAAGACCACGCTGATCCGCTGCCTGCTCGGCGAGTACACCTACGAAGGCCGGCTCGCGGTCGGCGGCCGCGAGCCGCGCGGCGCGCGCACGGAGGTGCTGCGCCGCACCGGCTTCGTGCCGCAGCTCCCGCCGCCGCTGCGCATGCCGGTCGGCGGGCTGCTCGCGTTCGCGGCGGCGGTGTGCGGCGAGCGCACCGGTCCGATGGAGGCCGTCGCGACGCGGCTCGGGCTCGACGCGCGCGCGCTGTGGAAGCGCCCGTTCGGCAAGCTCTCGGGCGGCCAGAAGCAGAAGCTCTTGATCGCGATCGCGCTCGGGCGCGCCTGCGACCTGCTCGTGCTCGACGAGCCCGCCGCGAACCTCGATCCGCAGGCGCGCCGCGCCTTCTTCGCGCTGCTCGCCGAGCGGCCGCACGCGACGATGCTGATCTCGAGCCATCGCATCGACGAGGTGGCGCAGCTCGTCTCGCGCGTGATCGAGCTCGATCGCGGCAAGGTCGTGCTCGACGACCGCGTCGCCGGTACGGCCGCGCTCGACGCCGTGCTGCGCTGCCGCGTCGAGCTGGTGCAGCCGTCGCCCGCGGCGGCCGGCGCGCTCGCGAGCTGGGGCTTCGCGGCGAGCGGCGACGGCCGCGTCTTCGAGGGCGCGATCGCGGGGCCCGACCGGCTGCGCTTCCTCGGCGCGATCGCGCGCTACGCGGGGCAGCTCCGGGTGCTCGCGCTCGAAGAGGAGCGCCGCTCGTGAAGCGCGCGCACCTTCTCGCCGCCGCGATCGCCGCGCTGCTCGGCGCGCTCGCGTGCTCGGAGCCGACGAGCGGCCCGGCGCGCGTCGTCTTCGGCCGTCACGCCTGCGATCAGTGCGCGATGGCGATCAGCGATCCGCGTTACGCCGCGCAGATCCGCACCGGCCCGCGCGACGTCGCGCGCTTCGACGACTTCGGCTGCGCGGTGCTGTGGCTCGAGGCGCACGGCGGCCTCGAGGCCGCGCAGGAGATCTGGGCGATGGACTCGCAGTCGTCGGATGCGCAGCGCGAGTCGTGGCTCGACGCGCGGCGCGCGCACTTCCGCAGCGACCAGCGCACGCCGATGGCGTACGGCTGGGCGGCGGTCGCGCGCGCGGGGCCGGATACGGCGGACTTCGACGCCGCGCGCCGCGCGATCCTCGAACACCAGCGGGAGCGCGACGCGCATGGTCGATGACGCGCTCGAATCGCGGCTCGCCGCCGGCGCGGCGGCCGCCGAGGCGCCGCGCCGGCACGGCGCGCTGCGCCAGCTCTGGATGGTCGCGCGGCTCGACATCGGCGAGTCGCTGCGCGCGCGCTGGTTCAGCGTCTACGCGCTGCTCTTCGGCGGCATCGTCGCGCTGCTCTTCGTGTTCGGCCTCACCGAGTCGCGCATCCTCGGCTTCATGGGCCTCTCGCGCCTGCTCGTCACCTACATCCAGCTCTGCATGGCGATCCTGCCGATCTTCGTGCTGGTGACGACCGTGCGCTCGGTCGCGGGCGACCGCGAGGCGGGCGTCTTCGAGTACCTGCTCTCGCTCCCCGTCGGCCTGGGCGCCTGGTTCTGGGGCCGCATGCTCGGGCGCTTCGCGGTCGTGTACCTGCCGGCGCTGTTCGCGATGGGCGCCGCCGCGGCGTGGGCGGCGTTCCAGCAGATCGAGGTGCCGTGGGCGATGTTCGGCCTGTACGCCGCGCTGCTCGCGGCGCTCTCTGCGTGCTTCCTCGGCCTCGCGATGGGGATCTCGGCGGTGGCGCGCTCGGTGGACGTCGCGCAGGGCGCCGCGTTCGCGCTCTGGCTCGTGCTGATCCTGTTCCTCGACCTGATCCTGCTCGGCGTGCTGATCCAGGAGCACGTGCCGGCGGAGACGGTGGTCGGGATCGCGCTCGCCAATCCGCTGCAGGTGTTCCGCACGGCGGCGCTGATGCTCTTCGATCCCGACCTGGTGCTGCTCGGGCCCGCGGCGTTCGTGCTCTTCGACGCCTTCGGCAAGACGGGATATCTCGTCTACGCCATCGCGTACCCGACGGGGCTCGGCGCCGCCGTCGCCGCCTTCGGCTGGTGGCGCTTCCGGCGCGGCGACCTGCCGTAGGCCGCTCCGGCTACGCGCCCGCCTTCGCCTGGCGCGCGCGGTCGAGCGCCTCGAGCAGCGACGTCATCTCGCGGCTCTCGAACTGCGGCATGCGGTCGAGCGTCGCGCCCTGCGCGAAGCGGTCCACCTGCTTGGTCACCTCGCGCAGCGGCTGCACGATCGAGTTGCGCACGAGCACGAAGACCGCGAGGGAGAACAGCGCGGAGCCGATCAGCACCGCGAGCGTGAGATCCACGATCAGCCGGATCGACTCGCGCTTCATCGGCGCGAGGTCGAACTTCATCGCCGCGACCCAGGTGTGGCCGTCGCGGTCGAGGATCGGCGGCGCGGTGTAGGTGAGGTCGGTGCCGTCGCGCGTGCTGCTGCCCGCGCCGCTGGGATCGCCGGGCGACGTCTCGCCGGGCAGGAGCTGGCGCAGCGAGATCTTCATGTCCGCGATGCCCTGGAAGCGGTTCACGAGGTCCGCCATCTCGCGGGGATCGGTCTTGTGCGCGAGGTCGTTCGCGAGCGCCACGTGCAGCAGGCTCCCGATGCGGTGCGCGTTCTGCTCCGCGAGCCGCACGTCGCGCGCGTAGAGCCGGTACGGGACGATCATCAGCACGCCCGCGACGGCGATCGCCCCGATGAAGGCGAGCAGCAGCAGGAGCCGCCGCTCGACGCTCGGCGCCTCCGATGCGAGTCGGACCATGATGGGAGCCTCCGCGAAGCAGTTCGGATGCGTCGCATGTTACTCCCGCGCGACCCTTCCGGCGCCGGGATTTCGCTGATAGCGTGGGCGCATGCGCAAGGCCGGCGCGTTCCCGAGGCGACTGCTCGCGACGGCGCTCGCCGCCGCGGCGCTGCTGCCGCTCGCGAGTCGGGCAGCCGACTCGCTCGGGCAGGTCGAGACGTTGCCGGCGCAGCCCGGACCGCACTGGCTCTGGGTCGGCGACATCCTGCTGCGACGCGCCGCGATCGTGGACGGCGGCACCGGCGCGTTCCTCGGCCAGATCCCGGGCGGCGTCGGCATCATCGCGCCGCTGCGTTCGCCCGACGGCCGCGAGATCTATCTCGCCGAGACGCACTACGCGCGCGGCACGCGCGGCGCGCGCACCGATCTCGTGAGCGTGCGCGACGCCGTGACGCTCCAGCCCGTCGCCGAGGTCGAGATCCCGCCCAAGCGCGGCGAGCACACGTCGTGGGTCGGCGGCTCCGCGCTCTCCGACGACGGCCGCTTCGCCGCCGTCGCGAACATGAATCCCGCGACCTCGCTCAGCATCGTCGACGTCGCGGAGCGCCGCTTCGCCGGCGAGATCGACACGCCCGGCTGCGCGCTCGTCTACGCCGCCGGGCCGCGCCGCTTCCTGTCGCTGTGCGGGGACGGCACGGCGCTCGTCGTCACGCTCGACGAGCGCGGCGCGGAGGCGTCGAAGGTCCGCACCGCGCGCTTCTTCGACGCGCAGGCCGACCCGGTGATGGACAAGCCCGTGCGGCGCGGCGGCGAGTGGCTGTTCGTGTCGTTCGCGGGCGTCGTGCACCCGGTGGACGTCTCCGGCGACGCCGTCCGCTTCGGCGAGACGTGGCGCCTCGTCGCCGACGCGGACGCCGGCTGGCGCACGGGCGGCATGCAGAACCTCGCGCTGCACGCGCCGAGCGGCCGGCTCTACGCGCTGATGAACCAGGCGGAGCAGGGCGCGCACAAGGCGCCGGGCACGGAGGTCTGGGTGTTCGACGTCGCCACGCGCGAGCGCGTGCAGCGCATCGCGCTGCGCGGACCCGCCGCCGCGTTCGTCGCCGAGCAGGCGAAGATCGAGCCGGGCGGCGCGCTCGACTGGCTGCTCCAGCGCGCGCTGCCCAACGACGGCATGGAGCGCATCGCGGTGACCCAGGACGACGCGCCGCTGCTCTTCGCCGCCTCCGGCTTCCCGAGCACGCTCGCTGTCTACGACGCCCGCAGCGGCGCGCACCTGCGCGACGTGCGGGAGATCGGGATCGCGCTGTCGCTGCTCCAGCTCCCGTAGGCGCCGCCGTGCTGGACCCCGCCCTCGAGCACGTGCTGCGCGGATCGCTCGCGCTGCTGCTGGCCAGCGGCGCCGTGCAGAAGGCGCGCGACTTCGCGCTCTTCCGCGCGGCGGTGGAGGGCTACGAGCTGCTGCCGGCCAGGCTCGCGGGCGTCGCGGCGGCGCTCTTCGCGGCGCTCGAAGGCGCGCTCGGCGCCGCGCTGCTGGCGCCGGCGCGCTTCGGCCTGCGGCCCGGCGCGCTCGCGCTCGCGGCCGCGCTGTTCGCGCTCTACGCCGCCGCGATCGCGATCAACCTCGCGCGCGGTCGGCGCGAGATCGACTGCGGCTGCGGCGGGCCCGCCGCGCACGTGCCGCTCTCCGGCTGGCTGCTCGCGCGCAACGCGATCCTCGTCGCGATGGCGCTCGCCTGTCTCGCCGGCGTGGCGCAGCGCGCGCTCGGTCTCGTCGACGCGCTCACGATCGCCGGCGGCGTCGCGGCGCTCGCGCTCATTTGGACCGCCGTGCACGGGCTGCTCGCGCACGCGGCAGCGCTCGCGCGCATGCAGGAGGACGTGTGACCGAGGCGCTGCTCGTCTCGAACGTGCTGCTGTGGATCGCAGTGCTCGCGCTCGGCGCCGTGGTGGTCGCGCTGGTGCGCCAGATCGGCGTGCTGCACGAGCGCGTGCGGCCCGCCGGCGCGCTCGCGATCCAGACCGGCCCGCGCGTCGGCGAGCCGGCGCCGGTCGTCGAGGCGGACGACCTCGCCGGCGCGGCGCACGTGGTCGGCGCGCCCGTTGCGGACGGCCGCGACACGCTGCTCTTCTTCCTCTCGCCGAGCTGCCCGGTGTGCAAGGCGCTGCTGCCGGTGCTCGCCGCGCTCGCGCGCGGGGCGTCGCTGCGCGTCGTGCTGGCGAGCGACGGCGCGCGCCAGGAGCACGAAGCCTTCGCGGCGCGCGAAGGCATCGCGCTGCCGTATCTGCTCTCGACGCCGCTCGGTCTCTCGTACCGCGTCGGCAAGCTGCCGTGGGCGGTGCTGATCGACGCGGACGGCGTCGTGCGCGCGCAGGGCCTCGTCAACACGCGCGAGCATCTCGAGAGCCTGCTCGAGGCGAAGGCGCAGGGCGTGGCGTCGATCCAGGAGTATCTTGCCCGCGAGCGCGCGGAGAAGGGAGCGGCGTGATGGCGCAGCGCAACGGCGGCGACGTCGACGGCTGGCTCGAGACGGCGTCGCGGCGGCTCGCGCGTACGACGTCGCGGCGCGGCTTCCTCGGCCGCATCGGCGCCGCCCTCTTCGGCGCGGCCGCGTTGCCGCTGCTGCCCGTCGCGCGCGCCGCGGCGCAGCCGTCGCGCGCGCCGTCCGCCCCCGAGAGCGGCGATCCCGCGAGCTGCGACTACTGGCGCTACTGCGCGGTCGACGGCTTTCTGTCGGCGTGCTGCGGCGGCACGCACACCTCGTGCCCGCCCGGCACGCAGATGTCGACCGTCACGTGGATCGGGACCTGCCGCAATCCGGTGGACGGCAAGGACTACCTGATCTCGTACAACGACTGCTGCGGCAGCACGTACTGCGGGCGCTGCTTCTGCAATCGCAACGAGGACGACCGGCCCGTCTACCAGCCCGGCAAGGCCAACGACATCAACTGGTGCATGGGCACGCCGACCACCGCGTACAGCTCGACCGTCGCGCTCGTGCTCGGCGTCGCCACCGACGGCAAGTGAGCGTCGCACGCGCGGCCGTGCGGCTCCTCGCGGTCGCGCTCTCGCTCGCGGCCGCGCCGGCCGCGTACGCCTGGGACGCCGCGACGCACTACGCGCTGCACTGCCAGGGTTGCCACCTCGCCGACGGCAGCGAGACGCCGGGGAAGGTGCCGCCGCTCGCGGGATCGGTCGCGCACTTCCTGCGCGTGCCGGGCGGGCGCGAGTTCCTGGTGCGCGTGCCGGGCGTCGCGAGCGCGCCGCTCTCGGACGCCGACCTCGCAGCGCTACTCGAGTGGACGCTGCGCCGCTTCGACGCGGCGGCGATCCCGGCGTCGCACGCGCCCTACACCGCGGAGGAGGTGGCGCGGCTGCGGCGCGATCCGCTCGTCGATGTCGCGCGCGTGCGAAGCGCGCTGCGCGCTGCGCTCGGTGAGCGCTAGCGGAACGATCCTGCCGGAACGGAACCACGGAAACGCCGCGGGGACGCGACGAGCGAAGGGCGCCGGCGTCGTGAAGGCATCTTCCCGAAGACGGAAGGCGTCTTCCCATCCCGCCGTCCATTCCGTGCGAACGCGCGTCGCGTCGATCGATCCAACATTCTTGGGTGACGCGCATTTGCAGGCCGACACGGATCAGCGTCTTTCTGGCACGACCGTTGCTCGCCTCCGGAGGTCGTGCGGCACGACCGCCGCGGACTGGGAGGGGAGCTGTCATGCGCTTCGGGAATCTCCGTTCCGTCCTGACGATCGCGGTCCTCGCGCTCGCGACGACGGCCCCTGCGTCGGCCCGGGCGCTCGGCTGGGTCGTCCAACCCGACACGCAGCTCAGCATCGCGGTCACGACCACCACCGTCTTCGGGACCAGCGCGGCGCAGCAGGCGTTGCTCAGCATCGGAGGAGCTTCGTCGGGCGCCGTGAACGAGCCTGTGTCGGGCAGCCCTGTCCAGCTCGGGTTCGGGGGCGGCAGCGGATGGACCCTCGCGGACGCCCAGGTGGACCCGCTCGACCCGGTGCTGGGCCCCATCTCGATGTTCCTCAGGAGCGTGCAAGCGCGGCTCACGGGAGGCGTCGACTTCCACCCGCTGCAGTGGGACGGGTACAACGCCTCGCAGTCGGGGATCGATCTGGCCGGTGTGTCGTTGACGCTCGATCAAGGTTGGGTCGAGTCGTACTTCCCGGGCGCAGGGATCTACTTCTTCGACGCCGATCCGCTCGTCTTCAATCTGACCGGCCAGCTCGCCGACTACAGCGCCAGCGAGCGGATCCACGTCTACTACGACGACGACGACGTCCCTTATTACTGGCCGACGGGGATCTACGACCTCTGGCTCGGGATCGACCTGGCCGGTCTTCCTCCCGCGTCGTTCACGCTCGACTCGTCGCTCGGTCCGGTGACCGTGACGATGGAGCTCAGCGGCTCGCTCAGCCTGTACGCGCTCGTCCCCGAGCCGGGGACGGCAGGCCTCGTCACGCTCGGACTCGCGAGCCTCGCGGCCCGGCGCCGGAGCACCGCCGGCTGAGCGAACGGATTCGTCTCGAGTCGGTCCTCTAGCTCTTGCCGTCGGGCCGCCGCAGCAGGCGGCCGAGCAGGCCCTTCTTCGGGCGCCGCATCTGGAGCAGGCGCAGCTCGCGCAGGCCCTCGATCGAGTCGGGCCGGCACTCGACCGCCTTCGTGAAGATGCGTTCGGCGGAGTCGAGCTTGCCGGCGGCGAGGCACAGCCGGCCGAGGAAGAGGTACGGCTTCTCGCGCTCGGGCGCGAGCTTCACGCCGCGCTTCACGAGCGCGAACGCCTTGCGCAGCACGTCGGCGTCGTGGCCGTGCGTCAGGTAGTAAGCCCAGCCGCAGTACGCGAAGTATTCGCCCTCGTCGGGATACAGCTCGACGGCGCGCTCGAAGTGCGTGAGCGCGCCCGACCAGTCGTGCGAGCGCAGGCGCGCCTCGCCGCGCTGGAACTCGCGCTCGGCCGCGATCGCGCGTTGCGCCTCCTCGAGCGCCTGCGCCTCCTTGCGGTCGCGGTTGGGATCGTCGCGATAGGCGGCGAGGCGCACCGGATCCGAGAGGATCTCGTAGGCGCGCGTCACCTCTCGGAACGCTTGCTCGGCGAGCTCGCGCGCGGCGCGGCTGGCCGCGGCGTAGCGGTCGGGGTGGGTCTCCTTGGCGAGCTGCATGTACGCCGAGCGGATCTCGTCTTCGGATGCGTCGGGCGCGACGCCGAGCTTCTCGAACGGGCTCGGCTTGCCGAGCCGCTCGAGCAGCGCGGTGAGCGCCGCGCGCCGCTCGTGGTCCGCGGCGTAGTGCGAGTGATCGTCCTGCGTCGCGGCGGGCTTGGCGGGCGAGCGCACCGGCACGGCAATCGGCCGCTCGACGGGCGCCGGCGTGGGCGCCGCCGCGGGCGGAGCCGCCGCCGCGGACTCGGCGGGCCGCAGCGGCGCTGCGTTCGCGTGCAGCCGCACCACCGGCGCGGGCCCGCCGCGGCGGAAGATCTCGCCGTCGCGCAGCTCCAGCAGCCCGACCTCGAGCAGCGTGTACGCGGTGCGCCGCACGCGCTCGGGCTTCGCGAGCACCGCCTTCGTCGCGACGCCGCGGCCGCAGGCGTCGATCATCTTGCGCTCGGCGTCGCCGAGCTCGATCTCCTGGAACGAGTAGAACGGGTTGGCGCTCGGCACGATGTAGTCGTGCTCGTGCGCGCGCAGCGCGGCGTCGATGCGCTCGAGCGGGAAGCGCAGCCGCAGCCCGGCGCGGATCACGTCCGCCGCGCTCTGCACCAGCGGCAGCGCGGTCGCGCGCGCGAGCTGCGCGCCGAACTGCAGCGCGAACTCGCCGCTCGTCCACTCGAATATTTCGAAGAGCTTGTCTTCGGCCTGCTCGCGCAGCGCGGCGCCGAGCTCGTCCTCGGAGAGCACCTGCATGCCGACGAGGATCTGGCCGAGCAGGCCCTCGCCGCGCAACAGCCGCCGCGCCGACTCCGCCAGCACGGTGGGCTCGATGCGGCCCGCGCCCAGCAGCCACTCGCCGAGCCGCTCGGTCGCGACGTTCGAGCGGACCGCCGCCGGCCGGCCGTCGCGCAGCTCGACCTCCTTGCGCACCTCGCCGCGCCGCAGGTGCAGCACACCGTTGGCGCGCAGGCCGTGCGCCTGGTGCAGCAGCGCCGGAAACGGCATGTGCTCGAGCGAGCCGCGCAGCGGCGCGCTCCTGCGCACGCGGCCGGCGTCGCCGGCGCGCGCGTCGCGCTCGCGCGACAACAGCTTGGTGACGCGCGCGACGAGCGCGTCGAGCGGCACGGGTTTGCGCAGCAGCGCGGCCGCGCCCAGCTTGCGCGCGCGCTCCACCTGGTCGGCGTTGCAGGGCGCGTCGCTCCACAGGATCACCGGCACCGTCGCCGCTGGCGTCGCCGAGGTGCGCATCGTCTCGAGCACCGCGATGCCGTCGCGCCCCGGCAGCCCCACGTCGAGGATCGCGAGGTCCGGCACCCGGGTGCGGATCGCGCCCAGCGCGGTCTCGCCGTCGTGCGCGACGACCACGCGGCAGCCGTCCGCCCCGAGCGCACGCGCGAGGATGCTGCAGAGGTCGCGGCTCGGGTCGGCACAGAGCAACGTCGGCGACATGTGACCTTGCATCGGCGCGTGCGCGCGATGGGCTTAGCCCCCGGCGCACGTGCCGTGAAGCTGCCGGTCGGCTGCGGCGTGCCGACGCGCTGCTGCGCGCTGTGGAGCCGTGCGTGCGAGGCGCGTGCGGATCCCGGCTTCAGCGCGGCGGCGCGCGCGACGATCGGGAGCGTGTGAGCGCGAAGCAGCCCCGCATCTTCGCCGGCTTCGTGCGATCGAGCCTCGACACGCTCGACCGCATCGACGCCGCGCTCGGCGCCCGCGTGCGCGCCAAGCTCGCGCCGGAGACGGCGCGTGCGTTGGCGGAGGCGTCGAGCGTCTCGTACGTGCCGGTCGAGGTCGACGTCGACGTCACCGAGTGTCTGTTCGCCGAGGCCGGCAGCGAGCGCGGCTGCGAAGTGATGCGCGAGAACCTGGAGCTCACCTTCGAGTCGCCGCTGCTCTCGGCGCTCGTCTCCGGCGGGCTGCGCCTGCTCGGCCGCTCGCCCGCGCGGCTGCTCGGCTGGAGCGCGAAGTTCTGGGGCCAGCTCTATCGCGACGCGGGCACGATGGCGTTCGAAGCGGACGGCCCGAGCTCCGGGCACCTGCGCCTCACCGGCCTGCCGGCGTGCATCGCTGCGAGCCGCCCCTATCTGCTCGGCATGGCGGCGTCGCTCGGAGCCGCGTTCGAGGCGATGGGCGTCGACGGCGAAGCGTCCGTCGCGGCGGCGGATCCGGCGGCCGGCACCGCCTCGATCCGCGTCTCCTGGAAGGCGTAGTCTCCGATACCTTCCGCCGCATGGCGCAGATCCTGATCACGAACGCGGCGCTGCTCGACCTCGAGCGCGGCGAGCTCCGCCCCGACACCAGCGTGCTCGTCGAAAACGACCGCGTCGTCGAGGTCGGCTCCGGCGCGCTGCGCGCGCCGGATGCGCAGCGCATCGACGCGGGCGGGCGCACGCTGATGCCCGGTCTGATCGACGCGCACGTGCACGCCGTGCTGACGACGATGGACCTCGCGGCGCTCGAGCGAAAGCCGGTGACGCTCGTCGCGAACGAGGCGCGGCTCGTGCTGGAGGGCATGCTGCGCCGCGGCTTCACGACCGTGCGCGACGCGGGCGGCGCGGACTGGGGCCTCGCGCAGGCGGTCGAGCGCGGCCTGATCCGCGGGCCGCGCATCTTCTTCTCGGGCCGCGTCCTCTCGCAGACCGGCGGCCACGGCGACTTCTCGCCGCGCGAGGACGCGCCGCGGCTGTGCGCGTGCGGCATCCGCACGAGCGGCTTCGCGCACGTCGCCGACGGCGTCGACGCGGTGCGCAAGGCGGCGCGCGAGGAGCTCCGCCGCGGCGCCACGCAGGTGAAGATCATGGCGTCGGGCGGGGTCGCGTCGCCGACCGACCCGATCTGGAACCTCCAGTACTCCGAGGACGAGATGCGCACGATCGTCGAGGAGGCGCGCGGCTGGCGCACCTACGCGATGGCGCACGCCTACACGCCCGAGGCGATCGGCCGCGCCGTGCGCGCGGGCGTGCGCACCATCGAGCACGGCAACCTGATCGACGCCGCTACCGCGCGCGCGATGGCCGAGCGCGGCGCCTTCCTCGTCCCGACGCTCGTCACGTACTTCAAGATCGAGGAGCTCGGCCGCGCGCTCGGCTTTCCCGCGGTGTCGCAGCGCAAGGTGAAGGACGTGCTCGACGCCGGGCTCGCATCGCTCGAGATCGCGCGCGCGGCGGGCGTCGCGATGGGCTTCGGCACCGATCTGCTCGGCGAGACGCACGTACACCAGAACGAGGAGTTCGCGATCCGCGCCCGCGTGCTGCCGCCGCTCGAGATCTTGCGCTCGGCGACCGTCGTCAACGCGCGCATCCTCGGCCGCGAGGGCGAGCTCGGCGTCGTCGCGCCGGGCGCGCTCGCCGACCTCCTGCTCATGGACGGCGACCCGCTGCGCGACGTCGCGCTGCTCGCCGCGCCCGACGAACACCTCGCGCTCGTGATGAAGGGCGGCGAGATCGCGGCCAGCCGGCTCTAGCCCGGCGGTAGAGAGGCCGGCCGTCGCGAAGGGGTGTCGAGCGCGCTCGCGCCCGGGTAGCGTGGCGGTGCAGCCCGATGCCGCGAAGGGGATCCCGTGACAGCTCTCGGTGTGGCGCGCGTCCTCGGAGCCGCCGTTGTCAGTCTGTGGCTCGGCGCGGCCAGCGCCCCTGCCGATGGTCCGGTGGTCGGCTGGGGCGACGACGGCTCCGGCCAGGCGACGCCGCCCCCATCGGTGGACGGAACGGCCGGCCTCGCCTCCGCCATCGCGGCAGGCGGCACGCACAGCTGCGCGATCCAGGCGGGAACCGGATCCGTCGTCTGCTGGGGCGACGATGCGTGGCAACAGGCCACGCCCCCCGACTCGGTGAACGGCGTGGCCGGTACGGCCAGCGCCATCGCCGCCGGCGGTGCGCACAGCTGTGCGATCCAGGCCGGCACGGGGATGGTCGTCTGCTGGGGACTCGACGCCCAGGGTCAGGCGAACCCGCCCGACGAGGTGAACGGGATCCTCGGCACGGCGTCCGCGATCGCAGTGAGCGAGATCCACAGCTGCGCGATCCGGTCGACCCAAGGATGGGTCGCGTGTTGGGGCGACGACTACCACGGCGCTGCGACGCCGCCGAGCTCGCAGCTCTATGCCGAGACGCTCGCGGTGGGCAGCTTCCACAACTGCGTGACGTCGGGCAGCGGGATCGTCGCCTGCTGGGGCGACGACACGTCCGGGCAAGCGGCGGCGCCGGACACGGTGGACGGAACGCTCGGCACGGCCGCCGCGATCGCCGCCGGCGGTGCGCACAGCTGTGCGATCCAGGCCGGCACGGGGATCGTCGTCTGCTGGGGGCTCGACGCCGGCGGTCGGGCGACGCCGCCCGACTCGGTGAACGGCGTGGCCGGCACGGCCGTCGCCGTCGCCGCCGGGGGTGCGCACAGCTGTGCGATTCAGGCGGGCACCGACCAGGTCGTGTGCTGGGGAAACGACGCCGCCGGTCAGGCGACGCCCCCCGACTTGGTGAACGGCGTGGCCGGCACGGCCAGCGCCATCGCCACCGGCCTGAATCACACGCTCGCGATCGCGGCGCCCGAGCCCGCGGTTCCGCTGCTCGCGGCGGCAAGCGGGATCGCGTTGCTCGTGCTCGCGCGCCGCTAGCTAGGCGCCGCGCCGCATCCAGAAGAACGGCGGCGCGCCGAGCACGTCGGCGATGCGCGGCGGCTCGATCGCCTCGCTGAACAGGTGGCCCTGCATGCGGCTGCAGCCGTAGGAGGCGAGCAGCTGCATCTGCTCCGCCGTCTCGACGCCCTCGGCGATCGTCGTGAGGTCGAGGGCGCGCGCCATCTGCACGATCGTCGCGGTGATGGTCGCGTCGGCCGGATCCGTCGCGACCGCGCGCACGAACGACTGGTCGATCTTCAGCACGTCGACGGGCAGCTGCTTCAGGTAGGCGAGGGCCGAGTAGCCGGTGCCGAAGTCGTCGATCGCCATGCGCACGCCGAGGCCGCGCAGCTGCGAGAACTGGTCGAGCGTGCGCTCGCCGCCCGAGAGCAGGCTGCGCTCGGTGATCTCGAGCTCGAGCGCGTCGGGCGCGAGACCGGACGCGCGCAGCGCCTGGCGCACCTGCTCGACCAGGTCGCCGGTGTGGAACTGCTGCGCCGACACGTTCACCGCGATGCGGAAGCCCGGGTGGCCGGCGCGCTGCCAGCGCACCGCCTGCTCGCACGCCGAGCGCAGCACCCACTCGCCGATCGACACGATCAGGTCGGATTCCTCGGCGAGGCCGAGGAAGTCGGCGGGCAGCATCACGCCGAGCTCCGGGTGGCGCCAGCGGATCAGCGCCTCGGCGCCCACGACGCTGCCGCGCACGACGTCCACGACGGGCTGGTAGTGCAGCATCAGCTCGCCGCCCTCGAGCGCCGCGCGCAGCCGCTGCTCGCGGCCGCTGCGCTCGGCGTCCTCGGGGCTCTGCATCGCGGAGAAGACGGCGTAGCGGGCGCGCCCGCCCGCCTTGGCGGCGTACATCGCGGCGTCGGCCCGGCGCACCAGCTCGTCCGCGGAGCCGGCGTCGCGCGGGAAGCTCGCGATGCCGACGCTCGCGCTGATCAAATGCTCGCGCCCCTTCAGCGACACCGGCTCGCGCAGCGCCGCGAGCACCTTCTCGGCCACGCGCGTGGCGTCCGCCTCGTCGGCGAGGTTGGTGAGCAGCACCGCGAACTCGTCGCCGCCCAGACGCGCGCCGGTGTCGCTCTTGCGCAGGCACGTCGCGATGCGCTGCGCCGCCATGCGCAGCAGCGCGTCGCCGGCGAGGTGGCCGTAGGTGTCGTTCACGTCCTTGAAGCGGTCGAGGTCGAGGAACAGCACGCCCAGCTTCTGGCGATTGCGCCGCGCCGACGCGACGGCCTGGTCGAGGCGGTCCTGGAACAGCGAGCGGTTCGCGAAGCCGGTGAGCTGGTCGTAGGTGGCGAGCTGGCGGGCGCGCTCGCGCGCGATGTTGAGCTCGACGAACATGCGCTGGTTGCGGATCGCGTGGTGCAGGCTCCAGACCAGCGCGCCCGGCGAGAGCGCGCACTTGATCAGGTAGCCGCGCGCGCCGACGTCGACCGCCTTGGTCGCGAGCGACTCGTCGTCGCCGTCGGCGAGCACGACGACCGGCACGAGCGGGGCGCGCACGCGGGCCTGCGACACGGCCACCAGCTCGCGCGGCGCGCCGCTGCCGACGTCCATCAGCAGGACGTCCACCTCGTTGGCGTCGAGCGCGGCGAAGGACTGCGAGAGGCTCGGCGCGTGGCGGAGCTGGACGTGGGTCTGGCGGGCGTGCTCGAGCAGCGCGCGGACCAGCTCCACGTCCGCGGCCGGACCCCCCACCAGGAGCACCCGGATCGGGGACGCCGCCGCGGCGGGAGATTCCTCGTTCGGCCCGCTCGCCATCCGCGTCTCCTGCTGGTTCGCTGCGGACTCTCATCGGCGTCGCGACGGGCGCCCTGAAACGGCGCCGTGGGGCAGGGCGCCCGTCGCGCTGGTGCGGCGGCGGGCCGCGCGAGATCAAACCGCGTTTTTGCGCCGGCATCGCACCCGACCCCGTGGTAAAACGGCAGGTCCGACCGCCACACGATGCGGGGGTTTTCCCCGCGACGGGAGACGACGCCTTGAATCGCGCCAAGCCCTTCCTGCTGATCCTGCTCGCGCTGCCCGCGCTCGCCGCCCTCGGCCCCGGCGCGTGCTTCCCGCGGCTCACCTTCCCGGGCTATCGCGTGGTGCGGCTCACGCCCGGACCGGACCTCGAGTTCCGCGCCCGCGAGGCGCTGCTCACGGCGAAGCCGGGCACGATCCTCGAGTTCCCGGCCGGCAACTGGGAGTTCACCGACGAGCTGATCGTGCCGGTCTCGCACGTCGTGCTGCGCGGCAAGGGCGCGGCCAACACGACGCTCGACTTCACGCACCAGCAGACCGGCGCGCAGGGCATCCTCGGCACCGAGGACGGCTTCGTGATGCAGGACCTGCGCGTCCTCAATCCGAAGGGCGACGGCGTCCGCGTCGAGGGCGCCGACGGCGTCGTGTTCCAAGGCGTCACCGTCGACTGGAACACCGAGCCCGAGAACCTGCACGGCGCCTACGGGATCTACCCCGTGCAGTGTTCCAACGTGCTGATCGACGACTCCGAGGTGCGCGGCTCCTCGGACGCGGGCATCTACGTCGGGCAGTCCGAGCACATCATCGTGCGCCGCAGCCGCGCCTTCGAGAACGTGGCGGGCATCGAGATCGAGAACTCGAAGGACGCCGACGTCTATCTCAACTACGCGAGCGACAACACCGGCGGGATCCTCGTCTTCGACAACCCGGGCCTGCCCCGCTATGGCTGCCGCGCTTCGGCGGACCCCGCGAAGGACCAGCCCGACTGCCGCGGCACGCGCGTGTTCGCCAACTGGATCGTCGGCAACAACCACACCAACTTCGCGAACGGCGGCACGGTCGCCCTCGTGCCGCCGGGCACCGGCGTGATCGTGCTCGCCACCGACACGATCGAGATCTTCAGCAACGTCATCCGCAACCACAAGACCGTCAACATGACGATCATCAGCTTCCTGTTGACGCAGGTGCCGTTCGGCGATCCCGGCTACGACCCCTATCCGGAGCGCATCGACATCCGCGAGAACGAGATGGCCGAGGGCGGCTACGAGCCCGAGGGCGACCTCGGCATCCTCGCCGCCGGCGTCTTCTATCCCGATCCGCTTCCCGACGTGACCTACGAGAACATCTTCCTGGCGCCCGAGAACACCGAGCCGGACGGCACGCTCGTGGACTCCGTCGAGGTCTGCGTGCGCGACAACCACGACGGCGCCGGCAATCCCGCCAGCTTCGGCAAGATGCGCCGCCGCTTCGACCTCGCGCCGCACGACTGCGCGCACCCGCGCCGCAGCGACACCGTGCTCGCGCCGATCTCGACGCCGCCGGTCGTGACGGATCCCTACACGCCCGAGGAGATCGCGGCGCTGTGCGAGAGCGGCGTCGCGGCGTCGGCGGGCGTCAACTGGGACGCGTTCGCCGTCGACTGCCCGCAGCTCTCCGACTACCGGCTCTTCGAGGATCCGAGCGAGCCGCGCTCGGCGCCGAATCCGGGCGGCACGCCCTTCGATCTCACGACGGCGCTCTTCTCCGACTACGCGCAGAAGGACCGCTTCGTGTTCCTGCCGCCGGGACAGCAGGCGACCTACTCCGAGAACGGCGTCTTCGAGTTCCCGGTCGGCACGATCATCGCGAAGACCTTCAGCTTCTCGCACGACGAACGCACGCCGGCCGTGCGCGGCACGGACGTCGTCGAGACGCGCCTCCTGATCCGCCGCCCCGACGGCTGGCAAGGCCGTGCGTGGATCTGGAACGCGGAGCGCAGCGCCGCGACGCTCGCACTCGGCGGCGGCTCGAAAGCGGTCGAGTGGATCGCCGCCGACGGCACCGCGCGCACGACGCAGTACCAGATCCCCAACAGCGCGCAGTGCAGCCGCTGCCACACCGGCGCGAACGGCGACGAGCCGATCGGGCCGAAGGCGCGCTACCTGAACCGCGACCTCGACTACGGCGACGGCGTCGTCGCCAACCAGCTCGCGTACTGGACCGACGCGGGCCTGCTCGCCGGCGCGCCCGGCGATCCGGGCGCCGCGCCGCGGCTGCCGGTCTGGAACGACCCGAGCGACGGCACGCTCGACGAGCGCGCGCGCGCCTATCTCGAGGTGAACTGCGCCTTCTGCCACAACCCGTCCGGCCGCGCGCGCTTCACGGGCCTCTACCTCGAGGCGGACCGCCCGCTCGACGCTCGCGTCGGCATCTGCAAGCGGCCCGGCTCGGCGGGCCCGGGCGCGGGCGGTCTCGACTACGACATCGTGCCCGGCGAGCCCGACCTCTCGGTGATGATCTACCGCATGGCGTCGGTCGCTCCGCAGATCAAGATGCCCGAGCTCGCGAAGAGCGTGGTGCACGCGGAGGGCACGCAGATCGTGGCCGACTGGATCGCGTCGCTGACCGGCCCCGAGTGCCCGCGCCCGACCGGAGGGAACTGAGCTGAGCCCGAAGCAGCCGGCGCTCACGCCCGGACAGGAGCGCCTCGCCGACGTCGTGATCCGCGTGATGTCGGCGCTCAACGTCTGGGTGTACCGCGCGTCGGGCGGCCGCGTCGGCGGCCGCTTTCTGCGCGGCGCGCCGGTGTGCCTCGTGACGACCACGGGGCGCAAGTCGGGGCAGCCGCGCACCGCGCCGCTGCTCTATCTCGCCGACGGCGAGCGCGTCGTGATCGTCGCGTCGAAGGGCGGCATGTCGAAGCACCCGGCCTGGTACGGCAACCTCGTCGCCAACCCGCGCTGCACGGTCGAGATCGGCCGCGAGCGGCGCGCGATGACGGCGCGCACCGCGAGCGCGGACGAGAAGGCGGCGCTCTGGCCGCGGCTCGTCGCGATGTACCGCGACTACGACGACTACCAGGCGCGCACCGACCGCGACATCCCGGTCGTGATCCTCGAGCCCGCGTAGCTCAATCGCGCCCGCGGGCCGGCCGTAACGGCTGCCATGTCGCGCGCCGGGCTCGTGCTCTCGCTGCTCGTTCCGCTCGCCGTGCGCGCCGCTGAGCCCGAAGCCGCGTGCCCGCCCGGGACGGCGCTGCGCGAGCACGCGCAGGAGTTCGCCTGCGCGACGCCGGACGGCGTCGGCGAAGGGCCGTTCTGGGCGCTGCGCGACGACGGGACCGTGCAGTATCGCGGCGCGGCGCGCGGCGGACGCACGCACGGGACGTGGACGTCGTGGCACGCGAACGGCGTGCGCTCGAAGCAGGCGGAGTACCGCGACGGCGTGCTGGTGGGCGACTTCCGCCAGTGGGACGAGCAAGGCCGGCGCCTCTACGCCGGCCGCCACGACGCGCGCGGCGAGATGGACGGCACCTGGACGCGCTGGTGGCCGAACGGGCGCAAGCGCACCGAGTGGGAGATGCGGCACGGCAGCCCGCACGGCGCCGTCGCGGCGTGGTGGGAGAGCGGCGCGCGCAAGCTGCGCGGCCGCCGCGAAGCCGGCCGGCGCGAAGGCCGCTGGACGTGGTGGGACGAGGCGGGATCCGTCGCCGCTCAGTGTCGATACGAGAGCGGCGCGGTGGTCGACGGCCGCTGCGGCGCCGAAGCGCCCGACTAGGGCGCGGCCGCCGGGTCGGGCGCCGGCGCGTCGCGCGCCTCGTCGCGCGACGCGAGGGCGAAGACGAGCACGCCCGCCATCACGGCGACGTCCGCGACGTTGAACACGCCCGTGCGCAGCGCGCCGACGCCGATGCTGACGTAGTCGGTCACGTAGCCGCCCTGGAAGATGCGGTCGATCGAGTTGCCGATGCCGCCGCCCGCGAGGAGTCCGAGCGCCACGAGCTGCAGGCGCGTGAGCGAGCGCGAGCGCAGCGCGACGACGCACAGCACGACGAGGCCCAGCGGCACCAGCCACTGCAACAGCAGCGAGCGCAGCAGCGGCGGCCACGAACCGCCCAGGCTGAGGAACGCGCCCGGGTTGTACGCGAGCTCGATCTGCACCGCGCCGCCGGCGAGCGAGACCGGCTCCGCGCCGGTGAGGAGCGAGGTGGCCGCGGCCTTCACCGCCTGATCGCAGCCGACGCAGAGCAGCAGCACGGCGACGAACGGGAGCGCGCGCAGGACGCTGGACATGCCGCGAGTCTACGCGCGCGCTGGACGCCGCGCCCGATCGCCGCGAGGATCGCGCCATGGACGCAGCGCTGCGCGAACGACTGCTCGCCCTGCGCGACCGCGACGCCCGCAAGCGCAGCGAGCTGGTCGCGCGCCGCGAGCTGTGGGACGGCTATCACCCCGAGATGGAGCAGGTGCACGGCGAGAACGCGGACGCGCTCGCGCAGATCCTCGATGCGTCCGGGTGGCCGCCGCGCCGCGAGGTCGGCGACGACGGCGCGCAGGCCGCCGTCGTCGTCGCGCTGCACGCGATCGGCCGGCCCGCGTTCCAGCGCCGCTGTCTCGCGTCGCTCGCCGACGCGGCCGCGCGCGGCGAGGCGTCGCGCGCGCACTGGGCCGCGCTCTTCGACCGCATCCGCTTCAACGAACGGCGCCCGCAGCGCTACGGCTCGATCTTCGACTGGGACGAGGCCGGCGAGCTGAGCCCGTGGCCGATCGAGGAGCCCGCACGCGTGGACGAGCGGCGCGCGGAGGTCGGTCTTCCGCCGCTCGGCGGCGAGATCGAGCGGGTGCGCGAGTCCGCGCGCCGCGAGGGAGGGACGGCGCCGCTCCCGTACGCGGAGCGCCAGGCGCAGATCCGCGACTGGTCGCGCCGCGCGGGCTGGCTCGAGGACTGACGCCGAACGGCGTCAGCGGCGCCGCGTCGCGACGAATCCCAGGCGGCCCGGCCCGAGCGCGAACGAGCCGTAGCGCGGCGCCGCCGCCCGCACCGCGAAGCCCGCGGCGCGCAGCGCGTCCAGCAGCTCGCGCCGCGACGGCACGCGGACGCGGTGGAGCTCGTGCCCGCGGCGCCAGCGTTCGCCGGCGCCGACGCGCCGGAAGGTCGTGACGTCGCGCACGAGCCGCCCGCGCTTCGGATCCTCGATCGTCTCGGCGAGCACCGCCCAGTCGTCGCCGCTGCGCCAGTTGCGCGTGTGCAGCGGCGCCTTCGGATTGCGCACGACGAGATCGAACGCGAGGACGCCGCCGGGACGCAGCGCGCGCGCGACGCGCCGGAAGAAGCGCTCGAACGAAGGGATGCGTGCGCCGTCCGGCGGCAGGTAGCCGAGCACCTCACCGAGCGCGGTGACGGCGTCGCAGAGCGGCAGCGCGAAGTCGTAGATCGACGCCGTCACGACGCGCGCGTCCGGCGCCTCGCGCCGCGCGCGCGCAGCCAGCGCCGGCGAGACGTCGACGCCGACGGCGTCGTAGCCGTGCTCGCCGAGCACGCGCAGCCACTGCCCGCCGCCGCAGCCGAGGTCGACGACGGTGCCCGCACAAACGCCGGCGCGGTGCAGGATCGCGAGCAGCTCGGGCGCCGCGGCCGCGAGGAAGTCGCCGAAGCCGGTGTGATGGACGTGCGCGAGGTCGCCGCCGTAGAACGAGCTCCGCTTCGGCTTCCGCACGGAATCCTCCTGCGCCGCGCGCCGGAGGATCGCCTCGCTCAGACGCCCGCGCGACAGGCGATCAGCGTGGCCGCCATGTGCCACGTGAGGCCGCCGCCGACGAGCGAGAGCACGGCGACCGCGATCGCGAGGCCGAGCATCACGCCCGCGACGCGGCGCGCGGCGGCGCCTTCGAGGCGGCGCGCCGATCCGAAGCCCCATGCGCCGGGCGGCGGGAAGACGCCCGCCGCGAGGCTGCGCCAGCTCGCCCACGTCATCCAGCCGCCGAGCGCCGTGAGGCCGCCGAAGAGGCAGATCGCGACGACGCGCAGGATCGCGCCGAGCTGCTGTCGCGCCGCGACGACGTCGCGCTCGCCGAGCTCCTGGATCGCCGCGAGCCGCGCGCCCACGAGCGACTGGAGCGCGAGCCCGAGCGCGATCGCGCCGGCCACGACCGCGAGGCGGATCGCGAGACTGCGGCTGTGCGGAAGCTGCACGTCGGGCGACACCATCGCGGCGCGGATCGGTCGGACGCGCGCGGCTGCTGAGCCGTGCGGCGGCGCCTTCAGTGGGGCGCGCAGCAGCCCGATCGTGCGTTCACGCGGGGCGCGCCCGACGGGACGGCCGCGCCCGCACGATCGGAGGGCCGCCGCTGCGCGTTCGTTGCCGCCTCGCGCTGCTCGCGCTGCCCGCGGCGTGGCTGGCGCACGCTCCGCCTGCGACCGCCCAGTCGGATGCGCGCGCCGCGGCTGCGCGCGACCCGATCGCGGCCGCGTTCGACGCGCCGGACCGCATCGTCGTCGCGGAGCGCGGCGGCCGCGGGCGCGCGCCGGATCGCTGGGAGAGCTCGCCGCTGCGCGTGCTGCGGCCGAGCGAGCTCGAGCGCGCGACGCGCGAGCTGCTCGGCGCGATGGAAGAGACGCCCTCGCACTCGTGGCCCGACGCCGATCGGAGTCGCAGCACGCGGCGGCGGCGGACGACGCAGAGGGAGAAGCCGACCGAAGCCGTGCGCCAGCCCGCCGCGCGGGCGCCCGCACCCGCGGCCGCGCCGGAGCCGGATCCCACGCCCGCCGCCGCGCCGGCTCC
>QEVM01000249.1 GCA_003576805.1 Pseudomonadota bacterium | reverse complement strand
CGCGTCGCTGGTCGAGCTGATCGCGCGTAAAAAGCGTTTCGCGCGTGTGCTGGACGCGTTCGAGGTGGTCGAACGGCGCGCTCGACGTCGCGACGCTCGGCCAGGCGGTCGCGGCGCTGCAACCCGAGGGCGCGATCGTCGTGGACGAGGCCGCGACCTCGGGCGCGGCGTGGTTCGCGCTCGCCGCCGGCGCTCCACGCCACACGGTGTTGGGCCTCACGGGCGGCGCGATCGGCCAGGGTCTGCCGACGGCGGTCGGCGCGGCGATCGCGTGTCCGGATCGCAAGGTGGTCGCGCTGCAGGCGGACGGCTCGGGGATGTACACGCTGCAGGCGCTCTGGACGATGGCGCGCGAGTCGCTCGACGTCGTCGTGGTCGTCTGCGCCAACCGCGCCTACCGCATCCTCCAGATCGAGGTGGCGCGCGCGGGCATCGCGGAGCCGGGCCCCGCCGCGCGCGCGCTCACCGACCTCTCGCACCCGCCGCTCGACTGGTGCGCGCTCGCGCGCGGCATGGGCGTGCCGGCCGTGCGCGCGGACGACGCCGCGTCGTTCGCCAAGGCGTTCGGCGACGCGCTCGCCGAGCCGGGCCCCGCGCTGATCGAAGCGCTGCTCTAGGCGCCGCGATGACCGGGCTCGCGCACCCGCGCTTCGCGTATCGCAAGGGCCTCCACGACCTCGGCGCCGGCGCGTGGGCGTGGCTCCAGCCGGACGGCTCCTGGGGCTGGAGCAACGCCGGGCTCGTCACCGACGGCGACGCGGCGCTGCTCGTCGACACGCTCTTCGACCTGCGCCTCACCGGCGAGATGCTGGACGCGATGCGCGCGTCCGCGCCCGCCGCCGCGCGCATCGGCACGCTCGTCAACACGCACAGCAACGGCGACCACACCTACGGCAACGCGCTGGTCGCGGGCGCGGAGATCGTGGCGACGCGCGCCTGCGCCGACGAGATGGCGCACGAGACGCCCGCCGTGCTGGCCGGCTTCCAGAAGCAGGCGCCCAAGCTGGGCCCGCTCGGCGAGTACGTGCTGCACTGCTTCGGCGCGTTCCACTTCGACGGCATCGAGACGCGGCTGCCCACGCGCACCTTCGAGGGCCGCCTCGACCTCGAAGTCGGCGGCAAGCGCGTCGAGCTGATCCAGGTCGGCCCCGCGCACACGCGCGGCGACTGCCTCGTGCACGTGCCGGCCGACCGCCTCGTCTTCAGCGGCGACATCCTGTTCGTCGAGGGCACGCCGATCGTGTGGGCCGGGCCCGTCCAGAACTGGATCGACGCCTGCGACCGCATCCTCGCGCTCGGCGCCGAGACGATCGTGCCGGGCCACGGCCCGATCACCGACCGGCGCGGCGTCGTCGCGGTGCGCGACTACCTCGCGTACGTGCGCGCCGAGGCGAAGCGGCGCTTCGACGCGGGCTTGTCCGCGCGCGACGCCGCCTTCGACATCGCGCTCGGCGACTACGCGAGCTGGGGCGACGCCGAGCGCATCGCCGTCAACGTCGCGACCGTCTACCGCGAGCTGGCCGGCGACGCGCAGCCCGCCGACGTCGTCGCGCTGTTCTCGCTCATGAGCGAGCTCTGGCGAGAGCGCCGGCGCTGAACGGGAACGGCCCCCGGGCGTGCGCCCGAGGGCCGTTCGGTGTCGTCCCCTTCGAGCCGAAGGACGCCTTCGCTCAGCGGCGCTTGGCGGCGGGCTGGCAGTACTTCGGGTTCGCCGCCTCCTGCTCGAGGCCGGACGGGATCGCGTCGCCCGAGTTGTTGAACTCGTCGAGCACGGACGCCGCTCCGCCGAAGTCGTACGAGGCGTCGTTGGACGCGCACGCGGCGTTGCCTTCCGCGAGGAGCGCCTGAATCTCGGCCGAGCAGCCGAAGGCGCTGCAGTTGAGCGCGGCGGTCAGGGCGTGGCGGGTGAAGGCGTTGATGCCGCCGCCCTGCTGGCCGGCGAGGCCGATCGCGTCACACACGTTGGTGACGGTACGGCCGCAGAACGAGACCGGCAGCGTCGCCGCGACCGCGTTCGGGTGGTTCTTCCAGAAGCCCGGCGTGCGCGTCGGACCCTCCTCGGCGCGCGGCGTGTAGCCGAAGTCCGCGTACAGCGAGCACACCGTGTTCTGGCCCGGCGCGGGGAAGGAGAAGGTCGTGTGCACGCCGTCCGAGGGGCCCGGGCTCGGCGCCGCTTCGCAAGCCGCCTGCGAGGCGCTGCTGTCGCCGAGGATCTGGCCTTCCGGGAAGGGACCATCCTCGGGGTCGCACCAGTCGCCGTCGCCGTTGCCGTCGGCGGGCAGCCCGGCGATCGGCGTCACGAGGCCGTTGCAGGTGTCGGGCAGCGTCGCCTCGTTGACGGTGACGCGGCACTGGTACGGCCGCTGCGCGGTCGGCGGCAGACAGCCCGGCAGCGCGCCGTTCGTGCCCATGATCTCCACGAGGTAGCGGCCGGACAGGTCGCCGGCCGCGCTGTAGCCGGCGGCCGGAGCGCACGCGGTGTCGAACGCCGACGGCGTGACGCTCGGGTGCAGGACGCCGGTCGTCGCGGTCGACTCGAAGCAGGTCGCGCCGCCGGCGTCGGTGCAGCTCACGCGCACCTCGACGCCGTCCAGCGTGAAGTCGGCGCCGTCGTAGCGGCCGTTCGCGTCCGTGTCGCAGTAGACGAGGTCGCCGACGAACTGGTTGGCGGCGGCGGGGCTCGCGGCGACGAGGCCCGCGCCGAGAGCGATCGCGGCCAGGCGGCCGCTGCGCGAAATCCACATGAGAGCGTTCTCCTCGAGAGGTCTCAGCGAGGCGGAGCGCGCACTGCGCCCGCTGCCCATGAGTGGCCGAGACCCGAGGCGGGTGTCACGGAGCCCGCGCCGCGCGCCGATCGGGCCGGCGCCGCGAGGCCGCGAAATGCGCTGAGAGCGCGCGCGCCTGGCGTGCGAGGCGCGCGCACGCTGCGGCTCCGCGCGACGCGCGCCCGACGGAGCGCGCGATGCTGCGTACCATGGGCCGCGATGCCGCGCTTCGACTACCGCCTGGTGGACGTGTTCACGACCGTGCGCTTCGGGGGCAACCCGCTGGCGGTGTTCCCCGAGGCCGACGGCATCGAGCCGGCGCTGATGCAGCGCATCGCGTTCGAGCTGAACCTCTCGGAGACGACCTTCGTGCTGCCGAGCAGCGCCCCCGGCTGCGACGTGCGCGTGCGCATCTTCACGCCGCGCAGCGAGCTCCCGATGGCGGGCCATCCCACCGTCGGCACCGCGTTCGTGCTGGGCGCGCTCGCGCACGGCGGCCGGCCGCGCTGGGTGTTCGAGGAAGGCGTCGGCCCGGTCCCGGTGGAACGCGTGCGGCGCGACGGCGCGACGCTCTGGCGCATGACGCAGCCCGCGCCGCGCTTCGGGCCGCTCGCCGCCGACGCCGCCGCGGTCGCGACCGCGCTCGGTGTCGCGCCGGGCGACGTCGATCCCGCGCTGCCGCTCGAGGTCGTCGCGACGGGGCCGCCGTTCCTGATGGTGCCGCTGCGCTCGCTGGACGCGCTCGGCCGCGCGCGCAGCCCCGGCGACGCATGGACCGCCTCCGCCGAGCGCCTGGGCGGCGCGCAGCCCTACCTCTTCGTGCGCAGCGGCGAGCGCGGCGCGCGCTGCCGCATGTTCGCGCCCGCGCACGGGATCGCGGAGGATCCCGCCACGGGCGGCGCCGCCGGACCGCTCGGCGCCTACCTGCTCGCGCACGGCTGCGTGGCGCCGGGGGCGGACGGCGTCGCGCACGTGACGCTCACGCAAGGAGTCGAGATGGGAAGGCCGAGCACGCTCCACGTCGAGGTCGAGGGGAGCGGCCGCGACGTCGGCGCGGTGCGCGTCGCCGGCGCGTGCGTGCCCGTCGGCGGCGGATGGATCGAGCCGTGAAGCGCGTGCAGCGCGCCGTCGCGATCGCCGCAGCGCTCGCCGGCGCAGGAGTCGCCGCGTGCGGCGCCAACGCCGGCAAGCCGCTTCCCTCCGAGGCGCGCGGCTCGACCTGGGACGTGCACTCGTCGGAGCTCGCGGGCAGAGACCTGGTCTCGTACCGCGCGCTGCGGCGCTCCGACTTCCGCGCGAAGCTGCCGCCGCCGCAGGCGCGCGCCGCCGCCGACCGCCTCGGCGCCGCGACCTGCTCGTACCTCGTCCCCGACCGCGAGACGTTCCAGATCCGCGCGAACCCGCGCCAGCGCGGCGACGGCTGGGAGTACGTCGCGGAGGCCGAGGGCCTGCGCTTCTCCGCGGCGATGGACCGCGGCTGCTCTTGGTGGAACCCGAGCCAGCGCGCGCTGCCCGCCGACTACGTGCTCGCGCACGAGCAGATCCACTTCGCGCTCACCGAGATCCACGCCCGCGAGCTGAACCAGCGCGGCGCCGAGATCGTGCGCGAGACGCGCGCGGTGCACCGCGACCCGCAGGCCGCGATCGCCGAGACGACGCGCAAGATCGAGGCGCTGCTGCGCGAGGAGAGCAAGGCGCTGCTCGCGCGCAACGACCGCTTCGACGCCGACACCTCGCTGGGTCACCGGCCCGACGCGCAGCGGGCGTGGCAGCGGCGCGTCGAGAAGGAGCTGGCGGAGACGGCGCGCTTCGCGAGCGGGGCGCGGCCGTGACGGGCGAGATCCTCGCCGCCGGCGGCGGCTTCCTGCTCGCCGTCCTGTGGTTCGATCTCATGTTCGACGTGCAGGCGCTGCGCGCGCCGCGCGTCGCGTCCGCGCTGCTGCTCGGCGTCCCGATCGCGCTCGCGCTGGCGCGCGTCTTCCCGCAGGCCCGGCGCCTGGCAGCACGCGCCGACCCGCCCGCCGAGCAGAGCCGGCTCGCGCGCGGGATCGCCTGGGCGCACGTCGCCTGCTTCGCCGCGCTCGCGGCGTTCCTGGCGATCCAGCTCGCGAGTTGAAGAGGATCTCTGCTCCGCGACCGCGAGCCTGATGGGGCTCGCCGCTCGCCTTCGGCTCGCTACGCGGGAAACGGGGCGTCGCGCGGTGGACGTTGCGCCGCGCTCGCGTGCGCGACCTGTTACACGCGCTCGATGACCGTGCCGGTGCCGAGGCCGCCGCCGCAGCACATCGCGACGAGCGCGCGCCGGCCGCCGCTGCGCTCGAGCTCGTGCAGCGCGCTCGTGAGGAGGCGGTCGCCGGTGGCGCCGGTCGGATGGCCGAGCGCGATCGCGCCGCCGTTCGGGTTGACGCGCTCGGCGACGGGCTTGCACGCGCGCTGCCACGCGAGCACCACCGACGCGAACGCCTCGTTCACCTCGTAGACGTCGAAGTCCTCGATCGAGAGCTTGGTGCGCGCCAGCAGCTTCTCCGTCACCGGGATCGGGCCCTTCAGCATCGTCACGGGATCGACGCCGACGATCGTCGCGTCCACGATGCGCGCGCGGGGCGTGAGCCCGAGGCGCCTCACCGCGTCCTCGGACGCGAGCAGCAGGGCGGAGGCGCCGTCCGTCACCTGCGACGACGTCGCCGCGGTGTGGATGCCGCCCTCCATGACGGCCTTCAGCGACGCCAGCTTCTCGAGCGTGCTCTCGCGCACGCCCTCGTCGCGCGCAACGCGCACCGTCTCGCCCGTCGGCTTGCCCTCCGCGTCGAGGACGGGCGCGTCGATCGGCAGCACCTCGCGCTCGTAGCGGCCTTCCTTCCAGGCGCGGCCCGCGAGCTCCTGACTGCGCAGGCCGAAGCGATCGGTGTCCTCGCGCCCGATGCCGAACTCCTTGGCGATCATCTCCGCGCCCTGGAACTGGCTGTTGAACGCGAAGCGCGCGAAGTAGCTCTTCGGCACCGGGCGGCCGAGCTCCTTGTCGCGGAAGTTCGCGCCGAGCGGGATGCGGCTCATGCTCTCGACGCCGCACGAGACGACGACGTCCGCGAGCCCCGAGCCGACGAGGCCCGCCGCGAGCGTGGTCGCCTGCTGGCTCGATCCGCACTGGCTGTCCACGGTCGTCGACGCCACTTCGACGGGCAGTCCCGCCGACAGCCATGCCGTGCGCCCGACGTTGAACGCCTGCTCGCCGACCTGCGACACGCAGCCCGACACGACCTGGTCCACGCGCGCGGGATCGAGCTTCGCGCGCTCCAGCACCGCCTTCTGCACGGCGCCCAGCAGATCGGCGGGGTGCACGGTCGCGAGCCCGCCGCCGCGCTTGCCGAGCGGCGTGCGGACGGCTTCGACGATGTAGACGGTCGCCATCGAGTTCTCCTCGTGTCGCGGGGCGCAGCGGAGCGCGCAGCCTAGCAAGCGCGCCGTTCACGGTCTGCCGACGCGCGGCCGCACGGCTACGCTCGCGCCCATGGCCCCGGTCCCGAAGAAAGCGAC
>QEVM01000248.1 GCA_003576805.1 Pseudomonadota bacterium | reverse complement strand
CGTCAGTGGTAGTCGTGCGAGTCGGGCAACGCAGCCTCGGGATCGCGCGGCGCGCGGGAGTCGGGCGTGAACGCGTCGTAGTGCTTGGGCGGCGGCGCGTCGACGGGGCGCGCGGTCGAGAGCGGCACGAGCCGCTTCACGCGCACGTGCAGGACGCCCTCGACGTTCTGCAGCGGGCCGGCGATCTCGACGAGCCGCGCCGTGTGGAGCGGCACGCGGAAGCGCTGGAACTGCTCCGGAGTCAGCACGGCGTTCGAGGTGCCGGTCTCGTCCTCGAGCGTGAGGAAGCACAGGCCCTTCGCCGAGCCCGGGCGCTGGCGCACGATCACGTGGCCCGCGGTGCGCACGAAGCGGCCGTTCGGGACGTCGCGCAGCGCGGCCGCCGAGAGCACGCCGCGCTTCGCGAGCCCGGCGCGCAGGTGGCTCATCACGTGCGCGCCGGTCGTGATGCCGCTCGCGCGGTAGTCGGCGAGCGTCTCCTCGAACGGCGACATCTCGGGCAGCGGCGTGTCGGCATCGGGCGGCTCGGCGCCCGCGAACAGCGAGCGCGGATCGCGCTCGATCCCCGCGACCTGCCAGAGCGCGGCGCGCCGCGACGCGCTCGCTTCGCGAGCTGGCACGATGGAGGCGAGCGCGCCGAGCTCCGCGAGCGCCAGCAGGTCTTTGCGCGCGAGCGCGGCGCGCTTCGCGAGGTCCGCGGCGTGCGCGAAGGGGCGCTCGGCGCGCGCGGCCTCGATGCGGCGGCCGGCGGCTTCCGCGAGGCCGCGCACGAAGCGCAGGCCGAGCCGCACCGCGGCGCCGCGCTCCTCGAGGTCGCACAGCCACGCCGAGCGCGCGACGTCGATCGGGCGCACCTCGACGCCGTGGCGCTGCGCGTCCTTCACCAGCGACGCGGGCGAGTAGAAGCCCATCGGCCACGCGTTCAGCAGGCCGGCGAGGAACGCCGCGGGGTGGTGGCACTTGAGCCACGACGACGCGTACGCGATCAGCGCGAAGCTCGCCGCGTGCGACTCCGGGAAGCCGTAGAGCGCGAAGCTGGTGATGCCGCGCACGACGTCGTCCTGCGCCGCGCCGGTGATGCCGCGCTCCGCCATGCCGCGCCGCAGCTTGGTCTCGATCTTCGCCATGCGCGCCTGCGAGCGCTTGAAGCCCATCGCGCGGCGCAGCTCTTCCGCCTCGCCGCCGCTGAAGCCGGCCGCCGTCATCGCGATCCGCAGCAGCTGCTCCTGGAACAGCGGCACGCCGAGCGTGCGGCGCAGGATCGGCTCGAGCGACGGGTGCGGCACCGTCACCGGCTCGCGGCCCGCGCGCCGGTTCAGGTACGGGTGCACCATCTTCCCGACGATCGGCCCGGGGCGGATGATCGCGACCTCGACGACGAGGTCGTAGAAGCACGCCGGCTTCATGCGCGGCAGCGTCGCCATCTGCGCGCGGCTCTCGATCTGGAAGGTGCCCATCGTGTCGGCGCGCTGGATCATCGCGTAGGTCGCGGGGTCGTCGGGCGGCAGCTTGGCGAGGTCGATGGCGACGCCCTCGCGCTCGCGCGCGAGCCGGATCGTGTGCTCGAGCGCGTTCAGCATGCCGAGCCCGAGCAGGTCGATCTTGATGATGCCGAGGTCGGCGCAGTCGTCCTTGTCCCACTGCACGACGCGGCGGCCCGGCATCGACGCCGGCTCGATCGGCACCACCTCGTCGAGCCGGCCCGCCGCGATCACGATGCCGCCCGAGTGCTGGCCGAGGTGGCGCGGCAGCCCGCGCACGCGCGAGACGAGATCGAGCAGGCGCTGCACGCGCGGCGCCTCCGGATCCACGCCGCCCTGTCGCAGCACGGCGCGCGTCTCGTCCATGCCCTCGCGCAGCTCGAGCGTCGAGAGGATCTTCGAGAGCCGGTCGATCGCGTCGGGCGCGATCCCGAGCACCTTGCCCATCTCGCGTACCGCCATGCGCGTGCGGTAGGTGATGACGTTCGCGGTCATCGCCGCGCCCGTCCCGATGTTTCCGGAGGGCTTCGCGCCGATGTTTCCGGAGGGCTTCGCGCCGATGTTTCCGGGCTTCGCGGCTCCGTAGCGCCGGAACACGTACTGGATCACCTCCTCGCGCTGGTCGCCGGAGGGCAGGTCGATGTCGATGTCCGGCCACTCGCCGCGCTCCTCGGAGAGGAAGCGCTCGAAGAGCAGCTCCATGCCGACCGGGTCGACCGCGGTGATGCCGAGCGCGTAGCAGACGGCGCTGTTGGCGGCCGAGCCGCGGCCCTGCGCGAGCATCCGGCGCTCGCGCGCGTAGCGGGTGATGTCCCAGACGATCAGGAAGTAGCCGGCGAGGTCGAGCTTCTCGATCACGGCGAGCTCGTGCTCGATCTGCCGGCGCACGCGCTCGGGGAGCGGGTGGCCGTAGCGGCCGCGCGCGCCTTCGAACGCGAGCCGCCGCAACAACGCCGCCTGCGACTCCCCTCCCGCGTCGCGAGCCGCAGGCGAGCGGCGAGAGTCATAAGTGGGGAAGCGGTAGCCGAGGTCGTGGAGGCGGAAGGCGCAGCGCTCGGCGATGGCGCGCGTCGCGGCGATCCACGCCGGGCGGTCGGCGAAGCGGCGCGCCATCTCGCGCGGCGACACCAGATGGCGTTCGGCGTTGGACGCGAGCCGCCGGCCGGCGGCGTCGAGCGTCGTGTGATGGCGCAGGCAGGTGAGCGCGTCGAAGAGCGGCCGGTCGGCGGCGTGCGCGTGGCGCACGTCGCCGCTCGCGGCGATCGGCACGCCGTGCGCTTCGGCGAACGCCGCCGCGCGGCGCGCGGCCGCCTCGGCGCGCCGGTCGAGATGGCGCGACACGTCGACCCACACGCGATCGGCGCCGAGCGCGGTGCGCGCGCCCGCGATCGCCTCGGCCGTGAGCGAGCCGTCGCCGCGCAGCAGGCACACGAGCCCGCCGGCGTGCTCGGCGACGTCGTTCCAGCCTGCGCGCGCTGCGGACTTGCCGCCGCGTTCGTGCGCGACGGTGAGGAGCTTCGAGAGGTTGCGGTAGCCGCGCTGCGACTCGACGAGGAGGAGCAGCTCGGTGGCGACGCCGGCGGGATCGCCGGCCGTGACGTCCAGCTTGGCGCCGACGATGGCGTCCACGCCGACTTGCCGGGCGGCCTGGTGGAAGCGCGGGATGCCGTAGACGCCGCCGCGGTCGGCGAGCGCCACCGCGCGCAGACCCAGCTCGGCGGCGCGGTCGGCCAGGTCCTCGGGCTGGCTCGCAGCCTCCAGGAACGAGAAGGCGCTCGCGCAGCGCAGCTCGACGTAGTCGAGGTCGCGCGAGGAGGCGGAGGGGCGGGGCATCCCGCCATTTTCGCCTCTTGTTCGCCATCGGTCAAAGCGGGCCCTGTGAGCCTCCTCACATCGCGCCCGGGCGTGGCTGATACGCATCGATCCAGGTTCCGCCATGGCGCTGCCGACCTCCCCGGGCGCGAGGCTGCTCGTCGCCGCGCTCTTCGCGGCCTGGGCGGTCTCTTCGGCCTCGCGTCCGCGGACGCCGTCCGGCGCACCCCGTATCCGCCGTTCCAGGTCGCTCCGCACGAGAGCGGGTCTCCCGTCGTCGTCGCCGTGGACGCGCGCCGCGCCTCGGCGGTCGCACGCGATGCCGACCGCGACCGGCGCGCGCGGCGCCGCGGAGCGCGATTCCGGCCACGCTCTGGACGCGGTCGCCGCGTCACGCTCTCCTCGGCCACGTCCCACCCGAGTGTACCGGCGTCCGGTCTGCGCCGGGCGCGCGCTCACTCCACGTAGCCGAGCCCGCGCAGCGCCTCGATCGTCTCGGGGTCCACCGTGCGCGCGGGACCGCCGCTCGGCGGCCGCGGCAGGCCCGCCACGAAGCCGTCGAGGCGCGCGCGCATCGACGCCGTCCGCTCTGCGTCGGTCTGGCTGCGGTCGCGCGTCTCGCCGGGGTCGTCGCCGACGTCGTAGAGCCGCGTGCCGGCGCGGCTGCTCCACAGCAGCTTCCAGTCGCCGTCGATCAGCGCCTTGTACTCGCCGTCCTCGCTCTCCGCCGGCAGCAGATCCAGCTCGGCGAGCAGGGGATCCTTGCGCTGGCCCGGCAGGCTGCCCTGCACCGACGGCGGGATCGGCAGCGCGAGGCCGTCGAGCAGGATCGGCATCACGTCGGTGATCTGGACCGGCGCGTCGCGGCGGCCGCGGCGCGCGCGATCCGCCGGCGCCTTCACGATCAGCGGCACGCGCACGACGGGCTCGTCGAGCGTGAGGCCGTGACCGGTGCGGCCGTGCTCGCCGAGCAGCTCGCCGTGGTCGGCGGTCACGACGATCCACGTCGAGTCCCAGACGCCGAGCCGCCGCAGCTCGGCGAAGAGCTGCGCGAGCTGATCGTCGGTGTAGAGGATCTCCGCGTCGTAGAGCAGCGACTGGATCTGCCGCTGCGTCGGCTGGCTCGGAAGCTTCTCGCCGCCGAGCACGCGCTTCGCGTACTCCGGCGGCGCGCTGTAGGGCGTGTGCGGGTCGAAGTAGTTGAGGAACAGGAAGAACGGCTGCTGCTGCTCGGCGAGCCACGCCCGCGCGCTCGCCGTGATCTCGGCGCCGGGACGCCCGTCGGCGCCGACGTTCGCGTCGTCGTAGAACGCGAAGCCGCGCGCGAGGCCGAACACGCGCTTCATCCACGGCCCGCCGACCACCGCGCCCGTCGCGTAGCCGGCCTGCTGCAGCAGCTCGGCGAGCGTCGGCACGTCCTCGCGCGGCGCGCTGGCGCGGTACATCTTCCAGCTGTCGGGCGTGTCGACCGCCGCGCTCAGCACCAGCGAGCCGCCCGGGTCCTTGTCGGCGCCGTGGCTCGTCGGCAGCATGCCGGTGAAGAGCGACGCGTGCGCGGGCAGCGTCCAGCTCGACGTCGAGTAGGCGCGCTCGTAGACCTCGGACTCGGCGGCCAGGCGATCGAGCGTCGGGCTCGTCGGGCGCTCGTAGCCATAGGCGCCGAGCCGGTCTGCGCGCGTCGTGTCGAGCGTGATCAGCACCACGTTCGCCGGCCCACTCGGCGGCGGCGCCGACGCGTTGCACGCGCCGATCGAGACGATCGCGGAGAAGAGCAGCAGCACGAGCGCCGCGATCGGCGCGCGCGCAGCGCGGCGCGCGGCGCCACCATCCACCGTCGGAGCTCGCATGTCCGGTATGATAAACCACGTGTCCCGGCGCGAAACGCTGCTGCTCTTCGCGTTCGACTTCGCGATCGCCCTGCTGCTCTACTGGCCCGCGCTGCACGGCACGCCGATCTCCGACGACCTCGCGACGCTGTACATCCCCGAGCTCCAGACGCTGAGCTGGGAACATCTGCGCGCGATCCTCGATCCGCGCAGCCCGGTCGTCGAAGCGCTGTTCAACTACGCGCCGTTGCACGCGCTGCTGCACGCGCTCGAGATCGCGCTGTTCGGCCACGACTTCTTCGCGTTCCACGTCGTGAACGTGGCGTGCCACGCGCTCGTCTCCGCGCTGCTGGTGGCGTTGTTCGTGCGCACCGGCATTCCGCGCGCCGCCGCGCTGCTGGCCGGCTTCGTGTTCCTGGCGCACCCGGCGTGCGTCGAGGCGGTCGCGTGGATGAACCAGCTCAAGACCACGTCGGCGATGGCGCTCGCGATCGGCGCGCTGCTCGTGCACCAGCGCCGGCCGGCGGCGGGCGCGGCGCTGTTCGCGCTCTCGCTGCTCGCGAAGGCGCAGGCCGCCGTCGCGCTGCCGGTGCTCGCCGTGCTCGAGTGGACGCGCGACCCGGGCACGAGCCGCGCCGGCGCGCCGCGCCGCTGGCTCTGGGTCGCCGCGTGGGCCGCGCTGTTCGCGGCCTTCGCGCTGTTCGAGGCGCCGGTGCTGGTGGGCCTCGGCACGGCGGAGCGCGAGCCGTTCGCGAGCGATCGCGCGCTCCACCTGCGCACCGCGATCGCGATCGCCGGCCGCTACCTCGCGATGGCGGCGACCGGCGCCGGCGTCTCCGCGCTGCACGAGCCGCCCGCGGCGTCGTCGTGGCTCGACCCGTGGTGGATCGGCGGCGCGCTCGCGCTCGCGGCGCTCGGCGCGCGCACGGCGTTCGCCCTCGCGCGGCGCCGCACCGAGGCCGCGTACTGGATCTGGGCCGCCGCGTCCTACGCACCGGTGAGTCAGGTGCTGACCTTCGCCGCGATGATGTCCGACCGCTACCTCTACGCGGTGTTGCCCGGCTTGCTGGGCGGCGCGCTGCTGGCCGGCCGCGACGCGTTCGCGCGGCTGCCGTCGCCGCAGCTCCGGCGCCGCGCGGCGCTCGCCGCCGGCGTCGCGGCGCTCGCGCTCGCGGTCGCG
>QEVM01000025.1 GCA_003576805.1 Pseudomonadota bacterium | reverse complement strand
GCGGTAGAGCTCGGGGATGCTCTTCGGGATGACTTCGCGGGGCGGGGTCTTGCCGGGGACGCGGAAGATGCCTTCGCTCATCAGCCAGACGCGCGAGAGGTGGCGGGTCTCGTCGGGCGCGGCGCCGGGGGGCATCGCGAGCGCGAGCAGGACGCCCGCGACGGCCGCCACGACGGCGAACACGCGCGCGGGGTCGTTCACGAAGAGCGCTGCTCTCCGGGTGGCGCGTCGGCGGCGGTGAGCGCGTCGATGCGCGCGTTCAGGATCGCCACCTCCTGGCCGAGGTTCTTGAGCTGCACGCTCGCGCGCGAGAGGCGCACCGCGAAGTTGAGGCAGATGGCGACGAGGAAGACTTCGCCGAGGAAGAAGAGCGTGGAGCTCGGCGTCCACGCGCCGATCGCGCGCGTCAGCGCCTTCAGCCAGTCGAAGCGGAGCGAGACGGCGAGCAGGCCCGCGGCGACCGCGAGCCAGATCGGCGTGTACTCCTCGCGCAGCGCGCGGCGCCGCACGAGCCACAGGATCACGCCGGCGAGCGCGAGGCTCACGGCGATCGCGACGAAGCGCGCGGCCTGCGACTCCTCCGCGGAGAGGAACACCTCGCGCAGCTCTTCGAGCGTGACTCGCGGCTCCATGCGTGCCTCCGCGGCGCCGGGCTACTTGCCGTGCAGGAGCGGACTGAACAGCACCGGCGCCGGCCCGACCGGCCCCTCGCCCGAGCGCTTCACGTAGTCGGCGTACTCGATCGCCTCGAGCTGGACGCGCGGGTCGGGCTCGAAGAAGGCGTCGGGCAGCTCCATGCCGGAGAGCCAGTCGATGTAGTCGCTGATGGTGTGCGTGCCGCTCTCGCGCGCGAAGAACTCGAGCTTGAGCGGCAGCTTGCGCTTGTCGTCGGTGACCCACACCTCGCGCCGGCCGCGGTCGTCGGTGTGGCGCAGTACGCGGCACGGCTGGCCGCCGTGGTGATCGCTGCGCACCAGCTCGCCGCCGAGCTTCAGCAGGTCGTCGCCCTCGCGGCCGAACGGGCGCTCCTTCGGCTGCTTGGCGTCGGCCGCGACCGCCTCGGGCGCGCGGCGGATCGCGACGCCGACGAGGTTCGTCGCGTCGATGATCGTGTAGCGGTCGCCGTTCACGAGCGTCAGCACGGGCATGCCCTGCACCACCATCTCGGCGCGCAGCTTCCGGCCCTTCGACCAGAAGTGCTCGACCGCGACGGGCGCGTCGCCGTGCGTGACGCGCTGCGCGTACCAGGTGTCGGGGGCCGCGGCTTCCTTCGCGGCCGGCGCCTGCTTCTCCTCGGGCTTCGCGGCGGCGACGCCGGCGACGCCCGTCACGACCGCGAGCAGCGCAGCGACGAACGCGCCTCGCAGCGAGGCGCGCGTCACGGTGCGCTCGGGGAGCGCGCGTCGCTTTGCGGTGCGGCGTCGAGCGGAATGGGCCGTCCCTCCATGTGCGCCGGGATCGGGATCCCGAGGAGCGCGAGAACGGTAGGCGCTACGTCGGCGGCGCGCACCGTGCCGACGCGCGCGCCGGGCGCGACGCCGCGCCCGATCGCCGCGAACAGGCCCGCCATCTCGGGCAGCTCCGGGCGATGGCCGTGCACGCCGCGCATCTCGGGCGCGCCGACGCCGATGCGCCCGAGCAGCCGCTCCGCGTACGTGCGCGAGCTGATCTGCACGCCGAGCGGCGCGACGACGACCACGTCGCCGAAGCGCGCGTTCGCGCTCGCGTACGCGGGCGGGCCTTCGCCGCGCCGCCACGCTTCGAGCCCCAGCGCGCGCGCCGCGGCGACGGCGCGCGCGGCACGCGCATCGCGGTCGCGCTCGCCGTGCAGCGCCACGGTCGCGAAGCCGCCGCCGCCGAGCACCTCGGCGTCGGCGTTCGCGTCGCCGAGCACCTCGCCGAGATCGACCGTGCTGCGCACGCGCGCCATGCCGTGATCCGAGACGACGACGAGCGTCGTCGTCGCGAGGAGGCCGCGCTGTTCGAGTCCACTCAGCAGCGCCGCGAGGTCGGCGTCCTGGCGCGCGAGCGACGCGGCCACCGCGGGCGCGTCGGGTCCCATGCGGTGCGCCGCGCCGTCGGCGCCGTGGAACCACGCCGTGACGAGGCGCGGCCGCTCGGCGGGATCGGCGAGATCGAGCCACGCGAGGATCCGTTCGACCTTGCGCGCCTCGGGCACCGCGGCGTCGAAGGGCTCCCAGTGGCGCGGCCCGAGCCCGCTCGTCCAGACGCCCTCCGAGCCCACCCAGTGATACGCGGCCGACACGACGCCGGCGCGCGCCGCGATCGACCAGAGCGGCTCGGACTCGAGCCACGCCGGGTCCGCGGCGTAGTCGAAGCGGCCGCGCGCGGGATCGCGGAAGACGTTGTTCACGATGCCGTGTCGGTCGGGCGCGACGCCGGTCACGAACGTCACGTGGTTCGGGAACGTGTTCGACGGGAAGGCGGGCACCAGCGCGTCGGCCCACGCGCCGTCGCGTGCGATGCGCTGGAAGGTGGCCAGCTCCGCCGCGGCCGCGGGCGGCGTGCCGTCGAAGGAGATCAGGAGGACGGTGGGCTCGGACGCCGGCGCGACGCGCGCGGCGAGCGCGAGCACGCAGGCGAGCGCGAGTGCGGCGAGGCGGCGGCCGGACATGGCCGCGCAGCGTAGCCCGGGACGCGGCGCGCATGCGCGCGCGCGGATCAGGCGGCGAAGTCGGCGAGGCGCACTGGCAGGCGGCGCGCGCCCCACGCGCCGGGCTTCGCTTCGAAGACGCCCGCGCACGGCGTCTGGCACTTCGCGCAGCGGCCCTCCGCATCGAGGTTCCACTCGTCGAGCACGTACCAGTCGCGACCGACGAGCCGCGCGCCGCAGCCGTGGCAGAAGGTGCTCTGGCCGTTGCGGTCGTGGACGTTGCCCGTGTAGACGTGGCGGATGCCGTGGCTGCGCGCGATGCGGCGCGCGCGCTGGAGCGACTCGGGCGGCGTCGCCTGCTTGTCGAGCATGCGGAAGTCGGGATGGAAGGCGCTGAAGTGCCACGGCACGTCGGAGCCGAGGTTGGCCGCGACCCACTCCGACGCGGCGTGCAGCTCCTCCTCCGAGTCGTTCTCGCCCGGGATCAGCAGCGTCGTGATCTCGAACCACACCGACGTCTCGTGCTTCAGGTAGCGGAGCGTGTCGAGCACCGGGTCGAGATGGCCGGTGCAGAGCTTGTGATAGAAGCGCTCGGTGAAGCCCTTGAGATCGACGTTCGCGGCGTCCATCGACGCGAACAGCTCGCGCCGCGCCTCCGGCTTCACGTAGCCCGCGGTGACCGCGACGGTCTTGATGCCGCGCTCGCGACAGGCGGCCGCGGCGTCCACCGCGTACTCGAGGAAGATCACCGGGTCGTTGTAGGTGAAGGCGACGCTGCGGCAGCCGAGCGACTCGGCCGCGCGCGCGATCGTCTCGGGCGTCGCGCGGTCGGCGAGCGTGTCGGTCTCGCGCGATTTGCTGATGTCCCAGTTCTGGCAGAACGAGCAGGTGAGGTTGCAGCCGGCGGTGCCGAACGAGAGCACCGGCGTCCCCGGCAGGAAGTGGTTCAGCGGCTTCTTCTCGATCGGGTCCACGCAGTAGCCGCTCGAGCGGCCCCACGTGGTCAGCACGATCTCGTCGCCGGCGCGCGCGCGCACGAAGCACAGGCCGCGCTGCCCGTCCGCGAGGCGACACTCGCGCGGGCACACGTCGCAGCGGATGCGGCCGTCGGAGCAGTGTGTGAAGTGACGGCCGGACACGACCGAGCCGACCGGACCGAGCGAGGGGACGTCGAGGAAGTGGGGACCGCCCATGGCCCACCTTAGATGTGCGCGCCGCGCGCCGAGTCAAATCGCCGCAGGGCTTGCGCCGCGCCGCTCCGCGCCGACGCTCTTGGGATGACGGCGCACCCGATTCGCGAGCCCGCGGTGGCGGGGCTCTTCTATCCGGACGACGCGGACGTCCTGCGGCGGACGGTGCGCGCCTGCCTCGACGAAGGCCGGGAGCGGCGCGAGCGCGCCGGCGCGGCCGCGGCGCCGAAGGCGCTGATCGTGCCGCACGCGGGCTACGTCTACTCGGGCTCGATCGCGGGCTCGGCGTACGCGCTGCTGTTGCCGCTGCGCGAGCAGGTGCGGCGCGTCGTGCTGCTCGGCCCGTCGCACCGCGTCGCGCTGCGCGGGCTGGCGCTCTCGAGCGCGGGCGCGTGGCGCACGCCGCTCGGCGACGTGCGACTCGACCGCGCCGGCGCCGCGCTCCTCGAAGCGCTGCCGCAGGTGCGCGTCCTCGACGCCGCGCACGCCGACGAGCACAGCCTCGAGGTGCAGCTCCCGTTCCTCCAGGAGACGCTCGGCGACTTCTCGCTGCTGCCGCTCGTCGCGGGCGACGCGACCGCGGGCGAGGTCGCGCAGGTGCTCGAGCTCGCCTGGGGCGGCGACGAGACGCTGATCGTCGTCAGCTCCGATCTCTCGCACTACTACGACTACGCGACGGCGCACTCGCTGGACCGCGCCACGACGGCCGCGATCGAAGCGCTGCGCCCGGACGGGCTCGACGAGGAGAGCGCGTGCGGCCGCGTGCCGGTGCGCGGGCTGCTGGTCGGCGCGAAGCGCCACGGCCTGCGCTGCCGCACGCTCGACCTGCGCAGCTCGGGCGACACCGCGGGGCCGCGCGACCGCGTCGTCGGGTACGGGGCGTATGCGTTCGCCTGAGCGGAGCGGCGGCACGCTCGCGCCCGCGGAACGCGGGACGTTGCTGCGCGTCGCGCGCGCCTCGATCGAGCACGGCCTCGCGAGCGGCCGCGCGCTCGCGGTGGACCCGGCGTCGTTCGCGCCGCCGCTGCGCGAGCCGCGCGCAACCTTCGTGACGCTGCGCAGCGCCGGCGAGCTGCGCGGCTGCGTCGGCGAGCTGGAGGCGACGCGCGCGCTCGTCGCGAGCGTCGCGGACCGCGCCTTCGCGGCGGCCTTCGGCGATCCGCGCTTCCATCCGTTGGCGGAGCACGAGCTCGCGGATCTCGATCTGCACGTCTCGGTGCTGCTCCCGCTCGCGCCGATCGACGCGGCGAGCGAGGCCGCGCTGCTGCGACTGCTGCGTCCGGGCGTCGACGGCCTCGTGATCGACGACGGCCGGCGCCGCGCGACCTTCCTGCCGTCGGTGTGGGAGTCGCTGCCGGACGCGCGCGCCTTCCTGCGCGAGCTGCAGCGGAAGGCGGGCATGCCGGCCGGCGCCTGGCCCGCGACGATGCGCGCGTGGCGCTACGAGGTCGAGGAGTTCGGCGCCGCCGAGTCCGGGTGACTGCTCGCCCGCGGCTCGCTGCGGGTAGCCCGTGGTAGCGTCGGGCGCCGTGGAGGACTCCTTGCCGCGCGCCCGCTCGCTCCGCTCCGCCCGCTCCGTCTGGCTCTGCGCGATCGGCTGCGCGCTCGCCGCCGCGCCGCTCGCCGCGCGCGCCCAGCCCACGACGCCCGAGGCGGGTTGCACGGCGTCGCACGAGCTCCGCGACGGCGAGATGCGCCTGCGCGCGACCTGCCCGGTGCCGCTCGCCGAGTCGTCGCGCGCGCTCACCGAGCTGCTGCTCGAGAAGTATCCCGGCGGCCGCATGACCGACGCTCGCGCAACGCTCGAGATCGGCCGCATCGCGTACCACCCGTGGCTCTCGAAGGGCCTCGCCGAGGCCGGGCTGCGCTCGCCGGTGTGGGACGCCGATCGCGGGCGCGGCCTCTCCGGCGGCGACAACGCCGCCGTCGCGTCGATGATCGACGCGCGCAAGCTGCTCCAGGCCTGGCAGCCGGTGTTCATGCGCTTCGGCGCGCGCGCGCGCGCCGGCTCGGTCGAGAAGGTGCTCGTCGGCAAGGTCGGCAAGACGGACGAGCTGGCGCCGCTCGCGAAGCACGCGGCCGCGGCCGGCAAGAAGCTGCCGTTCGACGCGATCCTGTGGATCCGGCTCGAGCCGCTGCCGCGGCCCTACTGAGCGCGCAGACGCTCGAGCAGCTTCCCCCACAGCCCGCCGAAGTCGCCGTTGCTCATGACGAGCACGACGTCGCCCTCGCGCGACGTCGCGGCGAGGTCTTCGACGATGGCGGGCACGTCGCCGAGCGCGATCGCGTCGTGGCCGCCGGCGCGCAGCTCGCCGGCGAGCCGCTCGGCGTCGAGGTATTCGGTGACGGCGCCGGTCGCGCTGTAGATCGGCTCGTGCGGCACGATCGCGACGACCGCGCGATCGGCGCCGGCGAGCGCGTCCGCGAAGTCGCGCTGGAAGAGCGCGCGGCGGCTCGTGTTGGAGCGCGGCTCGAGCACCGCGACGAGGCGGCGGCCGGGGAAGCGCATGCGCATCGCCGCGATCGTCTCGCGCACCGCGGTCGGATGGTGCGCGAAGTCGTCGAGCACGGTGACGCCGCGCTCGGTGCCGCGGATCTCCTGGCGCCGCCGCACGCCGCGGAAGCCGGCGAGCGCCGCGGCCGCGTCCGCGACCGGCACGCCGAGCGCGACCGCCGTCGCGATCGCGCCCACCGCGTTGGCGACGTTGTGGCGCCCGTACATCGGCACGAGCGCCGTCGCGACGTCGCGCTCGTCGCGCACGACGCGGAAGCGCGTGCCCTCGGGGCCGGGCACGAGGTCGACCGCGCGGAAGCCGTGCTCGCCCTCGTCGACGCCGTAGCCGACGACCTTGCAGCGCGCGCCGTCCAGCACGTCGCACACGTCCGCGTCGTCGAGCGCGGCGATGATCGTGCCGCTCGCGGGCACGCCGCGCACGAGCTGGCGGAAGACGTCCTTCACGTGGTCGAGGTCGCGGTAGATGTCGGCGTGGTCGAACTCGACCGACGTCAGCAGCAGCGTCTCGGGGTGGTAGTGCCAGAACTTCGGCGTCTTGTCGAAGAAGGCGGTGTCGTACTCGTCGCCCTCGACGACGAAGTGCGGGCCCGCGCCTTCCCGGAACGGCCCGTCGAAGTCGAGCGCGACGCCGCCCACCAGCACGGACGGGTCGCGGCCGGCGTTCGCGAGCAGCGCGCCGAGCAGGCTCGTCGTCGTCGTCTTGCCGTGCGTGCCCGCGACGACCACCGAGTGGCGGCCCGCCATCGCGAGCTGGTAGAGCGCGTCGGGGAACGAGCGGTACGCGATGCCCGCGTCGAAGACGGCCTGCGCCTCCGGATTGTCGGCGCGCACCGAGTTGCCGATCACCACCAGGTCGGGCCGCGGCTCCAGCACGTTCTTCGCGTCGAAGCCGAGCGCGACCGGAATGCCCCAGCGCGCGAGCGCGTCGCTCATCGGCGGATACAGCGCGCGGTCCGAGCCCGTCACGCGGATGCCGCGCGCGTGCAGCAGGCCGGCGAGCGCGCCCATGCCGGTGCCGGCGATCGCGACGAGGTGCACGTGCGCGAGCTTCTCGGGCAGCGGGCCGTTCACGCTCTCTCCTCGATGCTGCGCACGAGCCAACCATAGACCGCCGGCGCGGTGGCGTCGGACTCGGGGTGCCACTCGACGCCGAGCAGCGCTTCGCCGCCCGCCGGCTCGATCGCCTCGACGACGCCGTCGGGCGCGCTGGCCGTGCACGCGAAGCCCGGCGCGACGCGGTCCACCGCCTGCCGGTGCGACGACGCGACGCGTGCGCGCGCGCCGAGCTGCGCGAAGAGACGCGAGCCCTCGCGGAGCGCGACGTCGTGCTCGACCAGCCGGCCGTTGCCGCCGTGGTCGAGCGCGCCCGGCGTCGCGGCGGCGAGATCGACCTGCAGCGTGCCGCCCGCGTGCAGGTTCATGATCTGCATGCCGTAGCAGACGCCGAGCACGGGACGGCGCGCCGCCGCGGCCGCGTCGAGCAGGCGCCGGTCCCACGCGATGCGCTCGGCCCACTCCGGCGCGCCCACCGACGCGGGCGCTTCGACACCATCGAGCGACACCGGCAGCATGCCGCCGCCGGTCACGACGAAGCCGTCGCAGCGAGCCGCGGCGGCGGCGGGATCGGCGTCGGGCGGCACCAGCAGCGGCAGCGCGCCCGCCGCGGCGACGGCGCGCGCATAGGCGCGGCCGACGTAGAGATACTCGGTGCCGGGGCGGATGCGCCTGCCGCGATCGAGGCTCACCGTGATGCCGACGGTCGGAACGCGCGTCACTCCGCCAGGAAGGCTTCCATGACCAGGTCGTGCACGGTGGCGCGCAGCTCGAACTTGCTGCGCTTGGCGACCAGGTGCACGCGGTTGGTGAGCATCACGACGGCGGCCTCGCGCTCGAGGTCGATCCAGAGCGACGTGCCGGTGAAGCCGAGATGACCGACGCTGGCCGGCGAGAAGTGCCGGCCCGACGACGACGCGCCCGGCGTCGGCGTGTCCCAGCCGAGCGCCCACGTGGTCTGCTCGGGCGCGCTGTTCTTGGTGAGGAAGCGGCGCAGCCACTCCTGCGGCAGCACGTCGCTGCGGCCGTGCCAGACGTCGATCACCGCGGTCGCGAAGCGCAGCACGTCGTCGGCCGGCGCGAACAGGCCCGCGTGCCCCGCGACGCCGCCCATCGCCCACGCGTTGGGATCGTGCACCTCGCCCCACAGCACGCGACCGCGCCACGGACAGTTCTCCGTCGCGGCGAAGCGCCGGCGCTCCGCGTCGGGGAGCTCCGGATGGCCGTCGCCGAGACGCACGAAGCGGGTGTCCTGCATGCCGAGCGGGCGGAAGATGCGCTCGCTCGCGAACGCGTCGAGCGGCTGGCCGGACACGGTCTCGACGACCGCGCCGAGCACGATGAAGTCGAGGTCGCCGTAGACCGCCGCCTCGCCCGGGTCGTGCACGAGCGAGCTGCGATGGATGCGCTCGAGCACGGCTTCGCGCGCGGCCGGCGTGCAGAGCAAGCGCTCGCCCTTCTTGCGCTCGCGCTCGAGCAGCGCCTCGTGGAACGGGCGCCACGGCTTCAAGCCCGAGGTGTGCGTCAGCAGGTGGCGGATCGTGACGCCTTCCTTGCCGCGCTCGGCGAAGGCGGGCAGCACCTTCGCGACCGGATCGTCGAGGTCGATGCGGCCCTCGGCGGCGAGCAGCAGGATCGACGTCGCCGTCGCGAGCGGCTTGGTCAGCGACGCGAGGTCGAAGATCGTGTCGCGCGCCATCGCAATGCGCTCGGGCTTGTGCACGGCGGCGCCGCGCACCGACTCGTGCTCGAGCAGCTCGCCCTCGCGCGGCATGCGCGCGAGCACGACGGCGCCGGGGATCTGCGACTTTGCGATGGCCTGGTCGAGCGCGCGGTCGACGCGGGCGAGCTTCTTCTTGATCAGCGCGTGCTTCATGATCGCGTCAGGCTCCCCCCGTCTCCACGCCGCGTTCGAGAATGTGCAGCGTGGCGCCGTCGCCGTCGAGGCGCGCGTGCACGCCGAACGGCCACGCGAGGTTGGGCGCGCCGTGTCCGAACGGAAGTCCCGCGACCCACGGCACGCCGAGCTGCTCGGCGCACTCGCCGAGGATCTCGCGCGCGGTGATGCTGCCGTCGGCTTCGTCGCAGCGATCGAAGTGACCGAAGCCGACGCCCGCGACGCCGTCGAGCACGCCCGCGTTGCGGAGCTGCTCGAGCATGCGGTCGAGCCGGTACGGCCGCTCCGCGACGTCCTCGAGCAGCAGGATCGCGCCGCGAGCGTCGATCTCCCACGGCGTGCCGAGCGACGCGGCGACGAGCGAGAGCGAGCCGCCCACGAGCGGGCCCTCGACCGCGTGACCCGCGCCGGCGTCGCCGTCGCGCACGACCGGCAGGCGCTCGGTGCCGGTCAGCATCTCGACGAGCGCGCCGAACTCGTCGTCGCCGATCGCGCCGCCGCGCTCGAGCATCGGGCCGTGGAAGCCGACGAGCCGCGCGCAGCGGCGCTGCCAGAGCAGCAGCGTCGTGACGTCGCTGTAGCCGACGAGCGGCTTGCGCGCGCCGCGCGCGACGCCCGTGTCGAGACGGTCGGCGATGCGGTGGCAGCCGTAGCCGCCGCGCGCGCACACGATCGCGTCGACGCGCTGGTCGGTCCACAGCTCCGCGAGCTCGTCGGCGCGGCGCGCGTCGTCGCCCGCGAGATAGCGGCGGCGCGCGCCGAGGTCGTCGCGGTGCACGACGTCGAAACCCGCCTCGCGCCAGCGCTTGGCGCCCGCGGCGACGACGTCGAGATCGACCGCGGCGGCGGGCGCCGCGATGCCGATCGTGCCTCCGCGCGGCAGCGCGCGCGGCTTGCGCAGCGCGCCCACTAGAAGACGTCTGCGCCGGCGCCGAAGTCGCCGTCGGGCGGAACGAAGCCCGCGCCTCCGACCGGCGGTCCGCTGCCTTCGTCGAAGCCGCCGGCCGAACGGTCGAGGAACTTCGCGAAACGGTGCTGGAAGGTCAGCTCGATCGTGCCGGTCGGCCCGTTGCGCTGCTTCGCGATGATCAGCTCCGCGAGGCCCTGGTTGTTGGGATCGTCGCGGTTGTAGAACTCGTCGCGGTAGATGAAGCCGATGAGGTCGGCGTCCTGCTCGATCGCGCCCGACTCGCGCAGGTCGGCGAGCATCGGGCGCTTGTCCTTGCCGGGGCGGTTCTCGGGGCCGCGGTTGAGCTGCGAGAGGGCGATCACCGGGATGTCGAGCTCTTTCGCGAGCGCCTTCAAGCCGCGGCTGATCTCCGAGATCTCCTGCTCGCGGCGGTCGGTGCGCGAGTCGCCGTGCGCGAGCTGGAGATAGTCCACCAGCACGAGGTCGAGCCCGCGCTCGGCCTTGAGACGGCGGCACTTCGCGCGCATCTCGAGCACGGTCACCATGCCCGAGTCGTCGATCCAGATGGCGGCCTGCGAGAGCTTGCCCGCGGCGTCCTGCAGCTTCCGGTACTCGTGGCTCGTGATGTAGCCGGTGCGGAACTTCGACTGGTCGACCTCGGCCTCCGCGGAGAGCAGGCGCACGACCAGCGACTGCGCCGTCATCTCCAGCGAGAACACCGCGACCTTCTTGTCGTGCAGCACCGCGGCGTTGCGCGCGATGTTCAGCGCGAGCGCGGTCTTCCCCATGCTCGGGCGCGCGGCGATGATGATGAGGTCGCCGCGCTGGAGGCCGCCGGTCTTGTCGTTGAGGTCCTTGAAGCCGGTGGGCACGCCGGTCAGCTCGCCGCCGCGGCCCATGATCGCGTCCACGTAGTCGAAGGTGCGCAGCAGCTCCTTGCTGAGCGGCTGGAACGACTCGCGCGCGTTCTCGCTCGAGACCTCGAAGATGCGCGACTCGGCCTGGTCGAGGAGCTTGTCGGCGCGGTCGCCCTCCTCGAAGCCCAGCTCGACGATCTCCGTGGCGATCGAGATCAGGCGGCGCTTGACCGCCTTGTCGCGCACGATGCGCGCGTGGTGCACGACGTTCGCCGCGGTCGCCTCGTAGTCGACGAGCTCGGAGAGGAAGAGGTTTCCGCCGACCGCCTCGTGCTGCTTCTGCGTCTTCAGCCAGTCGGAGAGCGTGTACAGGTCGACCGGCTGGTTCTCCTGCGCGAGCGACAACATCGCCGCGTACACCTGCCGGTGCACCGGGTGATAGAAGTCGTCGGCCTTCAGCTCGGTGAGGACGGTGTGGATCTGCGTGTTGTCGATGAGGAGCGCCGAGAGGACGGCTTTCTCCGCGTCGATGTCGTGCGGCGGAACGCGTCCGTGCACCTGCGAGAGATCCGCGTCGGAACCGGAGCGATCGCGGGAGCGCCCGCCGGAACGCCCGCGAGGCCGTCCGCCGTACGCATCGCCGGACCCCGTGTGGGCCACCGTTCCCCCCTCTGATTGTCTCGGATGATCCGATCAATACCAGAGACGGAAGTCGGTTGGAAGAGAATCAGGCGGCCGCAGTGACTTTGATCTTGAGCGTCGCAGTCACCTGTCGGTGCAGACGCACGACGACGTCGTGCTCGCCGACGTCCTTGATCGGCTCCGCGAGATCGATGCGGCGGCGATCCACTTCGAGACCGCGTTCGGCGAGCTTCTCCGCGATCTGCGCGGCTGTGACCGAGCCGAACAGCTTGCCCTCTTCGCCGGCCTGCGCGGTGATCTCGACGACGACGCCGTCGATCTTCTTGCGCTCGGCTTCGAGCTGCTCGACCTCGCGCCGCACCTTGTCGGCGATGACGCGCTTGGTGTGTTCCAGCTCGCGCTTGCTCGCTTCGGTCGCGGCGATCGCCTTGCCCTGCGGGATGAGATAGTTCCGCGCGAAGCCGGGCTTCACCTGCACGAGATCGCCGGCGTGGCCGAGCGACGGAACGTCCTCGCGGAGAATCACCTGGACGCTGCGCATCGTTCGCTACTCCCCCGCGGGCGAGCGGTCGTCGCCCTCGTCGTCGTCGTCGCGCCGGCGCCGATCGCGATCGCGGTCGCGGTCGCGATCCCGGTCGCGGTCGTACACGTCTTCTTCCTCGAGATCGTCGTCGTCCGACGGCTCTTCCACCGACTCGCCCGCGGCGCGCGCGGCTTCGCGCTGTGCGCGCTCCTCCGCCTCGCGCGCGGCGCGCTCGGCCGCCTTCTCCTTGCGCGACTTCTCGAGCTCGACCGAACGCGCCCGGCGCGCGTCGACGTCGTCGACCTGGTCTTCCTTGCGCACCGTGAGGAAGCGCAGGATCGACTCGTCGAGCCGCAGCGCGCGCTCGAGCTCGGCCACCGCCTTGCCCGAGTCGAGATAGAAGAGCGAGAGGTAGTGGCCCTTCTGGAAGCGCTTGATCTCGTACGCGAGCTTCTTCTTGCCCATGTCGTCGACTTCGAGCGGCGTCGCGCCGGCGCGCTCGAGGACGCCCCGCAGCCGGAGGATCAGCGCCTCGCGGCCTTCCTCCGAGATCTCGGGCTGGACGATGAACGTGGTATCGAACTCCCGCACGGGGTCCTCCTGGGCTGGGCGACGCGCTCGGCGGTCGCCCGGGCTCCCGTCGGAGCGGTGCGTGCAGCGGGTCTGCGCGCACCAGCGGGAACCGAGGTTGGTTCGCAATTGGGTCGGCGTAGCTAGCACACCCGCGGACCCGGCCGAAAGGGCTGCCCCGCGGGCGCCGCGCTCAGTCTTCCTGGCGCCGCTCGCGAGCCGCGCGCGCGAGCGTCTCGAGCACCGGCTCGGTGCGCTCCCAGCTCATGCAGGCGTCGGTGATGCTCTTGCCGTAGACGAGCGGGACGCCCGGCTTCACGTCCTGCCGACCCTCTTCGAGGAAGCTCTCGAGCATGATGCCGACGATGCCGTGGTTGCCGCCGGCGACCTGCGCCGCCACCTCCTCGGCGACGTCGGCCTGCCGGATCGGGTCCTTGGCGCTGTTGGCGTGCGAGCAGTCGACGACGACGCGATCCGGCAGCCCGGCGCGCCCGAGCGCGACGGCGACGTCGGCGAGCGTCTGCGCGTCGTAGTTGGCGCCGCGCGTGCCGCCCCGCAGGATCAGGTGGCAGTCGGAGTTGCCGCGCGTCTCGACGATCGCGGCGACGCCCTGCTTGGTCACCGACAGGAAATGATGGGGGTGGGCGGCCGACTTGATCGCGTCGATCGCGACCTGGATGCTGCCCTCGGTCCCGTTCTTGAAGCCGACCGGCATCGAGAGGCCCGACGCCAGCTCGCGGTGCACCTGGCTCTCCGACGTGCGCGCGCCGATCGCGCCCCACGAGACGAGGTCCGCGATGAACTGCGGCGAGATCGGATCGAGGAACTCGGAGCCGGCGGCGAGCCCCAGCTCCGCCACGTCGAGCAGGAAGCGGCGCGCCTTCCGCAGGCCCTGGTTGATCGCGAAGCTCTCGTCGAGGTGGGGATCGTTGATGAGCCCCTTCCAGCCGACGATCGTGCGCGGCTTCTCGAAGTACACGCGCATCACGACGAACAGGTCGCGCGCGAAGCGGTCGGCGGCGGCCTTGAGCCGGCGCGCGTAGTCGATGCCGGCCTGCGGGTCGTGGACCGAGCACGGCCCGACCACCGCCATCAGCCGGTCGTCCTCGCCGCGCAAGATCGCCTGGACCTGCTCGCGGCCGCGCGCCACCACCTCGGAGCTCTTCTCTCCGAGCGGGAGCTCCTCCATCAGGATGGCGGGCGGGATCAGCGGCCGGAGGCCGGCGATGCGGAGGTCGTCGGTCTTGAAGATCATTGGGGGTCCTCGACGGGCGGCCGCAGGGTAGCGGGATCGCTTCGATCCCGCCCCGCAGGGGCCACTTCCGACGCCGCGGTTCAGACGCCGCTGAGCACCAGCGCGTGCACGCGCGCGTCGTCGGTCAGCTCGGGATGGAAGGTCGCCGCCCAGCACGGGCCCTGCCGGATCAACACCGGCGCGCCGTCGACGCGCGCCAGCACCTCGACGCCCGGACCCGGGTCGCGCAGCCGCGGCGCGCGGATGAAGACGCAGCGCAGCCCGTCGAGCGCGGGCGCGCCGCCGCGGTCCACCGGCGCGACGAACGAGTCGACCTGCGTCCCGTACGCGTTGCGCACCGCGGTGACGTCGATGAGTCCGAGGCTGCGGACGGGATGGTTCTCGACGCGCGCGGCGAGCAGGATCGCGCCGGCGCAGGTGCCGAGCACCGGCTTCCCCGAGCGCGCGAACTCCTGCACCGGCTCGTACAGCGCGAGCCGCTCCATGCCTTTCGCGATCGTCGTGCTCTCGCCGCCGGGCAGGACGAGCGCGTCGCAGCCGTCGAGCTCCTTCGCGCGGCGCACGAGCACCGCCTCGGCGCCGGCGCGCGCGAGCGCCGCCGCGTGCGCCTCGAAGTCGCCCTGGATCGCCAGTACGCCGACGCGCTTCGCCCGGGTCATGCGAGCGCCTCCATCTCGGCCGCGATCGCCGCACTGGCCTCGTCCCCCTGCGCGCGCAACGCCGCCACCACGCCCGCGCGGTCGGACGGCTTCTTGTTCTGCGACAGCTTGCGCTTGCCCTCGAGCCGCTCGATCGGGAGCTCGAACGCGGCGATCCCGCGCAGCAGCTTCTCGACGTACGCCGGCGCCGCGTCCGGCGACCAGGGCGCGTCCGCGCCGGCCTCGTAGAGCGCGGCGCTGCGCGCCAGCAGCGCGCGCACGCGCGCCGCGTCCTCGACCGCGCGCACGCGCCCCGTCGCGTGCACGGCGACGTAGTTCCACGTCGGCACGTTCGGCGACGTCGCGTACCAGCGCGGCGACACGTAGGCGTGCGGTCCGGCGAAGATCGCGAGCGAAGGCGCCGCGCCGTCGAACGCCCGCGCATGCGGGTTCGCGCGCGCGACGTGGCCCACCAGCGTCCCGAGCGGACCGCGCTCGGCGTCGAGCAGCAGCGGGACGTGCGTCGCGAAGGGCGCCCCGTCCAGCCACGACACGAGCGTCGCGAACGAGTGCGCGCGCATGCGCGCGTGCAGGCTCGCGACGTCGGTCTCGGCGAAGTGGGGGGGGACGTACATCTTGGTTCGACTCCGCTCGCTGCGCTCGCTGCGCGCTCCGCTTGCTTGGGTGCAAACACGGGGGGCGGTGGAGCGAGGCTCGCTTCGCTTGCGTTTGGCCTCGGTGGACTCCGCTCGCTTCGCTCGCTGCGCGCTCCGCTTGCTTGGGTGCAATCGCGGGAGGCGGTGGAGCGAGGCTCGCTCCGCTTGCGGGGCGCTTCGCTCGTTGCTCCTCTGTGCGCGGCGGGCGCTTCGTTCGTTGCTGCTCGGTGCGCGGGGCGTTTGGCTTCGTTGCTGCTCGGTGCGTGCTACCAGCCGCGGTTGGCGAGGCGTTCGGACTCGGCGAGGGTCGCCATCTCGATGCCTTCCATGGCCTTGCCGAGGCCGCGGCTGGCTTCGAGGACCTCGCGCGGGTCGTCCCAGTGGGTGCAGGCGCGCACGATGGCGCGGGCGCGCGCGGACGGATCGGCGCTCTTGAAGATGCCCGAGCCGACGAACACGGCTTCGGCGCCGAGCGCGCGGCAGAGCGCAGCGTCCGCGGGCGTCGCGATGCCGCCCGCCGCGAAGTTCGGCACCGGAAGGCGGCCCTTCTCGGCGACGAAGCGCACCAGGTCGACCGGCGCCTGCAGCTCCTTGGCGCGCGTCGGCAGCTCCTCGGGCGCGGTCGCGGTCAGCCGGCGGATCTCGCCGCACACCGAGCGCAGATGGCGCACCGCCTCGACGATGTTGCCGCTGCCCGCCTCGCCCTTGGTGCGGATCATCGCGGCGCCCTCGCCGATGCGCCGCAGCGCCTCGCCGAGATTGCGCGCGCCGCACACGAACGGCGACTTGAAGTCGTGCTTCCAGACGTGGTGCTCGTCGTCGGCGGGCGTGAGCACCTCGGACTCGTCGATGAAGTCGACGCCGAGCGCCTCGAGCACGCGCGCCTCGAGCAGGTGGCCGATGCGCACCTTCGCCATCACGGGGATCGAGACCTGCTTCTGGATCTGCTCGATCACCTCGACCGGGCTCATGCGCGCGACGCCGCCCTCCTTGCGGATGTCGGCGGGCACGCGCTCGAGCGCCATCACGGCGCACGCGCCGGCGTCCTCGGCGATCTTCGCCTGCTCGGGCGTGGTCACGTCCATGATGACGCCGCCCTTCAGCATCTCGGCGAGGCCGACCTTCAGCTCGAACGCCTGGGCTCCGACGCGATCCGCGCCGCTGCCGTTGGAGCCACTGCCCTTGGTGTGCTGGGACATCTCGTTTCTCCTCGCGCGCCGGAAGGCCGACGCCGTGTGGATCAGTTGCAGCCGCAGTCCGCGCCGCCCGCGGACGCACCGTGCGTCGTGGGATGGCCGTCGCGCTTCCACCAGTCGAGGCCGCCGATCAGCTCCTTCACGCGGAAGCCGAGGCGGGCCAGGTTGTACGCGCCCTTGGTGGACGCGTTGCAGCCGATGCCGTCGCAGTAGGTGACGATGAGCGCCGTGCGGTCGAGCGCGCGCGTCGTGGCGGCGTCCATCGTGCGGTGCGGCAACGAGATCGCGCCGGGGATGTGCTCGCGCGCGAACGCCTCGGACGAGCGGGCGTCGATCACCACGACGTTCTCGCCGGCCTTCAGCGCGACGGCGAGATCCCAGGCGTCGATCTCGTAGGCGAGCTTGTTCGCGTAGTGCTGGAGCTGTGCGCTCATACCGTGACGCCCTCCTCCATCGCGCGCGCCGGACCGGCGCGCAGCCGCTCGCGCACGACGCGGCCGAGCGCGGTGACGCCGCGCCGGATCTCGCCCTCGTCCGCGAGCGCGAGCGAGAGCCGCAGGCCGCTCGACGGGCGGCGGTCGTGGCGGAACTGGAAGCCGGGCGCGAACAGCACGCCCGCGCGGATCGCGTCGGGGAGCAGCTCGGCGGTGTCGATCGCGCCCGGCAGCTCGACCCAGAGCTGGAGCCCGCCCTCGGGCGTCGTCCAGGTCGCGCCCTCGGGCAGCTCGGCGGCGAGCGTCTCGAGCGCCGCGTCGCGGCGTGCGCACAGGATGCGGCGGACCTTGGCGAGGTGGCGGTCGTAGGCGCCGCTCGCGACGAAGTGCGCGAGCGCGGCCTGCAGCACCGGCGAGCCGCCGAGGTCGGTCGCGTGCTTGAGCGGCAGCAGCGCGTCGAAGGCGCGGCCGCGCGCCGCGACGGAACCGACGCGCACGCCGGGGAAGAGCGACTTCGAGAACGAGAAGAGCTGCACCACGAGGCCGCGGTCGTCGAGCGCGGCGAGCGGCGGCACGGGCCGGCCCGCGTAGCGCAGGTCCATCTCGTAGGCGTCCTCGATGATCGGCTTGCCCGCCTTCGCGGCGAGCGCGAGCAGCGCGCGGCGGTGCGCGAGCCCGGTGCTCGTTCCGAGCGGGTTGTGGAAGGTCGGCATCGTGTAGAAGAGCTTCACGTCGGGCCGCTCGAGCACGCGCTCGAGCGCGGCGAGATCCGGCGCGCCGGCCTGCATCGGCACCGGCGCCGCGCGCAGACCGAGCGCGGCCAGCGCGCCGAGCACGTTGTGGTAGGTCGGCTCCTCCACCGCGACCGCGTCGCCCGGCACCGCGAACAGGCGCAGCGCGAGCGCGATGCCCTCGCTCGCGCCCTGCGTGAGCACGAGCCGATCCGCGTCGATCGCGTAGCCGGTCTCGCGCAGCCGCTCGGCGAGCGCCTCGCGCAGCGCGGGATCGCCCTGCGGCGCGCCGTAGCGGAGGAGATCGCCGCCGGCGTCGGCGAGCACGCGGTTGAGCGCGCGCCGAAAGTCCTCGACCGGATACAGCGCGGGGTCGGGCACGAGCGAGTGGAGCGGCGCGGTGCCGGCCGGCGCCGCATAGCGCACGCGCGAGCGCTCGAGGTCCACGAGCCGCTCGACGAGCGGCGAGAGCACGGGCTCGAACGCGGGCGCCGGCGCGGCCGCCGCCGCGCGCCGCACGAACGTGCCGCGCCCGACGGTCGCCTCGATCAGCCCCTCGCGCGCGAGCTCGTCGTAGGCGAGCGCCGCCGTGTCGCGGTTCACGCCCGCCGTTCGCGCCAGCTCGCGGATCGGAGGCAGGCGGTCGCCCGCACCGAGCCGCCCCGCCTCGATCTCCGCGCGGAAGTGGGCCGCGAGCTGCTGGTAGAGCGGCCGCCCTTCGTCCGACCCACGCCCGAGCGAGATCTGCATGGCCGGTAACGTAATCCCGGGCCAATCGATCCGTCAATCCGGACAATTAGAGATATATCCAGCACCAATCCACGAGATTGGACGGTACAGACCGGGGCAATGCGCGATCAGTCGCCCGGATCCACCGGTTCGGGACGACGCACGATCAGGACGGGGCGCTCGCCGCGGCGGACGACGTCCTCCGCCACCGAGCCGAGGAACGCGCGGCCGAGGCCGCTGCGCCCGTGCGAGCCGAGGCAGACCAGCGCGACGCCGAGCCGCTCGGCCATCCGCGCGATCGCCTCGGCCACCGACGCTTCCTCCACCACGTGACACTCCGTGGTGATGCCGCGCGCCGCGGCGGCGGCCGGCACGAGCTGGCGCAGCCGGTCCGCGACCTCGCGGTGCAGCGCGCGGCGCTCCTCGGGCGTCGGCGCGCGGCCGCGCACGAAGTGCGCGTAGAGCGGGTTCGGCGTCGCGCCGAGCTCGGCGGGCTCGATCACGTGGAGCAGGTGCACCGTGCCGCCGTCCGCCACGACGGCCCACGCGTGCAGCACCGCCTCGTCCGCGAGCTCCGAGAAGTCGGTCGCGGCGAGCACCGAGCGCACCACGGGCAGCGAGCGCGCCTGCGTGCCGGCCGCCGCCGCGGCCGGCACGCAGGCCACCGACGCCGACGCCCCTTGCAGCACGCCGGCCGACACCGATCCGTGCCAGAGCCGGTCGAGGCCGCTGCGCTGGTGCGTGCCGACGACGACGAGGTCGTCCGCGTCGCGGTCGGCGCGCCACACCAGCGAGTCCGCGACGCGTCCGAGGCTCAGCTCGACGTGGATCTCGCCGAGGCCGGCCGCGTCGTCGTGGAAGCGCGTGGCGAGCTCGCGCGCGAGCACCTTCTCCACCTCGGGATGCACGTCGACCATCGACACCGCGCCCCGGATGCCGAGGCGCGCGTGCTCCTCGGGCGGCCAGTAGACGTGCACGATGCGCACCTCGCACGGGCCCGCCTCGGCGAGCGCGCGCGTCCAGCGGATCGCCGCCTGCGCGGAGCCCGAGAAGTCGGCGCCGACCAGCACGCGCAGCGGCTTGCCGTCCTGCGCCCACGCCTCGAACGCGGCCGGCGAGCGCACCACCAGCACCGGGACCGCAGCCGTCTGCGCGACGCGGTCGGCGGTGCTGCCGATCGCCCAGCGGCTGCGCGAGCGGCGCCCGAGCGCGCCGACCACGATCAGCCAGGCGCCCGCCGCGTTGACGTGCTCGACCAGCGTCTCGTCGGGCGCGCCCTCGAGCAACCGGCCCTCGACCGTCGCGCCGCGGCGGCGCAGCCGCTCGGCCTCGGCGTCGAGGCGGCGCGCTGCGGCGTCGCGGTCGCCGCCGTCCGCGACGTGCACCAGCTCGAGCGTGCGGCCGGTGCGCGCCGCGATCGCGGCCGCCGCGTCGCACGCCGCCTCCGCGTTCGGCGTGAAGTCCGTCCCACAGACGATGGCCATCATTCCTCCTTCGGCCCGGCGGCGCGGTCGCGCCGCCGCAGCATCCACTTGCGCGCTTCCTCGACCCAGAGCACGAGGCTCGCCACGAGCGCGATGTGCGGCACGCGCTCGAGCTCGATCGGAACCGTGTAGAAGAGCCGGTTCAGCGGCGGCCAGAACACGACCGCGGCCTGCAGCACGTTGCCCGCGGCCAGCCCGCCCAGCAGCCAGCGATTGCCGAGCACGCCGCGCAGCGCCGAGCGCCGGCCCGAGCGGCTGTTCATCGCGTTGAACCACTGGCAGACGGCGAGCACGGTGAAGGTCTCGGTGCGCACGACCTCGAACGGCGCGCCGCTCGCGAGCCGCACCGTGTACCAGCCGAGCGTCGAGATCGCCATCGCCGGCACCATCAGCGCCATGCGGATCAGCATGCCGCGCGTCAGCAGGCGCTCGTCGCGCGCCACCGGACGGCGGCGCATCTCGTCGCCTTCGGCCGGCTCCATCACCAGGTTCACCGTGACCGCCGCGTCGGTCACCAGGTTGATCCAGAGGATCTGGACGGCGGCGAGCGGCGGCGGATAGCCGGCGAGCAGCGCGGTGAGCAGCACGACGATCTCGGCCGCGGAGGTCGAGAACAGGTACAGGATCAGCTTCTTCAGGTTGCGGTAGATGGCGCGGCCCTCGGCGACCGCGACCACGATCGTCGCGAAGTTGTCGTCGGTCACGACGATCTTCGCCGCCTGCTTCGCGACCTCGGTGCCGGTGACGCCCATCGCGACGCCGACGTCGGCGCGCGCGAGCGCGGGCGCGTCGTTGACGCCGTCGCCCGTCATCGCCACGACGTCGCCGCGCCGCTGGTACGCCTCCACGATGCGCAGCTTCTGCGCCGGGTGGACGCGCGCGAACACCGACACGGAATCGAGTCGGCGCTCCAAGTCCTCGTCGGTGAGCTTCTCGAGCTCGCGGCCGTCGACGGCGACGTCGCCGGCGCGGGCGATGCCGAGCGTGCGCGCCACGGCGAGGCCGGTGGCGGCGTGGTCGCCGGTCACGACGACGGGGCGGATGCCGGCGACGCGGCACTCGCGCACCGCGTCCATCACCTCGGGGCGCGGCGGGTCGATCTGGCCGACGAGGCCGAGCAGCGTCGCGCGGCCGTGCAGCGCGGCGAAGCCGGCGCGGCCGTCGATCTCCAGGCCGTCCACCCGCGCGAGCGCGAGCACGCGCAGCGCGCCGCTCGCCATGTCGCGCACGGCGGCGTGGAACGCATCGCGCGCGGCGGCGTCGAACGGCGCGTCGCCGCCGCCGCAGCGCGCCTGCGCGCAGAGCGGCTCGATCAGCTCGGGCGCGCCCTTCACGAGCACGCACGCGCCGGCGCCCATCTCGTGCTGCGTCGCCATCATCCGGGCGCCCGGGTCGAAGGGCAGCTCTGCGCGGCGCGGCAGCCGGCCGCGCAGCGTCTCGACCGCGATGCCGCCCTTGGCGGCGAGCACGAGCAGCGCGGCTTCGGTCGGGTCGCCGAGCGCCTGCCACTCGGCGCGCTCGTCGTGCAGCGCCTCGACGTGCGCGTCGTTGCAGAGCGCGCCCGCTTCGAGCAGCTCGCGCAGGTCCGGGTCGGCCAGCGCGTCGAGCGCGGCGCCGCGCTCCTCGAAGCCGCCGTCGGGCGCGTAGCCGACGCCGCTCACCGCGACGCTGCGCCCGGCCGGCAGCCAGACGCGGATCGCGGTCATCTCGTTGCGCGTCAGCGTGCCGGTCTTGTCGGTGCAGATGACGGTGGTCGAGCCGAGCGTCTCGACCGCCGCCAGCTGCCGCACGATCGCGCCGCGCCGCGCCATGCGCTGCACGCCGACCGCGAGCGCGATGGTCATCGCCACCGGCAGCCCCTCCGGCACCATCGACACCATCTGGCTGATCGCCAGCATGAAGACCTCGGCGAACGAGAGGCCGCGCGCGAGGCCGAGCGCGAGGATCACCGCGACCAGCACCAGCGCGGCGACCGACAGGAAGCGCCCGAACTGCGCGATGCGTTGCTCGAGCGGCGTCTCGCGAGCGCCGGTGGACTCGGCGAGCTGCGCGATGCGGCCGATCTCGCTGTGCGGGCCGGTCGCGACCACCACCGCGCGCGCGCGGCCGGCGGTGACGTGCGTCCCGCCGTACACCATGTTGCGACGGTCGGCGAGCAGCGTGTCGGGCGCGAGCGGCGCGTACTCCTTGGCGACCGGCAGCGACTCGCCGGTGAGCGCCGCCTCCGCGATCTCGAGCGCGGCGCCGTCGAGGAGGCGCGCGTCGGCGGGCACCGCGTCGCCGGCCGCGAGCAGCAGGACGTCGCCGGGCACGACCTCGCGCGCCTCGACGCGCTCCTCGCGGCCGTCGCGCAGCACGCCGGCCTTGAGGCTCGCGAGCCGGCGCAGCGCGTCGAGCGAGCGCTGCGCGCGGCGGTCCTGGAAGGCGCCGATCAGCGCGTTCAGCGTCACCGCGCCGAGGATCACGAGGGCGTCGCGGCGCTCGCCGAGCGCGAACGCGACGCCGCTCGCCGCGAACAGCAGATAGATCAGCGGGCTGCGGAACTGGCGCAGGAAGATCGCCGCGATGCCGGCGCGGCGGGGCTCGGGCAGCGCGTTCGGACCCACGTCGGCGAGCCGACGCCGCGCTTCCGCGGACGAGAGGCCGTTCGCACCCGACGCGATCCCGTCGAGCGCCTGCTCCGGCGAAAGGGCGTGCCAGCCCCCGCCGTTGGGGCGGGCGGTGTGCTGCAGCGCTGTGCTCCGTGTGGCTCGGTCGCCGCGATCATCGCCGCGCACGCTGCGGCACGCCAGCGCGCTCAGCGCCGGTCCGGCGGCGACTGCTCGGCGTCCCGCCATTCGTCCACGACGCTGCGCTGCCAGAGCGGCACGCCGGTGCGGTAGGCGGCGCGTCCGATCATGTGCGCGCCGGCGGGCGCCGTGAGCAGCAGGAACGCGATCGCGATCGTCGCGCGCGAGCCGATCCCGATGTCGCCGAAGTGCACCGCGACCGCGGCCAGCACGAGCCCGCAGCCGAGCGTCCCCGCCTTGCTCGAGGCGTGCATGCGGATGTAGGTGTCGGGCATGCGCAGCACGCCGAGCGCGGCGACGAAGCAGAAGAAGCCGCCCGCCAGCAACAGCAGCGCGGTGAGGGCGTCGCGCAGCAGGTCCATGCCTAAGGCTCCTCCTCGACGTCGGCGCGGCCCGGTCCCTCGCGGCCGCGCCGCTCGACGTAGCGCGCGAACGCGACGGTGGTGAGGAACGCGACCAGCGCGAGCACGATCGCGATGTCGAGGAAGGCCGCCTCGCCGCTCTCGATCGCGAACACCGCGGCGAACGCGACCATCAGCGTCGTGACGGTGTCGAGCCCGACGACGCGGTCGGGCAGGGTCGGGCCGCGCATCGCGCGGAGCGCCGCCAGCACGATGCCGACGAGCAGCAGCGCCAACACCGGCCAGAGCGCGTACGCGAGCAGGCCCGCGCCGTCCGTCACCATCCGCGGTAGACCTCGAGGACGCGGCGCTCCATGCCCTGCTTGAGCGTGCGGCGCAGCGCGTCCGGGTCGTCGATGAACATGGCGTGCACCCAGAGCGTGCGGCGGTCGTCGGAGACGTCGAGCGTCAGCGTGCCCGGCGTCAGCGTGATCAGGTTCGCGACGGTCGTGATCTCGAGCGGCGTCGCGGCGTCGAGCGGCACCCCGATCACGCCGGGCCGGCTGTGGTGGGTCGGCGTCAGCACGTCGTGCGCGACCTGCACGGACGAGATCACGAGATCCCACACGAAGAAGCCGGCGAGGTGGATCGCGCCGAGCAAGCGGCCGAAGTAGTGCGTCGGTCCGTAGAGCGGGCGCACCAGCCAGAGCGCGAGACCGCCGACGGCGAAGCCGACCGCGAGCGACGCCAACGTGAAGCTGCCGTGGGCCGCGGCCCAGCCGAGCGCGAGCAGCAGGTGGATCGCGAACAGATTCACGGGCGGCTCCCCAGCACGGCCGCGACGTAGTCGCGCGGGTCCGCGAGCTCGCGCGCCGCGGCGTCGGCGTAGTCGAAGAGCGGCGCGGGCCACAGGCCGATCGCCACCGTGATCGCCGCGAGGCCGACGATCGGACCGAACAGGAGCGCGCGCTCCCCGCCGCGCAGCGGCGGCAGCGCGGCGCGCGGCTCGGGCGGCGCCTTCCAGAACACCTCGGCCCAGATCTTGGTCATCGAGTAGACCGTGAGGAGACCGACGCCGATCAGCACGGCGACGATCCACGGCGCCTGCGCCTCGAGCGCGGCCTTCACGAGGAACAGCTTCGCCCAGAAGCCCGAGAGCGGCGGGAAGCCCGCCAGCGAGAACGCCGGCACCAGGAACAGCGCGGCGAGCAGCGGCGCCTGCGCGTACAGGCCTCCGGTGCGCGCGAGGTCGCCGCTGCCCGAGAGGCGCCGCACGACGCCGCTCACCAGGAACAGGTTCGCCTTCACGACGATGTGGTGCAGCGTGTAGAAGACGGCGCCGGCGAGCGCGAGCGGCGTCGCGATCGCGAGCCCCATCACCATGTAGCCGATCTGGCTCACGATGTGGAAGCCGAGGATGCGCCGCATCTCGTTCTGCGCCGCGGCGCCGAGGACGCCCGTCACCATCGTGAACGCCGCGGCGGCGGCGAGCAGCGCGCCGGTGAAGGCGGCGTCGCCGGTGAAGATCAGCGTGAAGAAGCGGATCAAGCTGTAGACGCCGACCTTGGTCAGCAGGCCGGCGAACAGCGCGGACACCGCCACGGGCGGCGTGTGATACGAGGCCGGCAGCCAGAAGAAGAGCGGGAAGAGCGCCGCCTTGATGCCGAAGCCGATCGCGAAGACGACCGCGACGGCGGTGACGAGGCCCTGGTTCGCGACCGCGGGCAGCTTGGCGTGCAGGTCCGCCATGTTGAGCGTGCCGGTCAGGCCGTAGAGCAGGCCGCAGCCCGACAGGAAGAGCAGCGTCGAGATCATGTTCAGCGCGACGTACTTCACCGCGCCGTCGATCTGGATCCGCTCGCCGCCGAGCGTGAGCAGCGCGAACGACGCGATCAGCATCACCTCGTACCAGACGTAGAGGTTGAAGACGTCGCCGGTGAGGAAGGCGCCGCACACGCCGCCGAGCAGGATCTGCACGAAGCCCGCGAAGCCGAAGCGCCGGCGGCGGTCGTCGATCTCCGCCATCGCGAACACGCTGACCGCGAGCCCGATCACGGCGGTGACGGTCACCATCGCGGCGCCGAGCCGGTCCGCCACGAAGCTGACGCCGAAGGGCGCGGCCCAGTCGCCGAGCTGCATCGCCGCGACGCCGCCGCCCGCGACGCGCACCAGCAGCATCAGCGCCGCCCCGAGCAGCGCGACGCAGCCGAGCGCCGAGAGCGCGTGCTCGACGCGCCGCGACGGGCGCAGCACGAGCAGCAGCACGGCGGTCGCGAGGGGGATCACGACCGGCGCGATCAGCAGGCCCCTCATGCGTCCCGCCCTTCGCGCGCCGCGTCTTCGCGCGGCTCGGCGACGCGCATCGCGTCCACGTCGACGGTCCCGAGCTCCGCCCACGCGCGCGACGCCAGCACCAGCGCGAAGGCGAGCAGGCCGAAGCCGATCACGATCGCCGTCAGGATCAGCGCCTGCGGCAGCGAGTTGGCGACCGGGCCGTCCGGCGCCGCGAGGCCGGGCGGCACGAGCGCGGGCCGGCCCAGCTCGACGCGTCCCACCGCGAACAGCAGCAGGTTCACCGCGTTGCTGATCACGATGAAGCCGAACAGGTAGCGGACCCAGTTGCGCGACAGCATCAGGTAGACGCTCGCGCCGAACATGACGCCGATCAGGATCGCGAGCAGGACCTCCATCAGCCGACCTCTTCTTCGAGCGCGAGCACCATCGCGAGCACGCCGCCCACCACGACGAGGTACACGCCGAGATCGAAGAGCACCGGCGTGCCGAGCTTGACGTCGCCGAACGACGTCCAGAGCGCGGTCAGGAACGGCGCGCCGGTCGCGAGACCCGCCAGGCCCGAGACCAGCGCGACGGCGAGCCCGACGAACGCGATGCTGCGCGGGTCGACGCGCAGCGCGGCGCGCACCTCGCGCGGTCCTTCGGCGAGCACGTACAGGATGAAGCCGATCGCCGCGACGAGGCCGCCGAGGAAGCCGCCGCCCGGCGCGTCGTGGCCGCGCAGCAGCAGGAACACCGAGAACAGCAGCATCAGCGCGACGGCGACGCGCGCGATCGTCGCGAGGATCAGCGAGCTCACGCGCCCTCCTGCTCGGAGCTCGCGCCCGGCCGCAGCTTCAGCAGCGCGTAGGCCGCGCACGCGGCGACCGTCACGACCGTGATCTCGCCCAGCGTGTCGAGCGCGCGGAAGTCGACGATCACGACGTTCACGACGTTGCGGCCGAAGCCCGCGGGCAGCGCGTTCGCGGCGAACCAGTCGGAGAGCGACGGGTCGAGCGGGCTCGCGAGGACCGCGAGCAGCAGCGCGGACACCGTCGTACCCGCGGCGATCGCGAGCGCCGCGTCGCGCGCGCGGCCGGCGGACCCCGGATGGTCGCGTCCGCTGAAGCGCGGCAGGCGCAGCAGCACGACGGCCACGATCACGACCGTCAGCGTCTCGACCAGGAGCTGCGTCATGGCCACGTCGGGCGCGCCGAACAGCAGGTAGAGGAGCGACACGCCCGCGCCGACCAGACCGAGCGCGGCGATCGAGGCGAGCCGCGACGTCGTCACGATCGGTGCGATCGAGCCGGCGGCGACGAGCAGCACGATCGGCCACGCGTAGACCGGGACCGGCGACGGCGACGCGGGCCACGCGAGGCCGCCGCGCAGCACCAGCACCGAGCCGACGGCGGCGGGCAGCACCAGCCACGTCGCGAAGAGATAGCGGCGCAGCGAGCCGCCCTGGAGGATGCGCGTCTGGAAGGCGGCGAAGGACCGCAGCGCGTCCAGCGACGCGTCGAAAGCGCGCTCGCCCGTCAGCGGCAACGCGGACACCGCGCGCGCCAGCACGGCCCGCACCCGCTCGTGCGCCGCGTAGATCGCGAGCCCGAGCAGCGCCGTCGCCACGCTCATCGCGAGCGGCACGTTGACGCCGTGCCACAGCTTCAGGTCGACCTCCATCGGCGTCGCGCGGATCGCAGCGACGGCCGGCTCGACCAGATAGCGGCCGACCAGCTCGGGATACACGCCGAACGCGAAGCCCGCGGCGGCGAGCAGCAGCGGGCCGGCGCGCATGCGCCGCGGCGCCTCGTGCGGCATGCGCGGCGTCTCGGGCTCGCCGCGCCAGAACGGGCGGAACGCGACGACCGCGGCCACCGCGAAGGTGAGCGCGTTGGCGACGACCAGCAAGGTCGCGAGCACGAGCGGCTGCGACACGATCGCGAGCGCCGCCTCGTACTTCAGCTCCTTGCCGATGAAGCCGAGCAGCGGCGGGAAGCCCGCCATCGAGAGCGCGGCGAGCCCGGCGGCCGCCGCCGTCGTCGGCATCGTGCGCGCGAGGCCGCCGAGGCGCTGCGCCTCGCGCGTGCCGGTCGCGTGGTCGACGATGCCGACCACCAGGAACAGCGCGCTCTTGTAGAACGCGTGCACGATCAGGAAGGTCACCGCGGCGGTGATCGCGATGCCGATCTCGGCGCCGACGAAGAGCACCAGGAAGCCGAGCGCGGTCACCGTCGAGTAGGCGAGCGCGAGCTTCAGGTCGGTCTGCCGCAGCGCGACGATCGACGCCCAGAGCGCCGTCGCGCTGCCCGCGACGGTGAGCGTCCAAAACCACAGCTCGGTGCCGCCCAGCACGGGATGCATGCGCATCAGCAGGTAGACGCCCGCCTTCACCATCGTCGCCGAGTGCAGGTAGGCGGACACCGGCGTCGGCGCCGCCATCGCGCCCGGCAGCCAGAAGTGGAACGGGAACTGCGCCGACTTGGTGAACGCGGCGAGCACGACGAGCGCGAAGACCGCGGTGTACGCGACCTGCCCGGCGACCGAGCCCGCCGCGATCCACTCCGAGATGCGCAGCGTGCCGGTGACGCCGCCGAGGATCAGCAGGCCGACCAGCAGCGCGAGGCCGCCGCTTCCGGTGACCAGCATCGCCTGCAGCGCGGCGCGCCGGGACTTCGCGCTCTCGGAGTCGAAGCCGATCAGCAGATACGAGGTGACGGTGGTCAGCTCCCAGAACACGAAGAGCACGACCGCGTCGTCGGCGAGCACGAGGCCCAGCATCGAGAGCATGAAGAGCGTGAGGAAGAGCTGGAGCCGCGCGGCGTGCGGGTGGCCGCGCAGGTAGCGGTGCGCGTACAGCAGCACGAGCGCGCCGATGCCGCTGATCAGCAGCGCGAAGAGCAGCGAGAGCCCGTCGACGCGAAACGCGAGCGCGACGCCGAGCGCGGGCAGCCACGGCACGGCGACGCTCGGCGCGGCGCCGCCCGCCACCGCCGGCACGAGGCTCGCGAGCGCGCCCGCGAAGCCGAGCGCGATCGCGATGCCGATCGCCGTCAGCGCACGCGCGCCCGGGCTCGACGCTGCGCCTGCGTGGTCGGCTGCCATGCGGCGTGTCCCCTCCGGCGAAGCGCGAAACGGCTCAAGTCGTCGCGGGCGATGGATCGCGGTTGAAGCGGTTCATCGCGGCGCCGACGCCCTCCGCCAGCACCGCCTCGATCGCGTCCGCCGCCCGCTCGAGATCGGGCGCGAGCCTAGCGGCTTCGTCCGCGGTGAACGGCGCGAGCACGTGATCGACCGGATCGACGCCCGGCGCCGGACGCCCGATCCCGAAGCGCAGCCGGGCGAAGTCGCTGCGCCCGAGGCTCTGCTGGATGTCGGCGAGGCCGTTGTGGCCGCCCGCGCCTCCGCTCGGGCGCAGCCGCAGGCGGCCGAACGGGAGATCGAGGTCGTCGTACACCACCACGAGCTCCGACGCGGGATCGAGCGGATGCGCGTCGATCGCCGCGCACACCGAGCGGCCCGAGCGGTTCATGAACGTCAGCGGCTCGAGCACGCCGGTCTCGACGCCGGCGATGCGCCCAACGCCGAAGCGGCCGAACAGCCGCTTCGCGGGCGCGAGCGCGATCCCGTGTCGAGCCGCGAGGCGCTCGACCACGAGGAAGCCCACGTTGTGGCGCGTCGCCTCGTACTCGGGCCCGGGATTGCCGAGCCCCACGACGAGCCGCAACGAGCGCGCCTACTCGCTCTTCTTCTCGGCGCCCTCCGCGGCGGGCGCCGCGGCCGCGGCTCCGGCTTCCGCAGCCGCCGCCGGCGCCGCCTCTTCGACCGCCGGCAGCGAGACGGCCACGACGCCGAGATCGGGGTCCGTCACCAGCGACACGCCCTGCGGAAGCGCGAGGTCGCGCACGTGAAGCACGTCGCCGACTTCGAGGGGCGCCACGTCGACGTCGATCGACTCCGGGATCGAGCGCGGCAGACACTCGAGCGTGATCTCGCGCAGCGTGTGCTCGAGGATGCCGCCGAAGTCGAGGCCGCGCGGCTTGCCGACGAGGTGGACCGGCACCGCGACCTCGACGGTCTTCGTGAGGTCGACCTGGTAGAGGTCGGCGTGCAGCAACGTCCCGCGCAGCGGATCGCGCTGCAGCTCCTTCACGAGCGCCACCGGGCTGCCGAGGTCGGCGCGGCCCTCGACGGTGAGGTCGAGCAGCGTGTTCGCGCCGCCCGCCTTCAGCACGCGCTCGAGCGCGCGCGGATCGAGCGCGAGCGCCACCGAGGTCTTGCCCTGCCCATACAGGATCGCGGGAATGCGGCCGGCGGCGCGGAGCTTGCGGACGGCGCTCTTGCCAGTCGCCTCACGAGCCTCGACGACGAGTGCGGTCTCGGACACGGAACGTCTCCTACACGAAGAGAGAGCTGATGCTCTCCTCGTTGGTGATGCGGCGGATGCTCTCGCCCACGAGGTTGGCGATCGAGACCACCTTGATCTTGCTGCAACCCCGAGCGCCGTCGTGGAGCGGAATCGTGTCCGTCACGACGAGCTGCTGGAGCTCCGACTTCTCGATGCGCTCGATCGCCGGCCCCGACAGCACCGGGTGCGTGATCGCCGCGTAGACGCCGCGCGCGCCGGCGTCCTTGAGCGCGCGCGCCGCTTCGGTGAGCGTTCCGGCGGTGTCGACCATGTCGTCGACGATCACGCACTCGAGCCCCGCGACGTCGCCGATGATGTGCATGATCTCCGCGACGTTCGCCTTCTCGCGCCGCTTGTCGATGATCGCGAGCTTGGCGTCGATGCGCTTGGCGTAGGCGCGCGCGCGCTCCACGCCGCCGGCATCCGGCGAGATGATGCACACGTCGTCGCCGAACTCGCGGATCGCGGGCAGCAGCACCGGCGTCGCGTACAAATTGTCGACCGGGATGTTGAAGAAGCCCTGGATCTGCCCGGCGTGCAGGTCGATGCAGAGCACGCGGTCGGTGCCGGCCACGGCGATCAGATCGGCGACGAGCTTGGCGGTGATCGGAACGCGCGGCGCGACCTTGCGGTCCTGGCGCGCGTAACCGTAGTAGGGGATCACCGCGGTGATGCGCTTGGCCGACGAGCGGCGCAGCGCGTCGACCATGATCAGCAGCTCCATCAGGTGGCGGTTGGCCGGCGCGCAGGTCGACTGGAGCACGAAGCAGTCGAGGCCGCGGACGTTCTCCTCGATCTCGACCTGGATCTCGGCGTCGCTGAAGCGCGTCACGCGCGCGCGCCCCGCCGGCACGCCCAGATAGCGCGCCACCGCCTGAGCGAGGTCCGGATTCGAGTTGCCGTGGAACAGCTTCATCCGTTGCATCGTGCCGCTACCAAGTCCCCTGACCGGAGTCTCGAAGTCCCGGACCCGTGTTGGCGCGCGGCGGTCTGCCGCCGCGGCGCGGAATCGAAGAACTGGCTGGGGCGGGAGGATTCGAACCTCCACACACGGCTCCAAAGGCCGCTGTCCTACCGTTAGACGACGCCCCAACTCGCGCCGGCACGGTTGCCGAGGTCGAGAGGCGCGCCGAGCGTTCGGACCGCGAGCACCCGGTCCGTCGCTTCGAAACGTCCCTGAGCGCCGGCGGTCGTTGTCTCCTCGGAACCGTCGAACAAGCCGAACATCGTGGGCCCGCTGCCGGACATGGCCACCACGCGTGCCCCGAGCCGCTCGAGCTCGCGCCGCACCCGCAGGATGCCTGGACACAGCCGCGCGGCGACGGGCTCGAGGTCGTTCGCGAGGAGCTCCGCGAGCCCCTGCGGCGGTGACCCGGCCGCGATGCCGGCGTGGTCTGCTTCCTTGCTGGCGAGTGCTGCGACGAGAGTCCGGCCCGGAATGCCTCGAAGCGGGGGCATCCTACGGTCGTGGCTCCCGGGCGTCAACGCGGCGTCGTGGGCGCGAAACACCTCCGCCGTGGCCAGCGGCGGGGCGGGCGTGACGAGCAGCAGGTCGAGCGCCGGGAACGGCGCGATCGCTTCGACGTGCTCCCCGATTCCCGTGACCCAGGCCGGCCGCGGATCCAGAAAGAACGGGACGTCGGCGCCCAGGCGGAGTGCGATGGCCGCGAGCCGGTCCCCGGCGATCGCGTTCGCAAAGGCAGCGTCGAGCGCTCGGAGCACCGTCGCGGCGTCGCTCGAGCCTCCGCCGAGCCCGGCGCCGACTGGGATCGCCTTCTCGAGCCGGATCGCGACGCGCGCCGGTCGCCCGGCGGCGTCGAGAAACGCCCGCGCGGCCCGGACGACGAGGTTCTCATCGCCCCCCGGGACTCCCGCCGCGACGCCCGCCACCTCGAGCGAGACCGACGTCGTGGACGCGGGCTCGGCCTCGATCCAAAGCCGGTCGGCGAGGTCGAGCGGGACGAAGCAGCTTTCGAGGAGGTGGTAGCCGTCGGGGCGCGTGCCCACGACGCGCAGACCCAGGTTCACCTTGGCCGGCGCCGGCCAAGGCCGCGACGCGCTCATCGACCCTTCTTCGAGGCCTCGACGAAGTGCATGCGCACCTCGTAGAGCAGGCTCGCGAGCAGGTGGGATTCCTCCGCGTCGAGATTGCCGCGCGTCTTCACGTCGAGGATCTCGAGGATCTCGATGTTCTGCCGCGCGAGCGGAAGGTTCGTCTCGCCGGGCTCCCCGGTGGCCGGATCGGGGACCTTCCCGAGCTGGTGCAACGCCGTGAGCGCGATCGACTGCACCAGCATCGCGAAATCGAAGGCCGGTGCGGGCGCGCCCGGCGTCGGTGAGGGCTGCGCCTCGGCCTCCTGGGCGCCCGCGCTCGCGCGCCGGTCGACCACGGTGAAGCCGCGTTCGTCGTCGCGTTCGCTCATCCCGGGTGCTCCCCGAGCTTCTGCTCGTCGAGCCGCGCCAGCTCGCGGTGCGCGAGGGCGAAGCGGTACGCGACCGTGCCCGTGCCCGCGACGGCGAGGAACCAGAGCGCCGGCACCATCAGCCCCGCGACCGCGCCGACGCCGAGGACCACCAGCCGCTCGCCGCGCTCCAGGAAGCCGCCGCTGAAGGACGACACGAACTGCTCCGCGCGCGCCTTGGCATACGACGTCATCACCGACGCGATCAGCGCGATGCCGCCGAGCAGCACGGTGCCCGCGTCGCCGCGCGCGGCGTAGTGCAACATGATCCCGAGCAGGATCGCCATGTCGGCGAGCCGGTCGAGCGTCGAGTCGAGGAACGCGCCGAACGCCGTCGCGATGCCGTGCTTGCGCGCGATCACGCCGTCGATCAGGTCGAAGACCCCGCCGACGAGGATGGCGATCGCGCCCCAGCCGAAGTGACCGAATGCGAACGCGGCGCCCGCCCCGATCGAAACCGCCGTGCCGATCACCGTCAGCACGTTCGGGTTGATGCGGCGGCGGAACAGGAACGGGAGCGCCGCTTCGAGCCAGCCGTCGAGCCGGTCGCCGAATCTCGACTTGATCACGGCTTTCCTCCCGGGTTCGGCGCTTCCGCCGGCGGCGCTGCTAGCCCGCACTCTCCGGCGGCTCGGGCGTCGCCGAGGCATCCGGCGGCGCTGCCTTGTCCGTCACGTCGGGCAGCTCCGCGAGCGCGCGCTCGACCTCCACACGGGGGGTCCAGCCGCGGCGCTCGAGCATGCGCCGATCGAACTTCAGATCGCGAAGCGCGTCGTCCAGCATCGAAGTCGAGTCCTCCAGAGACGTGGCGTCGATCGCGCGGCGAACCCGCGGGATCGACCTGTCGGTTGGGCGATCCGGTCGAGGGGTCCGCTCGACGATCCGTTCAACGAGGGTCCAAGATCGGGATGAACATCGCGGTGAAACGATCGGGCCGCGCCGCCGTCATCGCAAGCTGTCTTCCGGATGACGGCGCTCCGCGGCGGATCTGGTCACGCTCACGCTAGCAAAATTGACAGCGATCCGACCGGTCCGGTAGGGTGCTCGCTGCCATCGTTGGAGGGGGTGTCCATGCGCCATCGACTCGTCCATCGACTCGTCCATCGACTCGTGACGCCGGTCGCGGCCGCGTTCGCGCTCGCCTGTGCGAGCGCTCCGCCGCCCGAGCAGTTCGAGGAGCTCGCGTCCGCCGAGGAGCTTTTCGACCAGGGCCAGAAGAAGCTCGCCGAGCAGGAAGGCTCCTTCCACTGGTTCTTGTCGCCCGACTACGGCGACTCGATCGAGATCTTCCAGGACATCATCGACAACTATCCGTACAGCGAGCAGGCCGTGATGGCGCAGCTCGCGATCGCGGACGCCTACTTCAAGAGCGGCAAGTACGACGAGGCCGTGTCGTACTACAGGGACTTCGTCGAGCTGCACCCGGAACACCGCCAGGTGCCGTACGCGATGTTCCAGTCGGGCATGTCGTACTACAAGCAGAGCCGCGACCCGCAGCGCGACCAGACCGCGACGCGCGAGGCGCTCGCGCAGTTCGACCGGCTCCTCGCGCGCTTCCCGCACTCGCAGCAGGCAGCGGAGGCGGACAAGATCTGGCGCGAGCTGCGCACGCGCCTCGGCGAGTACACGATGGGCGTCGCCGACTACTACTTCAAGATCGACGAGTATCCGTCGGCGGCCGAGCGCTATCGCGAGCTGCTGAACGAGTACCCGGGGCTCGGCCTCGACGCCGAGGCGCTCTACAAGCTGGGCGTCTGCTACACGCGGATGAACCGAGCCGACGAAGCGCAGAAGATCTTCCAGGTGATCCTCGAGAACTACAAGGGCACCGACGTCGCCGAGGCGGCCGCGGACCTGGTTCCCGAAGCGAACTAGCCTCTCCCCTTGCGCAGCGCCGCTCACTTCTCGGCCGACGAGCGCGTCGCGTACCGGCGAGGCGTGCGTTCGTTCGAGCGCGGAGACGACGAGGCCGCGATCGAGCAGCTGACGCGCGTCCTCGCGACGCGCCCGCGCTTCGCCGACGTCCACTACCTGCTCGGCCTCCTCTACGAGCGGCGCGGCGACCTCGAGGAGGCGACGCATCGCTTCGAGGAGGCGATCGCGCTCAATCCCGCCTACGCCGAGGCGCGTCTCGCGCTCGCCACCGTCTGGGAGCGGCGGGGCGACTTCGCGCGCTCGGAGGCGGTCGTGCTGGCCGCGCCGCAGACGCCTCCCGCGCACGGCGCGAGCGACGCACTCACGCAGGGCAAGCTCGCGAACCTGCAAGCTGCGCTCGCCGACGCGTACCGCGAGGCCGGCGAGCTCGGCGAGGCGATCGCGGCCTACCGGAAGGCGCTCGACCGCTGCCCGCACTTCCACGACGTCCGCCAGAAGCTCGCCGTCGCGCTCCGCGAGAGCGGCCTGCCGCACCAGGCCCTGCGCGAGCTCGAGCGCGTGCTCGCCGCCAACCCGGACTACCCCGAGGCGCTGGTGCAGCTCGGCATCGTGCGCTGGTCGCTCGGCCAGGCCGACCGGGCGGCCGTGCACTGGCAGGACGCGCTGCGCGCCGATCCCGCCCGGGACGACGCGCGCGCCTGGCTGCGACTCGCAGCGCGCGAGCCCGGGGTCCGCCCGCCGCCCTGACCCGCCGCCCGGCGGGTGCTTTTCGGCACACGGCGCTTCTCTTTCGCCGCCGTCCGTGCGTCAATGGAGTCGCCGTCCCGGGGCGGCTCACCGGCTCCGCCGCTCTCGCCGCCGCATCGCGCGATGCCCACGTGCGGGGACGGCACGGAGGATCCCACGATGCACACACTCGAACAGGTCATGCGCAGCCGCCGGCTCCTCACCGCGCGCCCGAGCGATCGGGTCTTCGACGTGGTCAGCCGCATGACCGCCGTGAACGTCGGGGCCGTGACCGTGCTCGAGGGCGAAAAGCTGATGGGCGTCTTCTCCGAGCGCGACCTGATGACGCGCGTCGTCGTCGCGGGCCGCGATCCGCACACGACGCGGCTCGACGAGGTGATGACCACCGAGGTCGTCACGGCGGATCTGTGCGAGAGCCGCGACGCGTGTCTCGAGAAGATGCAGCGCGCCGGCTGCCGCCACCTTCCGGTGCTCGCCAACGGCCACGTGATCGCGATGATCTCGATGCGCGATCTGCTCTGGGACGAGATCGAGGAGCAGGTCGAGGAGATCCGCCAGCTGCGCGCCTACGTCTGGCAGACGCCGCCGGCCTGAGCGTTCCGTTCAGCGCGCGCGCGGCGGGCGCGCTCGGTCGCGCAGGATCTCGCGCGCGGCGTTGCGGCCGCACGCGCCCATCACGCCGCCACCCGGATGCGTTCCCGCGCCGCACAGCCACACCCTGCGACGGGCGTGCGGTAGCGCGACCAGCCCGGCGCGGGGCGCAGGAAGAGCAGCCGCGAGAGCGCCATCGCGCCGTGGAAGATGTTGCCGCCGGTGAGCCCGAAGACGCGCTCGAGGTCGGGCGGCGCGAGCACCTCGCGATGGACCACGCTCGACGAGAAGCCCGGCGCGACCTCGTCCACGCAGGCGAACACGCGATCCGCGAAGGCGTCGCGCGCGCCGTCCCAGCGCGACGCGTCCCAGTCGTGGGGCAAGTGCTGCACGAACATCGACGCGACGAAGCGCCCCGGCGGCGCGAGCGAGGCGTCGAGCGCCGACGGAATCGTCAGCTCGATCATCGGCCGCTCGGGCAGGCGGCCCGCCGCCGCATCCGCGAAGCAGCGCTCGAGCGCGTCGAGGTCGGCGGCGCCGAGATGGATCGTGCCGCGGTGCTCGGGGCCGGGCGCGTCGCCGCGCCCCGCGAAGCGCGGCAGGCGGTCGAGCGCGAGGTTGATCTTCACGACGGGACTGCGGAAGTCGAGCGCGCGCAGCGCGTCGCGCAGCTCGTCGGGCAGCCGCGCCGCGCCGGCCAGGCCGAGCAGCGTGCGCTGCGGATCCGCGCTCGAGACGACGAGCGGCGCTTCGACGCTGCGGCCGTCGGCGAGCGCGACGCCGCGCACGCGCCCGCCGTCCACCTCGATCGACGCGACCTCCGCGCTCGTCGCGATCGTCGCGCCGGCGGCGCGTGCCGCGTCCGCGATCGCGTCGGACAGCGCGCCCATTCCGCCCTGCACGTAGGCCCACACGCCGCGCGCGCCGCCCGTCTCGCCCATCACGTGGTGGAAGAGCACGTAGCCGGTGCCCGGCGTGCTCGGCGCCGCCCACGCCCCGATCAGCGCGTCGGTCGCGAGCGTCGCGCGCAGCGGCTCGCTCTCGAACCACTCCGCGAGCGTGTCACGCGCCGGCGCGAGCAGCAGCCGCACGGCGCGCGCGAGATCGCCGCGCATCGCCGCGACGCCGCGCGCGACGCGCGCGAGCGCGGGCACGTCGCGCCACGCGAGCGACGCGGGGTCCGGCGGCGGCGCGTCGAGCAGCGGCTCGAAGGCGCGCGCGGCGCGGTCGAGCAGACGCTCGTACTGCGGGTAGCGCGCGGCGTCGCGCCGCGAGAAGCGCGCGATCTCGCGCTCGCACAGCGCCGCGTCGGGCCCGAGCAGGAGCCCGCGCCCGTCGGCGAGCGGCGTGAACGACGACGGATCGCGGCGCAGCAGCACGAGTCCGCGCCGCTCGAGCGCGAGCTCGCGGATCACCGCGGGCCGCAGCAAGCCGGCGACGTAGGCGGCGCGCGACACGCGATGCCCGGGCCAGAGCTCTTCCGTGACGCACGCGCCGCCGACGATCTCGCGACGCTCGAGCACGACGGTCGCGAGCCCCGCGCGCGCCAGATACGCGGCGGCCACGAGCCCGTTGTGACCCGCGCCGATCACGATCGCATCCGCGCGCATCGCGGCAGTCTACCGGTGCCCGCGCCGAGCAGCGCGGGCTAGAATGCGCGCCGTGGGAGGCATGATCGACCTCGCCGTCGTGGCCGTGCTCGCGCTCGCCGTGTTGCGCGGCCTGTGGATCGGCATGGTGCGCGAGGCCTTCTCGCTGGCCGCGCTCGCGACCGCGGTGATCGCGTTCCGCTCGTTGCGCGAGCCGGTCGCGGCCGAGATCGCCGCGCGCACGCAGTGGGATCCGCTGATCGCCACCGCGGCGGCGGGCGGCGTGGTCGTCGTCGCGGCGATCTTGTTCGTGACGATCGTCGGCATGATCGTGCGGCGCCTCGTCGGCGTCGCGGGACTGTCGGCGATCGACCGCCTCGGCGGCGCTGCGGTCGGCGCCGCCGAAGGCCTGCTCCTCGTCTCGCTCGCGCTGTTCGGCGCCACCGAGGTGCTCGGCCCGCGCGATCCGATCTTCGAGGGCTCGCGCGCCGTCGCGACGTTCCGGTCGTGGCGGGGATCCAAGGACGACGCGCGCGCCGGCCGCGACGCCACCGCGCGCTCCGCCGCTACGCCGGCTCCACCCAGCGGCCGTGGCGTCGGATCAGGTCGATGAGGCGTGCGTCGGCTTCCGCTTGCGGCACGTGGCGCTCGATGCACTCGTGGCCGACGTACAGGTTGACGACGCCCGGCCCCGAGCCGACGTAGCCGAAGTCCGCGTCCGCCATCTCGCCCGGGCCGTTCACGATGCAGCCCATGATGGCGATCTTCACGCCCTTCAGGTGCTGCGTCTTCGCCTTGATGCGCGCGGTCGTCTCCTCGAGATCGAAGAGCGTGCGCCCGCACGACGGACACGAGATGAACTCGGTCCAGGTGGTGCGCTGCCGCGCGCCCTGCAGGATGCGGTAGGCGAGCGCGAGCGCGTCGCCCGCGTTCTGGAGCGCGCCGCGCACGGGCAGCGCGACGGCGTCGCCGAGGCCGTCGCACAGCAGCGCGCCGAGGTCGATCGCCGCGTGCAGCAGCTCGGAGTCGTCGGTCGCGTCGGCCTCCGCGCTGTGCACGAGAACGAGCGGGGCCTTCCAGCCGAGCGCCTGCATGCGCGCCGCGACGCTGCGCACCGCCGGCACCGGGCGCTCGGCAGCGACGGAGACGAGGGCGCTCGCGTGCCCGGCGGCGCGCGACGCCTCGCAGGCGCGGTCGACGTCCGCGAGCAGCCCGGCGCCCGCCGCGAGCGACCACTCGAGCGCCACGCCCGACGCGCGCGCGGCACGCGCGAGCGCCGCGAGCGACGACGCTTCGTGCCCCGCGACCGGCACGATCCAGCGCGCCGCGACGTCCTTCGCGTGCGGCGCGAGCGCAGCCGGCAACGCGAGCGCGAGCGGCGCCGCGACGCCGTGCCGCGCGAGCGCCTCGGCGAACGGCCCGACACGCGCCAGCGACGCCTCGTCCGCGACGTCCAGCCGAAGTCCCTCGCACGCGATCTCGCGCCGCGCGGCGAGCGCGTCGGCGAGCCGCCACGCCGCCGCTTCCGCGTCCGCGGGCGGCGCTCCGATCGCGAGCTCCGCGCGCACGAGCTCGCCGCCTCCGATCGCGATCGCGCCCGCCGAGACGGCGTCGCTCGCGCGGCGCGCGTACTCGAACGGATCGGCGACGAACGGCGCGCCCGGATCGGGCGCCGCCGCAGGCGCCGCCGCCGCCCAGCGCGCCTCGATGCGCCGGGCGATCGCGCGCGCGACCGGGATCTCCTTCGCGGGGTCCTCGGTGAGCGACACGCGGATCGTGTCGCCGAGCCCGTCCTCGAGCAGCGAGCCGATGCCGATCGCGCTCTTGATGCGGCCGTCCTCGCCGTCGCCGGCCTCGGTCACGCCGACGTGGAAGGGGTAGTCGCCGCGCCGCCCGTTCGCCGCGCGCTCCGCCAGCATCGCCGCGAGCAGGCGGTACGCCTGCACGGCGACCTGCGGGTTGCTCGCCTTCATCGAGAAGACGACGTCGAAGAAGCCCTCGTCCTCGCAGACGTCGAGGAACTCGAGCGCCGATTCGACCATGCCGCGCGGCGTGTCGCCCCAGCGGTTCATCACGCGGTCGGACAGCGAGCCGTGGTTGGTGCCGATGCGCAGCGCGCGGCCGAGCGACTTGCAGCGGCGCACCAGCGGCCGGAAGCGCTCGGCGACCCGCGCGATTTCGTCGTTCCAGGCGGCGTCGTCGTACTCGCGGACCTCGAACTTCTTCTTGTCGGCGAAGTTGCCCGGGTTGATCCGCACCTTCTCGACGTGCTCGGCTGCGACGAGCGCCGCGTTCGGCGTGAAGTGGATGTCGGCGACGAGCGGGACGCGCACGCCGCGGCGGTCGAGCGCGGCGCGGATGTCGCGCAGCGCCTCTGCGTCGCGCACCGACGGCGCCGTGATGCGCACGATCTCGCAGCCCGCCGCGGCGAGCCGCTCGGCTTGCGCGACCGTCGCCGCCACGTCCTGCGTGTCGGTGGTCGTCATCGACTGCAGGCGGATCGGGTTGGCGCCGCCGATCGCGACGTCGCCGACGCGCACCACGCGCGTCGTGCGCCGCGCCGGCGCGAACGGGTTGCCCGGGAACGCGAGGCGCGGCGCGTCGCTCATGCGCCGGCGCGCACCTTCTCGCGCACGACCGCGAACGCCTCGTCGATCTTGCCCGGATCGCGGCCGCCGGCCTGCGCGAAGTCGGGGCGCCCGCCGCCCTTGCCGCCGACGACCGCCGCCGCCTCGCGGATCAGGTCGCCGGCCTTGAAGCGGTCCTTCAAGTCGGGCGTGACGCCGAGCGCGAGCGTGACGCGTCCGTCCGCGGGCGCCGCGAGCAGCACGATCCCGCTCTTCAGCCGGTCGCGCAGCTCGTCCACCATCGCGCGCAGCTCGTCGCCGCCGGCGCCTTCGACCTTCGCCGCGAGCAGCTTCACGCTGCCGATCGTCTCGGCCTGCGACACGAGGTCGCCGGACGCGGCGCTGCGCTGCGTCGCGCGCAGCGCCTCGAGCTCGCGCTCGAGCGCGCGCCGCTCCTCGAGCAGCTTCTCGACGCGCGCCTCCAGCTCGCCGACCGGCGACTTGAGCAGCTCCGCCGTGCGCTCGAGCGCACGCTCCTGGTCGCGCCAGCGCTGCAGCGCCTCGTTTCCGGTGATCGCCTCGACGCGCCGCACGCCCGACGCGACGCCGCCCTCGCCGACGATCTTGAGGACGCCGATGTCGCCCGTCGCGCGCGCGTGCGTGCCGCCGCACAGCTCCATCGAGAAGTCGCCGAAGGTGACCACGCGCACCTCGTCGGAGTACTTCTCGCCGAACATCGCGATCGCGCCCGCCTCGATCGCCTCGCGGTACGGCACCGTCTCGACGCGCGCCGGCTCGTTGGCGCCGATCCAGCCGTTGACGAGGTCCTCGATGGTGTCGAGCTGCGCGCGCGTCACCGGCGCGTCGTGGCTGAAGTCGAAGCGGAGCCGGTGCGCCGTGACGAGCGAGCCGCGCTGCGTCGCGTTCGGTCCCAGCACCGCGCGCAGGCCCGCGTGCAGCAGGTGCGTGCCGGAGTGGTGTCGCACCGCGCCGAAGCGGTGCATCGAGTCGACGACGAGCTGCGCGGGCTGGTCCACGTGCACCTCGCCCTCGACGACCTTGCCGCGGTGCACGACCAGCGAGCCGGCCGGCTTCTGCGTGTCCTCGACCTCGATGCGGCCGGTCGGCGTCGCGATGAGGCCGCGGTCGCCGATCTGGCCGCCGCTCTCGGCGTAGAAGGGCGTGTCCTCGACGATCACCTCGACGGCGTCGCCGGCGCGCGCCTGCGCGACGCCGGTCGCGTTCGACACGAGCGCCAGGATGCGCGACTGCGCGGCGAGCCCTTCGTAGCCGCGGAAGCGCGTCTCGAAGTCGCTCGCGAGCTGCGAGTAGATCGGCAGCGCCGCCGCCTGGCCGCTGCCTTTCCACGCCGCGCGCGCGCGCTCGCGCTGCTTGTTCATCGCGGCCTCGAAGCCGGCGTGGTCGAAGCCCAGCTGCTTGCCCGAGAGGATGTCCTCGGTGAGGTCGACGGGGAAGCCGAACGTGTCGTAGAGCTTGAAGACGACGTCGCCGGGCAGCACCTGCTGGCCCGCGGCCTGCGTCTTGCGCACCTCTTCTTCGAGCAGCGCGAGGCCCTTGGAGAGCGTCTCGAGGAAGCGCTCCTCTTCGCGCTTCACGCGGTCCTGGATGAACGCGCGCCGCCCGACCAGCTCGGGATAGGCGTCGCCCATCTCTTCGATCACCGCGTCCGCGACCGCGTAGAGGAACGGGCGCTCCACGCCGAGCAGCACGCCGTGGCGCGCCGCGCGGCGCAGGATGCGGCGCAGCACGTAGCCGCGGCCCTCGTTCGACGGCAGCACGCCGTCCGCGACGAGGAAGGTGACGGCGCGGGCGTGGTCTGCGACGACGCGCAGCGAGACGTCCTTCTCGGGGTCCGTGCCGAGCCGCACGCCCGAGAGCTGCTGCGCGCGCTCGAGGATCCCGCGGAACAGATCGGTGTCGTAGTTGCTCTTGATGCCCTGGAGCACCGCGGCGACGCGCTCGAGCCCGGCGCCGGTGTCGATCGACGGCTTCGGCAGCGGCGTCATCACGCCCGCCGCGTTGCGGTCGAACTGCATGAACACGAGATTCCAGATCTCGAGCCAGCGGCCGCAGTCGCAGGAGGGATCGCACTCGTCCTGATGGCAGCCGGGCTGCTTGCCCCAGTCGAAGTAGATCTCCGAGCAGGGACCGCAGGGGCCGGTGTCGCCCATCTGCCAGAAGTTGTCCGCCTCGTCGAGGCGCGTGATGCGGTTCGCGGGCAGGCCGACTTCCTGGGCCCACAGCTCCGCGGCCTCGTCGTCCTCGCGGAACACGGTGACCGCGAGCTTGCCGGGCGGGATGCCCCAGACCTCGGTGACGAGCTCCCACGCCCACACGATCGCGTCGCGCTTGAAGTAGTCGCCGAAGCTGAAGTTGCCGAGCATCTCGAAGAAGGTGTGATGGCGCGGCGTGCGGCCGACGTTCTCGAGGTCGTTGTGCTTGCCGGAGACGCGCATGCACTTCTGCGACGTCGTCGCGCGCGAGTACTCGCGCGTCTCCTCGCCGGTGAAGACGCGCTTGAACTGCACCATGCCCGCGTTCGTGAAGAGCAGCGTGGGATCGCCCTCGGGCACGAGCGCGCTGCTCGCGACGGGGCGGTGCCCGCGCTCCTCGAAGAAGCGCAGGAAGCTGCTGCGGATCTCGCGACTCGAGAGAGGCAAAGGGGGACTCCGTTTTGGACCCGCGCAGTCTAACGGAATCCCTGGGGGGCCGGCTCCGCCGAGCGCGGCACTCTACGCTCGCAGAACGGGCGGGGTCGGAGAGTCCGCATGCGAATGCCCAGTCTGCTGCTCGCCGTGCTGCTGCTGTTCGCGCACGGAGCGTCCGCGCAGCTCCTGCAGGCCGACGTCGTCTTGCCGATGCCGCCGCGCTCGCACGGCGTCGTGAAGACGAGCGCTCTGGTCGAGCCCGGTCCTGCGACGGTGCTCGTGAAGGCGCGCAACCTCCGCGAGGACGCCGTCGTGGTGGATCTCGGCTTCCGCTACCGGCTGCCGCGCGACTTCATCGGGCTCGACGAGCTGATCGAGCGCATCGAGGTCACGACCGAGACCGCGAGCGGCGAGCCGTTCTTCGCGGCGGCCGTGGACGCGCAGCTGATCCCGCTGAATCCGAACCGGGTGCCGCTGCTGTATCGCGTGACGCTGTACCGCCCGCCGCAGGAGCCGTACGCGGTGCGCGTGCGGGTGTACGGCAATTACGAGTGATCCGCGCGACGTCGTGGGCCGGCGCATGCGCGCACGCGCCGTCGGCGCACCGCCCGGATTCCTCTACGCGCCCGACGCGATCGACGAGAGCGAGGAGGCGGCGCTCCTCGCGCGATTCGACCCGCTCGCGTTCGAGGAGGTGCGCATGCGCGGCGCGATCGCGCGGCGGCGCGTCCTCCACTTCGGATTCCGCTACGCGTACGAGTCGGGCGCGCTCGCGGCGGGCGATCCGATCCCCGAGTGGCTCGGGCCGCTGCGCGAGCGCGCGGCCGCGCTCGCGGGCGTCGCGCCCGGCGCGCTCGGCGAAGTGCTGGTGACGCGCTACCCGCCGGGCGCCGGCATCGGCTGGCACCGCGACGCGCCCGCCTTCGAGCGCGTCGTCGGCGTCTCGCTGCGCGCAGCGTGCGTGATGCGGCTCCGCCGCGAGCGCGACGGCGTGCGCGAGGAGCATCGCGCGCTGCTCGCGCCGCGCTCGGCGTACGTGCTCTCGGGCGCCGCGCGCTGGCACTGGCAGCACCACGTCCCACCGATCGCGGAGACCCGCTACTCGATCACGTTCCGCACGCTTCGCGCGCACGTCACGGGAACTCCTCGCGGAGCAGCTCGCGGTTGATCGCGAACGCCGCCTGCGCGCCCTCGCCCGCCGCGACGATCGCGAGCAGCACCGAGCGCGCCGCGTCGCCCGCGACGTAGACGCCCGGCACGCCGCTCGCCTGGTTGTCCTCCGTGACGATCAGACCGCCCTCGTCGAAGCTGCAGCCGAGCGACTCGGCGAGCTTCGAGCGCTGGTGCAGCGCCGTCGAGAAGAAGAGGCCCGCGCGCTCGACGACCGGACCCGCGTCGAACACGATCGCCAGCCCGTCGGGCCGCGGCTCGAGCCGCACGACGCGCTCGGTGCGGACGCTCGCGCCGACGCTCTCGATGCACGCGCGCTCGGCGTCGCCGAACTCGTCGTCGCCGTCGGTGCAGACGACGAGGTCGCGGCTGAAGCGGGTCAGCGCGCGCAGCTCGCTGGTGGCGCGCGCGCCCTTGCCGTACACCGCGAGCGGGCGATCCGCGAGCTCGTAGCCGTCGCAGTACGGGCAGTGCCAGACGGCGCGGCCGTAGAGCGACGGCAGGCCGGGGACCGCCGGCAGCTCGTCGACCACGCCGGTGGCGAGCAGCAGCTTGCGCGCGCGCACGCGCTCGCCGCAGCCGAGCGTCGCGACGAAGCCGCCGGCGTCGCGCGCGACCTCGAGCACGGGCTCGTCGCGCACCGCGACTTCGGGGTAGTGCGCCAGCTCCTCGCGGCCGATGCGGCGCAGCTCCGGAGGCGGCAGGCCGTCGCGCGAGAGATAGCCGTGCATCGCGGGCGTCACCGCGTTGCGCGGCCGGCCGGAATCACACACGAGCACGCGCCGGCGCGAGCGGCCGAGCACGAGCGCCGCGGACATGCCGGCGGGCCCTGCGCCGACGACGAGCACCTCGTACATGGGCGCGGTGGGAGCAAGTTCCAGGCCCCGTCGCGACGCGCGCAGCGCGACGCGCGCGGCCGGGACGGCCGCCGTTTCTACAAGCCACGCCCGCGCCTCACGCCGTACGCAGCGGGCGAAAGCGGACGACGACGGCGAGCCCGCGTCCTCCGGGCGCGTCCTCCAGCGAGAGCCGCGCGCCATGCAACGCGGCGACGCGGGCGCAGATCGCGAGCCCGAGGCCCGCGCCGCTCTCGCCGGTGCCCATGCCGCGGTGGAAGCGATCCAGCACCCGCGCGCGCTCGGACGCTGGAATGCCCGGGCCTTCGTCTTCGACGCGCAGCACGATGCCGCCGGGCTCGCCCGCGATCGCGACGCGCACGCGGCCGCCGCTACCGCCGTATCGGATCGCGTTGTCGACGAGGTTGCGGATCAGCGCCTGCAGCAGCGTGCCGTCGCCATCGACCAGAGCCTGCGCGGGCGCGTCGAGCGCGAGCGCGACGCCGCGCGAGTGCGCCGCCTGCGCGAGGTCGGCCAGCACGGCGCGCGCGGCCGCGACGAGGTCGCACGCGCGCAGCCGCTCCGCCCACGCGCTCTGCTCGAGCCGCGCGAGCGTGAGAAGCTGGTCGGTGAGCCGCGCCGCGCGGTCGCAGCCGGCGATCACGTGATCGAGCGCGCGGCGGCGCTCGGCGTCGTCGCCCGCCGCGCGCGCGACTTCCGCCTGCGCGCGCACCGCGGCGATCGGCGTGCGCAGCTCGTGCGCCGCGTCCGCGGTGAAGGCGCGCTCGCGCTCGAGCGACGCGCCGATGCGCGCGAACAGCTCGTTCAGCCGATCGACCAGCGGCCGCACCTCACGCGGCACCGCTTCGGCCGCGACCGGCTCGAGACGGTCGGGATCGCGCGCCGCGACCGCGGCGGCGAGCCAGCGCAGCGGCGCGAGCGCGCGCCCGATCGCGAGCGACAGCGCGATCGCGAGAAGCGGCAGCGCCACGGCGAGCGGCACCAGGAGATGGCGCGCGATCTGCGCGCCGACGGCCTCGCGCGCCTCGACGCGCTCGCCGACCTGCACGAGCGCGCGGCGGCCGAGCGCCCACGTGCTGAAGACGCGCCAGCGCGCGCCGGCGACCGTCGCATCGGCGAAGCCGCGCTCCGCGTCGGAGAGCCGCTCGCGCGGCGCGTTGCGCGAGTGCACACGCAGCTTGCGCCCTCGCTCCCACACCTGGAACGCGACGTTGCGCGCGTAGCGGTGCAGCTCGGGCGCGTGCTCGACGTCGAGCTCGAGCTCGTCGTCGTCTTCGTCCCCGTGCTCGCTCGTGAGCAGCGCCACGAGCACCGCCGCCGACTGTGCGAGGTGTGCGTCGAAGAGCGCCTCGGTCTCCTGCCGCGCGCGCCTCCATCCGAGCAGCGAGACGGCGAGCCATGTCGCGGTCACGACGAGCAGCACGCCGGCGAGGAGGCGCGCGCGCAGCGATCCCCGGGCGCTCACGCGAGGTCCTTCGGCACGAGGTAGCCGACACCGCGCACGGTCACGATCACTTCGGGCGCGAGCTTGCGGCGCAGGTGGTGCACGTGCACCTCCACGGCGTTCGACTCGAGCTCCTCGCCCCAGCCCCACACGCGCTCGGCGAGCTGCTCCTTCGACAGCACGCGGCCGGCGCTGCGCGCGAGTTCGTGCAGCAGCGCGAATTCGCGCGCGGACAGCTCCACGGAGCGGCGACGGAACACCACCTGGTGTGCGGCGGGATCGATGTGCAGCGGGCCGACGACGAGCACCGGCGACGCCTGCCCGGCCGACCGGCGCACGAGCGCGCGGATGCGGGCTGCGAGTTCGCCGAGATCCACCGGCTTCACGAGGTAGTCGTCGGCGCCCGCGTCGAGGCCGGCGATCCGGTCCGGCACCGCATCGCGCGCGGTGAGGATCAGCACCGGAACCGGATTGCCGGCCTCGCGCAGCCGCCGCAGGACCTCGACGCCCGAGAGCTGTGGCAGGCCGAGGTCGAGCACGACCGCAGCGAACGGCTCGCTCTCGAGCGCAACGAGGCCCGCGCGGCCGTCGCGCGCCCAGTCCGCCGCGAAGCCGGCCTGGGCAAGCCCCGCGCGCAGCGCGTCGCCGAGCAGCGGATCGTCCTCGACGACGAGCACTCGCATCCGATCCCTCTCGCACGTCAGTCGCCGTGGTGCGATCGCCCGCCCCCGCCGAGCTCCGCGACGTGCGCTCGTCGCTCCGCGAGCCGCTCGTCCCGGGCGGCGAGGCCCGGCACCCACAGCGCCGCCAGCGCCGCGAGAAGTAGCAGCGCCACGAGCGGGCGCGAGCTGGCGATGCCGCCGCCGGCCGCCCTCGGCTTGCGGCCGGTGAGGAGCGGGACGACGAGGTTCTCGCGGGAGAGGACGCTCGTCGCGACGACGCCGACGACGTGGCCGATCACGACGACGAGCATCGCGACGGCGGCGCCCTCGTGCAGCTCCTCGAGCCACTCGCCGGCTTGGGCGTACGTCGCCCAGCCCGACGCCGCGACCACCGCACCGAGGCCGAGTAGCAGCGGGATCATGACGGCGCCGATCGGGCCGTGTCCGACGTGGCGCTGCGGGCGGCCGCGCACCAGCGCCTGCAGCTCCCGCAGGATCGCAGCGGGCCGGAAGCGCAGCGCGGAGAACCGCGCGTGCCGCGTGCCCGCGAAGCCCCACACCACGCGGAACGCGATCGCACCGGCGAACGTGTAACCGCACAGCACGTGCACGTCGCGCAGCCGCTCGCTCTCGGCGGTGAGGAAGGCTCCCGCAAAGCTCGCTGCGAGCACCCAGTGAAAGATCCGCAGCGGAAGATCCCAAACGAGGACCCGGTCGTTCATCGCGTCGTCTCCTTCTTCGGCAATCGAATGTCGCGCTCGGCGTAGCTGCCGGTCGCGGCGTGCCGATGGCACGCCCCGCAGTCCGCGGGCTTCACGGCGGCAGGGCCTTCCCGCAGGCGCCGCGGCACCTCGTCGTGCTCGCCCCGGAACCAGCGCGTCTCGGTGATGCGGAGCAGCGGCGTCGCGTCCGCAGCCGTCGTCGGCTTGGTGCGCGCGGTCTGCTCGAGGTGCACGCGGAGCGGCGCGAGGGTCGCGGCGTCGACGGTCGCGTCCACGCCGAAGTGTCGATCGAGCCCCGCGAGGACGGCCTGCCACGAAGCGGCGTCCAGCATGCGGCCCGGGTACGCGACGTGGCACGAGCCGCACTCGTCGACGTACGCGGGCGGCAGCGGCGCGCGTCTCGATTCGGCGGCACTCACGCTACACGCCAGTACGATCCCGGCGATGCCGAGCCAGGGTGCGCGAATCATCGCGTCTCCTTCGCGGGCAGGGCCATCAGCCACGCGAGCACGTCGCCCTTCTCCTGCGCGGTGCAGGCGCGCTTCACGACGTCGTTGCAGTTGCGCTTGAACCACTTCTCCACCGAGGCGGGCTTCGTGAAGCGCTCGGGGTTCGCCGCCGGCGCAAGCGGCTCGATCCGCTTTCCGGTGACGGCGTGCTCGCCGATGGCGGTCGGCACGTCGCCATGACACGTCGAGCAGCTCCAGTCTCCGCCCTGCCGGGTCGTGAAGAAGGTCCGTCCGCGGGCAGCGGAGAAGCCGGCGAACGAGGGATCGGCGCGGCGCGCCTCCTGGGCGAACCGAGCCTCGAAATCCGCCGGACGCTCCGCGCGCGCGGTCATCGGACCGAGCGCGAGCGCCGCAGCGAGCGGGATCGCGAATCGCATGGTGTCCTCCGTCGAGACGTTCGACGGGCAGAACATCGGGCCGCCCGCTTAAGCGGGGCTTATGGCGGCTTGCCACGCCGCGGCCTGCTCTCCATCCTGGCGCGATGACGACCTCCACGATTCCCGAACGAGCGCGCGCGGTCCTGCTCGCGGTCCAGATGCCCGACGTCGACGACGCCGCGTTCGCGTCGTCGCTGGGCGAGCTCGGCCGGCTCGCGAAGACGCTCGGCCTCGACGTCGTGGGGCAGGTGACGCAGAAGCGCGGCCGCCTCGCGACCGGCACCGTCGTCGGGGAAGGCAAGCTCGCGGAGCTGGCGCGCTGGACCGGCGGAACGGGCGTCGTGCCGGTCGGGCCGCCCACGCCGCGGCGGCGCGCGGACCGCGAGCGCGAGGACGACGACGACGGCGCGAGCGAAGCGCAGGCCGACGCGTCCGCCGTCGCGCAGGCGGACGCGCCGGCGCAGCGCGCCACCGTGGTGCTCGTCGACCACGACGTGACGCCGACCCAGACGCGCAATCTCGAGCGCGCGACCGGCGCCGAGGTGCTCGACCGCACCGCGGTGATCCTCGCGATCTTCCAGCGCCACGCGCGCAGCCGCGAGGCGCGCCTCCAGGTCGAGATCGCGCGCCTCAACTACCTGGCGCCGCGGCTGCGCGAGACGGGCGGAGGCAAGGACCGCCAGGGCGGCGGCATCGGCGGACGCGGCGCGGGCGAGAGCTCGATCGAGCTCGACCGCCGCAAGCTGCGCGACCGCGTCGCCGAGCTGCGCGCCGAGCTGGCTTCGATCGAACGCGAGTCGGGGACGCGCCGCAAGCGGCGCGCGCAGCAGAGCACGGTGGCGCTCGTCGGCTACACCAACGCGGGCAAGTCGTCGTGGATGCGCGTGCTGACCGGCAGCGGCGTTTTGGTGCAGGACAAGCTGTTCGCGACGCTCGACACGACGGTGCGCGCGCTGCAGCCCGAGACCGTGCCGCGCATCCTCGTCTCGGACACGGTCGGCTTCATCAAGAAGCTGCCGCACGACCTCGTCGCGTCGTTCCGCTCGACGCTCGACGAGGCGCGCGACTGCGACCTGCTGCTGCACGTGGTCGACGCGTCGGATCCCGCCTTCCCGGCGCAGATCGAAGTGACGCGCGCGGTGCTGGCGGAGATCGGCGCGACCGAGGCGCCGCGGCTGCTGGTGCTGAACAAGGCGGACCGCGTCGACGCGGACGCGCGCGCGCGGCTCGCCGCCGACTGGCCCGACGCCATCCAGGTCTCGGCGAAGGATCCCGCCGACGTCGCGCGCCTGCGCGAGCGGATCCTCTCGTTCTTCGAGCGCGACATGGTCGAGGCCGAGCTGCTCGTGCCGTACGCGAAGCAGAAGCTGGTCGGCGAGGCGCACGGGAGCTGCCGCGTGCTGGCCGAGACGCACGACGAGCACGGGACCCGGCTCAAGCTGCGCGCGCGCCCCGAGGTCATCGAGCGGTTGCGCGCGGCGCTCTGAGCGAAATCGCAGCTTCCGGCGGAAGTGCGGCTACTCGTAGCGCTTTCACTCGCGCGTCATGGATCCCTGCGGGTGCTGGTTAGGCTCGGCGTGGCCCTCAATGGAGGTCACGACCATGATGAAGCGATCCATGCTGGCCTGCATCGTTGCGATCTCGGTGGGGACGGGTTCCGTCGCGACGGGCTGCGCGAACATGACGCGCGCCCAGCAGCGAGCGCTCTCGGGCGGCGCCATGGGCGCGGCCGGCGGCGCGCTGCTCGGCGGCGGCAAGGGAGCCGCGATCGGCGGCGCCGCGGGCGCGACCGGCGGCTACATCTACGAGAAGACGCGCGACCGCGACCGCTGAGCTGTGCGGCGGCGCACCGAGGCGCCGCGGAAGGCGGCCGAAGAGTCGCTCATGGAGGATCGATCCATGAAGCGGTCTCTCGTCGTCGGACTGTTGGCCTGCGCGCTCGGCTCGGGCGCGCTCGGGTGCGCGAACATGACGCCCGCGGAGCAGCGCGCGCTGTCGGGCGGCGCGATCGGCGCGGCGGGCGGCGCGCTGCTCGGCGCGAGCGTCGGCCACGCCGGCACGGGCGCGGCGATCGGCGGCGCCGTCGGCGCGGGCAGCGGCTACCTCTACGAGAAGAACCGCGACCGCTGATCGGAACGCGCGGAGCGGAGCGGCGTCGGAGCGCGCGCGGTGAAGAGCCGCGCGCGGCCGGCGCCTTCGTGCGCCCGCCGCGCAGCCGGCTAGAAGCGCTCGAGGTCGATGTCCGGCTTCTCGCCGTCGCCGTGCGCGCCCGTTTCGGACGCGCCCTCCTCGTCCTTGTCGAAGTCGTCCCACGTGCCGTCGGACGTGCTCGCGATGCCGCGGAAGCGGAGCGCGAAGTCGTCGGCGTTGGAGACGTGCTTGAGCGCTTCCTCGTAGGTCACGAGGCCGCCCTTCACGAGGTGCATCAGCGACTGGTCGAAGGTCTGCATGCCGTAGGTCGTGAAGCCCTTCGCGATCGCGTCGTGGATCTCCTTGGTGCGGTCCTTGTCGGAGATGCACTCGCGCACGCGCGCCGTCGCGATCATCACCTCGAGCGCGGGCACGCGGCCCTTGCCGTCGGCGCGCGGCACCAGGCGCTGCGAGATCACGGCCTTCAGGATCGACGAGAGCTGGATCCGCACCTGCTTCTGCTGGTACGGCGGGAACACCGAGATGATGCGGTTGATCGTCTCGGTGGCGTCGAGGGTGTGCAGCGTCGAGAGCACGAGGTGGCCGGTCTCGGCGGCCGTCAGCGCGGTCTCGATCGTCTCGAAGTCGCGCATCTCGCCGACGAGGATCACGTCGGGATCCTGGCGCAGGGCGGCGCGCAGCGCGTTGGCGAAGGTGTTGGTGTCCACGCCGATCTCGCGCTGGTTCACGATCGAGCGGCGGTCGCGGATCAGGAACTCGATCGGGTCCTCGATCGTCATGATGTGGCAGGTCCGCGCCGAGTTGATGTGCTCGATCATCGCGGCGAGCGTCGTGGACTTGCCCGAGCCGGTGGTGCCCGTGACGAGGATCAGGCCGCGCTGCTCGTTGGCGATCGACTCGACGACCTTGGGCAGGTGGAGCTGGTCGATCGTCTTCACGCCGAACGGGATCACGCGGAACACGATGCCGACGGTGCCGCGCTGCTGGAACACGTTCACGCGGAAGCGGCCGAGGCCGGCGATGCCGTACGCGAGGTCGCACTCGTGGTGCGAGTCCCAGCGCTCGCGCTGCACCGGGTTCATGATCGAGGTCGCGACCTTCTCCAGGTAGTCCGGCAGCAGACGCTCGGCGTTCTTCAGCGGGACGAGCGCGCCGTCCACGCGGAAGATCGGCGGCAGGCCCGACTTCAAGTGGATGTCCGAAGCGCCGCCCTTCAAGGCGATCTTCAAGATCTCGTTGAGCTCGAGCGCCATGTCGCAGGGGACTCCTCGGGTGCCGGTCGGGACGCCGGCCCGATGAGTCGTTTCGACCGCGCCGCGAGGTGGCTTGAGCGGCGCGATGCGGCATCGTCCCGAAGGAGAGACGCGCCGGACCGCGGGTGTCGGCCGCGTGGCTGCGCGCGAGCCGCGCCTTCGCGAGCTTTCGGGAGCGTCGCGGGTAGGCCCGAGCCCGGAGTTGCCGGCCGGATGCCGATCGCCCGCCGGTCCGAGGAGCGCACGATGACCCTCACGAAGCGGATCGACTCGCTCGTCAGCCACCAGCTCCGGCGCTGGGAGACGATCGCGCGCCACGAGCCCCTCCGGCCGTGCGTCGCGATCGCGAACCTGCCGGGCTCGGGCGGAGACGAGGTGGGCCGACTCGCGGCGGAAGCGCTCGGCTACGGACTCTTCGGCCGCGAGATCGTCGACGAGATCGCGCGGCGGCGGAACGTCAGCGAAGAGCTGGTGCGCGGCGTGGACGAGCGCGTGCGCAGCTTGATCGACCGCTACGTCGCCGACTCGTTCGGCTCGCGCGCGTTCGGGGAAGACGACTATCACCGCGAGGTCGTGCGCGCCGTGACGACGCTCGGCCAGCGCGGCATGGCGGTCGTGGTGGGACGCGGCGCCGCCTTCATCCTGCCGCCCGAGACGGCGCTGCGCGTGCTGGTCACCGCGCCGCGATCGTTCCGCGTCGCGCGTTGGGCGAAGCTGCACGGCGTCGACCAGGCGCGCGCGGAGGAAGCGATCACCGCCGAGGACGCGAGGCGCGTCGAGTTCGTGAAGCACCACTTCGGCGCCCGCCTCGACGACCCGCTCGCGTGCGACCTCGCGCTGAACGTCGGCGTCCTCGGCTTCGAGACGGCGGCGAGCGCGATCGTCCACGTCCTGCGGCAGCGCTTCCCGGCCGCTCGGAGCTAGGGAACCTCTGAACAACCGGCATCGCAGCGGCCGGAGGCAGAGGGATTGAGCGGTTGACGGAGCGGTGCTTCGCCCATTCGGGGCGTTTTCGGT
>QEVM01000247.1 GCA_003576805.1 Pseudomonadota bacterium | reverse complement strand
CGACACCGTGCTGCGCGAGCGCGGGATCGCCGCCATCAGGCTGGACGAGGGCGACGAGCCTGGCAGAGCTCGGTGGCGCCGCCGCGGTCGCGCGCGGCGCACTCGTGCGCGGGTTTCCGCGCGCGCTCGCCGACGCGCTCGGCGCTTCGATCGCAGCGCGTCCGCTGGCCGACGGCGAACGCCGCGCCGCCCGCGCGGGTGCGCGCGCGTTGCAGCGCGATCCCCTCGCGCGGCGCGTCGTCCCGGCCTCAAGGGGCCTCTGAGGCAGCCGATACGCACGTCAGAGGGGACGTGCCTCGGCGTGTCTCCGCGCGTGAATTCCGGCTGCGCGGACGAGGGGCCATTTGGCGGCGATCAACAAGCGAAAACTGCTCGAGTCCGCGCAGAAGAACCTGCAGAAGGGCGCGCTCGACAAGGCGCTCAAGGACTATCAAGAGCTGCTCGCCGCGGACCCCCGCGACGCCAACGTGCGGCTCAAGGTGGGCGACCTCCAGCTCCGGCGCGGCCAGACGGACGACGCGATCGCCGCCTACCTGAAGGTGGCCGACCAGTTCATGCGCGACGGCTTCGACGCCAAGGCCGTCGCGATCTACAAGCAAGTCACCAAGATCGATGCGAAGCGCTTCGACATCTACATCCCGCTCGCCGATCTCTATCAGCGCATCGGCCTCACGTCGGACGCGATGGCCGCGCTGCAGACCGCCGCGGAGGCGTATCAGCGCGAGGGCCGGCGCCACGAGGCGCTCGACCTGCTGCGCCGCATGGCCGGCCTCGATCCGACCAACACCGCGAGCCGCCTCAAGGTCGCCGAGCTGCTCCACCAGGAAGGGCTCGCCGACGAGGGGCTCGTCGAGTTCGAGGAGGCGGCCGCGGAGCTCGGACGCCAGGGCGACTGGGAAGCGCGCGCCAACGTCCTCGACCGGATCGCCGACCTCTACCCGAACCGGCTCGAAGCGCTCGAGGCGCTCGTCACGCTGTGGTGTGAGCGCTCGAGCCCGCGCCGCGCCGAGCCGTTCGCACGGCGGCTGGTCGCGCTCGACCCGGACCGAGCCGAGTCGTGCGAGCTGCTCGCCGGCATTCTCACCGAGCTGGGCGACGGGCCCGGCGCGATCCCGCTCTATCGCCGCGCCGCCGACGCGTGGATCGCGCGCGGCGAGGAAGACCACGCGCGCGCGATCCTGCAGCGGCACGTTCCGGCCGAGCCCTTCGAGCTGGGCGGCTCCGATCTCCCGGCGCCGCAACCGGCCGGCGAGCCGGCCGAGTCTCCCTTCGGCGACGAAGGCATCGGCGCCGAGCCGCCGCCCGCGGAGGACGACTTCGCGTTCGGAAGCGACGCGCTCGCGCCCGGCGCCGGCGACGCGCCCGCCGCCGCCGCTGCGGATCCCGAGTTCGAGCTCGAGCTCGACGACGCGACCGGGCCGCCCGTCGCGCAGGCCTCCGCGCAGGTCGCTCCGCCTGCGCCCGCGCCGCCGCCGGCAGCGACACCAGCGAGCGTCGCGCGGGTCGCGACGCCCGCCCACGCCGCTCCTGCCGCGGCGAGCGCGTCGAGCAGCGCGGAAGAGGCGGGCGGCTCGGATCCCGAGCAGCTGCTCGCCGAGGCCGCCGTCTATCTCCGCTACGGCAAGCACGAGCGCGCGATCGCGAGCCTCGAGAGCGTCCTCGCGCGCGACCCGTCGCACCTCGGCGCGCTCGAGCAGCTCGGCGATGCGCACCAGCGCGCGGAGTCGGCGGAGCGCGCGATCGACGCCTGGAGCCGCGCGCTCGTGATCGCGGTGCGCGCGGGCGAGACGTCGCGCGCCGGCTCACTGCGCGATCGCATCCAAAGTCTGGGCGGCACGCCGCCCGAGATCGCTCCGCCGCCGGCCCGGGCCGCCGCCGCGGCGACGGTCCTGTTCGAAGCGGAGAGCCCGAGCGAAGCGCCGAGCGCTCCGGCGCCCGACGACGACGGCGAGCTCGAAGAGTTCGAGATCGATCTCGACGCCGCGGAGCTCGGCGGCGAGACGGAGCACGCAGCGGCCGCCGCGGACGCCGCGAGCGAAGCGGCCGACGACACGGCCGGCGAGTCGTTCGAGATCGACATCGACGCCAGCGCCTTCGAGACGGAAGCCGGAGTCGACGCCGCGCCGGCGCACGACGAACCGTTCGATTCCATCGAGCGCGCTGCGGAGTCGGAGACGGCTGCGCCGCCCGCGCACGACGAGAGCGCCGCGGTCGACGGCGTAGGCGAGATCGAGCTCGATCTCGGCGGCTTCGAGTCCGAGGTCGCGGAGGACGAGAGCGCTGCGCCGGCGGCGGAGGCCGACGAGGCGGACGAGCTGGCGAGCGACGTCGCCGGAGCGGCGTCGGATGCGGAGAGCGACGCAGCGCTGGACGTGAGCGAGGAGGCGCTGGCCGCCGCGTTCGCCGAAGCGTCGAGCGCGGCCGCGCCGGAATCGGCGGAGGCCGACGTCGCCCCCGTCGCCGACACGAACGAGTCGTCTTCCCCGACGCAGGACGTCGTGCAGCCGGAGCCGCCGCCGGCGAGCGCCGCGTCCGCGGAGCTCTCGGGGACGAGCGGGCAGCACATCGCCGAGGACCTCGAGGAGGCGAGCTTCTACTTCGAGCAGGGACTGCTTGACGAAGCGGAGGCGATCTACCGGCGCGTCGTCGAACGCGCACCGAGTCATCCCGCGGCGCTGCTGCGGCTCGGCGAGATCGCGGTGGCGCGCGGGCAGGATCCCGGCGGCATCGCGCCCGAGCCGGCCACCGCCGCGGCGGGCGGCGAAGCCGAAGACGCCGGCTCGGTGGTCGAGCCGCCCGACGACCTCGACCTCACCGCGCGCGAGTTCGGTCCGGAAAGCGGCTGGGCGGAGGAGGCGCAGGGCGCAGGCGGCGTGGCCGCCGAGGCGGAGTCCGCGTCGTCCGATGCACCGCCGGCGAGCGGTGAGGATGCGACGCTCGATCGCACCGACCCGCACGAGTGGACGGCGCCCGACGCCGAGCCGGCACGCGCGGCGGCGCCCGTCCCGGCCCCGCAAGCCGTCGCAGCGACCGAAGCGCCCCATGTGACACCGGATGGAGACACCTCCGAAGAGGCGACGACCTCCGGTGCAGAAGCGGCGGTCGCGGCGCAGGGGGCCGGCGACGTGCAGCCCGAGCTGACCTCGCCCGAGTTCGTCGCCGGCGACGCCGGGGCGCCCGCGTTCGATCTCGCCGCCGAGCTCTCGGAGGCGCTCGGCGAGGAGGCGGCGCCGGCGGCGAGCCGCGAGGACGACGGCTTCGCCGCGCTCTTCAGCGAGTTCAAGCGCGGCGTCTCGCGCACGCTCGACGAGGGCGACGTCGAGACGCACTTCGACCTCGGCATCGCCTATCGCGAGATGGGTCTCTACGAGGACGCGATCGGCGAGTTCCGCTACGCGCTCGGCTCGAGCGAACGCCGGCTCGACGCGCTCCACATGATGGGCGTGTGCGCGCTCGACGTCGCCCGCCCCGCCGACGCGGTGGGCCATCTCGAGCAGGCGCTGGCCTCGCCGGACGTGCCGCCCGGCCGCGAGGTCGCGCTGCGCTACGACCTCGGCCGCGCGTACGAGGCGCTCGGCGATCGCGAACGCGCCTTCGACGCCTTCGGCCGCGTCGTCGACCTCGAGCCGGATTTCCAGGACGTGGCGCAGCGCATCGAAGCGCTGCGCACCGTCGAGCCCGCTGCGGTCGCGAGCGACGAAGCGGCGCCCGAGGAGATCTACGAGTCGTTCGACGATCTGATCGCGCACGAGGCCGCGCCTCCGGTGGAGGACGCGCCCGCCGCGGAGTCGTACGAGAGCTTCGACGAGTTCCAGGCCGACGCGCACGACGACGCGGAGGCGGAGCCGGAGGCGCCCGCCGACGAGGCGGCGCCGCCCGCGCAGCCGCTCGCTTCCGCCGACGCGGCCGTCGCGGACGAAGCGCCCGCGGAGCCCGCGCCGCCGGCCGATTCCGATGCGCCGCCCGCGGAGCCGCCGCGCAAGCGCCGCAAGATCTCCTTCTTCTGAGCCGAGGACGCCGCACGTGGAGCATCTGAAGCACTTCGGTCTCGAGCGCGAGCCGTTCCGCAACGAGCCGCAGGTCGAGTTCTGGTTCGGCGCGGCGGGACACGTCGCGGCCGGCAAGCGGCTGCGCCGCTGCGCCGAGCAGGGCAAGGAGCTGTGCGTGCTCGTCGGCGAGGTCGGCAGCGGCACCACGACGCTGACGCGCGCGCTCTTCGAGCAGCTCGATCCCGACCGCTTCGAGATGGCGTTGCTCGTGCCGATGCGCGGCGTCGCAGCCGACGCGCTGCGCGGCATGGTCGCGCGGCAGCTCGGCGTCGAGTCGCCGCCGCGCGAGAGCGCGGAGTGCATGCGCCAGCTCTTCGCGCACCTGGTGGCGCTGCGCAGTCAGGGCCGCCACGCGATCGTCGCGATCGACGAGGCGCACGGGCTCGACGCCGCGGCGTTCGCGGAGCTGCGCACGCTGCTGAACCTCGAGTTCGAGGACCGCAGACTGGTGACACTGTTGTTGGTCGGGACGCCCGCGCTCGCGGACTCGATCGAAGCGGATGCCGGCTTCGCGGGACGCGTCGAGCTGCAGGTTGCGCTGCCGCCGCTCGCGGCCGCGGAAGCGCACGCGTACCTCGCGCACCGGATCGAGCTCGCCGGCGGTGAGCCCGGCCTCTTCGAGGAGGCCGTCGCCGAGGCGATCGCGGCGCGCGCGGCGGGCCTGCCGCGGCGGCTCAACGCGCTCGCCGACGCCACGCTCTTCGAGGCGCACCTGGCGCAGCACGCGCGGCCGACACTCTACGATGTCGAACGCGCGGCGCGCGACCTGCCTTGGGCGCACGCCGCGCTCGTCACCTCGCCGCTCGCCGAGTCGATCGAGCTCGAGTCGTCGGCGCCAGAGCCGCCGCCGGCCGTGTCCGACGACGACGGCCTCGACGCGTCGTTCGGCGTCGCCGAGCCCGCGCTCGAGTCGCTGCGCGACGCCGACGCGGCGAGCTTCGCCGACCTCGATCTCCCGGAAGCCGAGCCCGACCTCGGCGACGACGTCGGCCGCGACGTCGAGCACGCGCTCGCGGCCGATGCCGACGAGACCGGCGACGCCGCAGGCCGCTTCGCGCTCGACCGCACCACGCCCGGCGACGAGATCGAGGCCGACCTCCTCAGCGAGCAGACCGCGCCGGGCGCTTGGCAGTCCCCGAGCCCGGTCGCGACCGCCGACGCGGACACGACCGCCTCGCGCGGCAAGCCCGCCGCCGCTGCGCCCGTGTCTCCAGCGACCCCCGTCCCCGACGACGACGAGCTCGACAACCTCTTCGTGGATCTCGTCGAAGAGGCGTAGGCGCGCTCTCGCCGTTCTCGCTCTCGCGCGCGCGCTTCGCGCGGAGCCTGGGGACTTCAGCGAGGACTAGGCCGGCACCACTGCGCACGGCTGCGCGCGTGCTTCACGCGCTTGCCAGCCTGCGCGGTCGCCGACTATGTTCCGGCTCGGTGCGGGAATAGCTCAGTTGGTAGAGCATCAGCTTCCCAAGCTGAGGGTCGCGGGTTCGAATCCCGTTTCCCGCTCCATAGTTACGCGCGCTCGAGGTGGGCCGGTTGCTCCGGCCCTGCCGCGCGCCTGCATGGAGGCGAGCCGAGAAATGCCGTCGGGACGGATCGCGGAGGCATGGACGGACGAGCTCGAGGCGCTTCGGGTGCTGGCGAGCGCCGAGCGGCCGCTGCGCGCGGTCGAGGTCGCCGACCGGGCGGGGCTCAACCGCTCGTCGGTGCGGGTCTACTTGCTCCGGCTGCTCGAGGCCGGTTGCGTCTCGTTCCGCGGCGAGCGAACGCTACGCGCCTGGTCGGTCACACGGCGCGGCGCGGCGCGCGCGGACCCTGCGCGCGCTCGCCGGCGCGCGCACTAGCGACCGCGAGCTCGAGCTCGGCGTCGGCCGGCGCGCCGGCGACGTCGGGCGCCGCGACGAGCTCGTCGTACGCGCGCTCGAGCTCGGCGCGCACGTCGTCGGGAAGCGGCGGGCCGTCGAGAACACGGGCGAGCCGCCGCCGCGCGATGCGCGCCGCAGCCGAGAGCTCGATCGCGGCGCGCTCCGATCGGTCGCGCGTGCGATCGCCGAGCGCGCTGAGCGTCGCGCGGACGAACGGCTGGTCGACCGCGAGGCCGAGCGCGGCGCACGCTGCGCGCACGCGCGCCTCGCGCGCCCATCGCTTCATTCCGAGCGCGTCGCGGTGCAGCGCGCGCGCTGTCCAAAGCGCGGCCGCCGCCGTCGGCCAGTAGGAGGGCTCGCGAACGGCAGCGGCCGCGCCGCGCGGGCGGCTCACGCGCGC
>QEVM01000246.1 GCA_003576805.1 Pseudomonadota bacterium | reverse complement strand
GGCCGTGCCTGCGGGCGTGTCCGGTCGGCGCGTACGGCGGCGCCGGGCTCGACGCGGCGGCCTGCGTCGCGCACCTGGCGACCGCGCGCGGCGAGGCGTGCTTCGACGCGGCCTGCCTCGCGCGCGCGGCGTGTCCCGTCGGCGCGGCGCACCGCTATCCACGCGCCGCCGCGCGCTTCCACCTCGGAGCGTTCTTCCGCGCGGTGCGCGAGCAGTAGACCGCGGCACGGGTTTCGCACCGACGCCCGCCACGGGCGCCCGCTCGATCGGAGGCTGAGAAGGTGAGGCGATTGCACACAGCCCGGCGTCCGCTGCGTGACACCCGGCCCCGCAGCGGCGGCGCCGCGGCGGTCTGCCTCACGGCGCTCCTGCTCGGCGGCGCCTGCTCGCGCAGCGAGCCGGTGGCCGGCTCGGCGCCGGGCGCGAGCGGCACGTCCGCTCCCGGTGCGCCGGCGGAGGAGGTCGCGATCGCGGTCAAGGTCGAGCCCGTGCGGCGCGGCGCGATCGTGCAGCGCATCGACGCGCCCGGAACCCTCGAGGCGCGCCGCGAGAGCCACATCGGCGTCGAGGTGCAGGGCCGCATCGACAAGGTGTTCGTCGACGAGGGCGACCGCGTCGCGGAGGGCGCTCCGCTCTTCCAGATCGACCGCGAGCCCTACGAGATGGGGCTGCGCCAGGCGCAGGCGGCGCTCGACCACGCGCGCGCCGAGCGCGCGCAGATGCAGGCGGACCTCGCGCGCGCGCGCGAGCTGCAGAAGCAGAACATCGTGCCGGCGCAGCAGATCGAGAAGCTCGAGACGGGCGTCGCGGTGGCGCGCTCGGCCGAAGCGCAGGCGAACGAGGCGGTCGCGCTCGCGCGGCACAAGCTCGAGCGCACGCAGGTGCGCGCGCCGTACGCGGCGTCGGTGGTCGCGCGGCTCGTGGACGAGGGCACCACCGCGCTCGTGCAGCCGCAGACGATCGTGCTGGTGCTCCAAGAGAGCGACGAGCTGACCGCACGCGCGACGATTCCCGAGAGCCGGCTCGCGTTCGTGCGAGTCGGCGATCCCGCGCTGATCCGCATCGAGGGCATCCCCGCGCCGATCCAGACCGAGGTGTCCGCGGTCGGCGACGCGATCGACCCCGCGACCCGCACCTACACCGTGAAGATGCGCGTGCCGAACGCGGACCACGCGCTCAAGGCCGGCGTCTTCGCGCAGGTCGAGATCATCCCGAGCTCGAAGCGCGACGCGCTCGTCGTGCCGCGCGACGCGATCCGCTCCGAGGACGGCCGCACGCGCGTGTTCACGGTGCGCGACGGCCGCGCGGCGCCGATCGCCGTGACGGTGGGCGTCGTCACCGAGAGCGAGGCCGAGATCCTCGACGGCCTGCGCGTGGACATGCCCGTGATCGTGGGCGACGCCGCGCAGCAGCTCGCGGCCGGCATGCGCGTGCGCGTCGCGCCGGCGCCGGGCGTGGCCGCCGCGGACGACGGGGCATGAAGCTCGCCGACGTCTCGATCCGGCGTCCCGTCTTCGCGGTGATGCTGATCGGCGGCCTCGTGGTGCTCGGCCTGGTCTCGATCCCGCGCCTCGGCGTCGACCTCTTCCCGCGCGTCGAGTTCCCGATCGTGACGGTCGCCACCGTGCTCGAGGGCGCGTCGCCCGAGACGGTCGAGCGCGAGCTCTCGCAGGTGCTCGAGGAGGCGATCAACCCGATCGAGGGCATCCGCTCGCTGTCGAGCCAGAGCACCGACTCGCTCTCGATCGTGTACGTCGAGTTCGAGCTCGAGTACGACATCCGCGAGAAGGCGCAGGAGGTGCGCGACAAGGTCGCGGCCAAGCGCGCCGACCTGCCGCGCGACATCGAGGCGCCGGTGATCGACCGCGTCGACCCCGACGCCGCGCCGATCCTGGCGGTCATGCTGTCGGGCCCGGAGAGCATCCGCTCGCTCTCCGAGTACGCGGACAAGAAGCTGAAGACGCGGCTCGAGCGCGTGCCGGGCGTGGGCAGCGTGACGTTGGTCGGCGACCGCGCGCGCGAGATCCGCGTCTGGATCGACCCGGTCCGGCTCGGCGGCTACGGGCTCGCGATCGACGACGTGCTCGACGCGCTCGCGCGCGAGCACGTCGAGCTGCCCGCGGGCCGGCTCGAGAGCGGCAGCGGCGAGTGGGCGCTGAAGACGCTCGGCAAGCTGACCAGCGCGCCGCAGTTCGAGCGCATCGTGCTCGCCGAGCGCCAGGGCCGCGTGATCCACCTCGGCGACGTGACGCGCGTCGAGGACGGCATGGCCGAGGAGCGCACCGTGTCGCGCCTCGACGGCCAGCGCGGCGTGTCGCTGCAGATCCGGCGGCAGTCGGGCGAGAACACCGTCGCGGTCGCGACCGCGGTGAAGGCGGAGCTCGAGGCGATCCGCGCGGCGTTGCCGCCCGGCTACCAGATGCGCGTCGCGCTCGACTCGTCGGTCTTCATCACGAGCGCGATCCACGATGTCTTCGTCGACCTCGCCTACGGCGCGCTGCTCGCGGCCGCCGTGGTGCTGCTGTTCCTGCGCAGCGTGCGCTCGACCGGCATCGCCGCGCTCGCGATCCCGTCGTCGCTGGTCGCGAGCTTCCTGTTCTTCTACGCCTTCGGCTTCACGCTGAACACGATGACGCTGATGGCGCTCTCGCTTTCGATCGGCCTGCTGATCGACGACGCGATCGTCGTGCTCGAGAACGTCTACCGGCACATGGAGGAGGGCGAGGCGCCGGCCGAGGCGGCGTCGCGCGCGACCGACGAGATCGGGCTCGCCGTGGTCGCCACCACGCTCGCGGTGTGCGCCGTGTTCGTGCCGATCGCGTTCATGGGCGGCGTGGTGGGGCGCTTCTTCCGCGACTTCGGCCTCGTCGCGACCTGCGCCGTGCTGATCTCGATGCTGGTCTCGCTGACGCTGACGCCGATGCTGTGCGCGCGCTTCCTGCGCGTCGAGCGCAACCCCGGCCGCGTCTGGCACGCGCTCGAGGGCGGCTACGTCGCGCTCGAGAACGTCTACCGCCGCGTGCTGGCGTGGGGCCTGCGCCACCGGCCGGCGGTGCTCGCGCTCGCGCTCGTCGCGGTCGCGGCCGGCGTCTTCGCGGCGCGCTTCGCGCCGATCGAGTTCGTGATCGCGGAGGACCGCAGCGAGTTCAACGTCTGGCTGAAGCGGCCGCTCGGCGCGAGCCTCGACCAGACGCTCGTGACGGTCGAGCGCCTCGAGGCCGCGCTGCGCGAGATGCCGGAGGTGCGCACCACCTTCGCGACGATCGGCGGCGGGGCCAAGAAGCGCGTCAACGAGGCGCTCGTCTACGTGCAGCTCGTCCACAAGAGCGAGCGCGACCACAGCCAGCAGGAGCTGATGCACGCCGTGCGCGAGCGCGTCGGCGGCCTCGGGCTCGAGCTCGCCGACTACGCCGTCGAGGAGATCCCGTTCATCAACCTGCCCGGCGCGCGCAGCGCGCAGCTCATGTACGCGTTCCGCGGGCCCGACGTGGACGCGCTGCAGCGGCACGCGGAGGCGCTCGTCGAGCGCATGCGGCAGGCCGGCGGCTACGCCGACCTCTACCTCTCCTACGAGACGGGCAAGCCGCAGATCGACCTCGAGATCACGCGCGAGCGGGCGGCCGACCTCGGCGTGTCGGCCGCGCAGATCGGCCGCACGGTGGCGGCGCTCTACGCCGGCTACAAGGCGGCGACCTTCGAAGAGGGCGGCGAGCGCTACGACGTGCGCGTGCAGGTGCGCCCCGAGTACCGCGACGACCTCGCGAAGCTCGAGCTGGTGCACGTGCGCGCCAAGGGCGGCGCGCTGGTCCCGCTGCGCAACCTGGTGACGCCGCGCGTGGGCAGCGGGCCGGTGCAGATCGACCGCGACAGCCGCACGCGCTCGATCACCGTGTTCGGCAACCTCGCGGGCAAGTCGGCCGGCGACGCCGACGCCGAGATCTCTCGCTTCGCCGCCGAGCTCGGCGTCGGCCACGAAATCGCGTTCGAGCCGATCGGCCCGAGCCAACGGCTGCGCGAGACGACCTCCGCCGTGCTGTTCGCGTTCGCGCTCGCGCTGGTCGCGATCTACATGATCCTGGCGTCGCAGTTCGACTCGTTCGTGCAGCCGCTGCTGATCATGCTCTCCGCGCCGCTCTCCTTCGTCGGCGCGTTCGTCGCGATCGCGCTCTCCGGCCACGCGCTCGACGTGATGGGGCAGATCTCGTTCCTGATGCTGATGGGCATCGTGATGAAGAACGCGATCCTGCTCGTCGACTACACCAACACGCTGCGCAGCCGCGGCGCGAAGCTGTTCGAGGCGGTGCTCGAGTCGGGCCCGGTGCGGCTGCGGCCGGTGCTGATGACGACGGTGTCGACGGTGTTCGGCATGCTGCCGGTCGCCTTCGGCCGCGGCGACGGCTCCGAGTGGCGCAACCCGATGGGCATCGTCTGCATCGGCGGGCTGCTCACCTCGACGCTGCTGACGCTGCTCGTCGTGCCGGTCGCGTACACGTACCTGGTCGAAGGACAGGGCGCGCTCGCGAGCGGCCTCGCGCGCCTGCGCGGGCGCGGCGTCGCGGCTCACGGGCGCGAGGACTGAGCTTCGTTCGGGCGTCGGTGGATTCGGATTGCTCGTGCGGTGCGGGGTCGGGCGTGGCGAGTGATCTTCCGCCGCGCGGAGCCCGTCCACATCCAGGCGCGTCGTGTGGGGACGAGGGAGTGCGCGCCGCTCTCGACCGGTGCTTTCGGGCTCCTCGAACCAGCGGCTCCAGATTCACTCGCCACGCCCTGGCTGGCGCCAGGGAGATCGAGTGGGCGGAACTCGACGCGCTTCGCGCACCGCGGCGCTCGGTCGCGTGGATCGAGCTTCGTTCGGGCGTCGGTGGATTCGGATTGCTCGTGCGGTGCGGGGTCGGGCGTGGCGAGTGATCTTCCGCCGCGCGGAGCCCGTGCACATCCAGGCGCGTCGTGTGGGGACGAGGAGCGGCGCGCCGCTCTCCACCGGCGCCCTCGGGCTCCTCGAACCAGCGGCTCCAGATTCACTCGCCACGCCCTGGCTGGCGCCAGGGAGATCGAGTGGGCGGAACTCAGTCCGATCGGACCCAGCGCGCGCGCACGGTGGGATGGGGAATCGTGGAGGCGCCTGCCTCGAGCAGGCCGCAAGCCTCGGTCGGGAGCGGCGCCCAGACGCACTCGCGTGCAATGCCGCGCCTGCATGTGGACGGCCTGCGCGCGCCGGAACGATCCCCATCCCACCGGACCCTGCACCGAGCGACGGGATCCGCCCGGCGGGCAGGGATGTAAATGTTCGTCGTCGTTGCTGAAATGGGGCGCCGTTGACAGTTAGAGCGATTACTCTAAGACTCGCCACATGGAATATCGGGTCGAGGAGTTGGCGGCGGCGGCGGGGGTCGCGGTGGACACGGTCCGCTTCTACCAGAGCCAGAAGCTCCTCGAGGCGCCGGTGCGGCGGGGGCGCGTGGCCTGGTACGACGACGGGCACCTCGAGCGCCTGCGCCGCATCCGCGACCTGAAGCGGCAGCGGCTCACGCTCGAGCAGATCCGGCGCGTGCTCGCGCGGCCCGAGGAGCAGCCGCTGCTGCAGGCGCTCGTCGAGGAGAGCCGCGGCGGCCAGCTCTTCACGCGGCGCGAGCTCGCCGCAGCGAGCGGCGTGCCCGAGCCGCTGATCGGCGCCGCCGTCTCGGCCGGCCTGCTCGAGCCCGTGCAGCTCGACGGCGAAGCGCGCTTCAGCGAGGCCGACGTCGAGATGGCGCGCTCGGGCCTGCGCATCCTCGAGGCGGGCTTCCCGATGCAGGAGCTGCTCGCGCTCGCGATGCGGCACCGCGACCACGTCGCGGCGCTCTGCGAGGGCGCGATCGACCTGTTCGACGCGCACGTGCGCCAGCGCGGCGCGCGCGACGGCGACGCCGAGGCGATCAGCGAAGCGTTTCGCGCGCTGCTGCCGCAGGTGACGATCCTCGTCGCGCGACACTTCCAGCGGACGCTCGTCGGGCGCGCGCTCGAGCGGCTCGAGCACGCCGACGCGCGCGAGGCGCTGGCGGCCGCCGTCGCGGCGACCGAGTCGGCGCGGCTGGAGGTCGCATGGCGCTGACCTCCCCGCCGTCGCCAGGCGCACTGCCCGCGCCCGAGCACAAGCGCCGCCACGTGCGCGCGATGTTCCACCGCATCGCGCCGCGCTACGACCTGCTGAACCGCGTGCTCTCGCTCGGCCTCGACCGCGGCTGGCGGCGCCTCGCGCTCGACGCGATCGGCGTCGGCCCGCACGACCGCGTGCTCGACCTCGCGTGCGGCACCGGCGACCTCGCGGACCTCGCGGCGGCGCGCGGCGCGCGCGTGGTCGGCGCGGACTTCGC
>QEVM01000245.1 GCA_003576805.1 Pseudomonadota bacterium | reverse complement strand
TCGGCGCGGGCGCGTTCGGCGCGCAGGTGCGTGATCGCGCCGAGCGGGGCCGCGGCGCCGGCGCGCGCGAGCGCCGCGTCGACGAGCTCGCGCGACGACGCCTGGCCGGAGTCGAGCGCGGCGCGCAGCGCCGCGGCGGAATCGAAGCGCGGATCGGCCACTACGCCTCGTCCTCGTCCAGCACCTTGGGCACCACGAACGCGAAGCCGTCGCGCTCGGGTGCGTTCGCGAGCGCCCGCTCGGGGTCGAGCGGCGGCGCCGCGCGGTCGTCGCGCAGCGGCGTCGCGAGCGGGATCGCGTGGACGGTCGGCTCGACGCCGACCGTGTCGAGCGCTTCGAGCGACTCGACGTAGCCGAGGATCTGCTCGAGGTCGGCGGTCATGCGCTCCGCCTCGCCGTCCGCGAGCTCGAGGCGCGCGAGATCCGCGATGCGTTCGACCTCGGCGCGATCGATGCGGCTCATGAAGGCAACGTAGCGCCGACGGGGAGCCGCCCCCAAGCACGGCGAGCGGGCCGTGCGCGCACTCGCAACGGCGCGCCGCGCTGCTTGCCCGGATCCGCCACGAGTCCTAGTGTGCCGCCCCAAATGTCCGAAAACTCCACGGAAAGCGACTCTCCCGGCGCGTCCGCGCCGGCGCCCTCCTCCGCCGATCCCGCCCAGCTCTTCGCCGACCTGCCGGAGACGGTGCGCGCCGGCATCCGCGACCTCGGCTGGACCGCGCCGATGCCGGTGCAGACCGCGGTGATCCCCGTGATGCGCGCGCACCGCGATCTCATCGTGCAGGCGCGCACCGGCTCGGGGAAGACGGGCGCGTTCGGCATCCCGATCGCCGCCGAGGTCGATCCCGATCTCGCCGCGCCGCAGGCCATGGTGCTCGCGCCGACGCGCGAGCTCGCCAACCAGGTCGCGACGGAGCTCGCCACGATCGGCAAGCACAAGGGCATCCGCACGCTGCCCATCTATGGAGGCGTCGGCTACGGGCCGCAGAACGAGGGGCTGGCCGCCGGGCCGCACGTCGTGGTCGGAACGCCGGGCCGCATCCTCGATCACCTCGGCAACGGCCGCTTGAAGCTCGATCGGCTGCGCTTCTTCGTGCTCGACGAGGCCGACGAGCTGCTCTCGCTCGGCTTCTGGCCCGACATGCGCGAGATCGAGCGGTACCTGCCGCCGAAGGAGCGCCGCCAGACGTGCCTGTTCTCGGCGACGATGCCCGAGCGCGTGCGCGCGCTGGTGCGCGTCTTCCAGCGCGATCCCGAGTTCGTGACGCTCTCGGAAGGCCAGATCGCGCCCGCCGAAATCGAGCACTACTGGTATCTGGTCACGGCGCAGGAGAAGGAGCGCGCCCTCGTGCGCATCCTCGAGTACGAGGATCCCGAGTCGGCGATCATCTTCTGCAACACCAAGGACGACGTCCGCTACGTCACCGCGTTCCTGCAGCGGCGCGGCTTCGACGCCGACCAGATCTCCGGCGACCTCGCGCAGGCCGCGCGCGAGCGCGCGATGGCGAAGATCAAGGCGGGCGAGATCCGTTTCCTCGTCGCGACCGACGTCGCCGCGCGCGGCATCGACATCTCGGACCTGACCTGCGTGATCGGCTACGCGGCGCCCGACTCGCCCGAGACCTACGTGCACCGCACCGGCCGCACGGGCCGCGCCGGCAAGGCCGGCATCGCGCTCTCGCTGGTCTCGGCGCTCGACATCGGGAACTTCAAGTACCTCCAGAACGTGAACCGCATCCAGATCACCGAGCGGCGGCTGCCGACGGACGACGACCTGATGACGCGGCTGCGCGAGCGGCTCGCGGTGAAGGTCGAGCAGGAGATGCGGCACGTGCCGCTCGCGGACCGCGCCTGGAAGATCGACCGCTTCGTGCCGGTCGTGCAGTCGATGGCCGAGACGGACGAGGGCCGGCGCGAGCTGGCGGCGATCTGCGCGGCCTACCTGCGCGAGCACAAGCCCGAGACGACCGTCTCGCTGCCCGAGTCGGCCCCCTACGACGAGCGCGCCGAGCAGCGCCCCGGCGCAGGCGGCGGCGGACCCGGCGGGCGGGACGGCGGCCGGCCGCGGCGCCGGCGCGGCGGTGGCGGCGGCGGCGGCCGACGCCGCTAGCCCAGGACGGCGAGGCGCCCAGCGCCTGACCCGCGGGGTGATCGGCCGGGTCGCCATGGCGCGAAACCCGCTCGTTCCGCCGCGCTCCCGCGGTGTCGCAAGTTCTTCATCTGCCTCGGATTTCGTTGAAATGGCACGACCCCGTCACGTAGACTGCCGCCTCCGACACGCTGTCCGTGCGGTTGGTGACTCTCCGGTGGAGTCACCGGGTCGTTTCGACTTCGAGCTCTCGTTGGAGGTGGTGCATGCGGGGTTTGGTTCGCGCGGTGTTCGGGATGGGATTGGCCGCGCTCGTGATCGGCAGCGGCTGCGGCGAGCAGCTGGTGGGGCCGGTCACCCCCGGCGACGGGGCGGTGGTGAACACCTTCTCGTTTCCCATCTCGGTGAAGCTCACGGCGAACGCCGACCCGAACACGCTCTCGGTGGAACTCAACGGCGACGACATCACGAGCCAGCTCACGGGCGGCCCCTTGCTCTTCACGGGCACGATCGATCCCGGCGCGCCGCTGCTCGACGACAACACGCTGGTCGTTCGCGTCGCCCGCTCGGGGCAGGCGCCCGGCGGCCCGACGCAGGTCGGCGTGGTCAAGACGATCGAGTTCCAGTACCTCCCGCCGAAGGCGCGCGCGAGCGTGGTCGCGAACCAGTCGGAGTGCCCGACCGGGCCGCTCGCCCACTGCCGGCCCGGCGACGTGCTGGTCGCCAACACCGACGCGCGTTTCGTGATCCAGGGCGACCTCGCCCGCAACCTGCACTTCACGGGCACCTTCGGCGGCAACATCATCGACGCCGAGACCGTGGTCGGCGGCGTGCCGCAGGGCAACGACAACTTCTTCGAGATCCAGCCGATGCTCAACATCGAGCAGGTGATCCACGCGACCAGCGTCGAGATCGTGAACGACGGCCAGGACGGCACCTCCGCGATCGTGCGCTCGTGCGGCCCCGACGACCTGCTCGACGACATCAACCCGTCGTCGCAGGTCGCGTCGCTCGGCGGCCTGTTCCCGGCCGGCGTCGACGACGTCGACTACGACGCGGTGGGCTGCACCGAGTACCGCCTGAACCCGCAGACGCGCACGATGGAGGTGGTGACGACGATCGAGAACCTGAGCCCCGATCCGATCACGCTCTTCGTCGGCGACTTCCTGAACGGCGGCGGCGAGCTCGAGCAGTACACGCCGATCGCGACGCAGGCGCCCGCGACGATCCTGCGCCGCGCCGGCGTCGGCGAGATGCTCGCCAACTTCGGCATCCGCGCCCTCTCGCTCTACGGCTACGGCCAGGCGGAAGGCGTCGACTACGCGCTGATCGCGCCGGCCGTGCCCGAGGTGCCGGTGCCGTCGAGCTCGTTCACGACGTCGGGCGTCTCGTTCGTGATGCACGGCGCGACGATCCCGCAGGCGCTGCTCGGCGGCTCGCCCAACTTCGAGGTGCCCGCCAACGACAGCAACTCGTTCCGGCGCTGGTTCGAGGTCGGCGACGGCAGCGGCGGCAACGCGGTCGACTCGATGGTCGACGTGCTCGCCATGGCGAACGGCACGCTGACCGGCTGCGTGCGCGAGGCGGTCACCAACGCGCCGATCCCCGGCGCGCGCGTGGTGGCGCGCGACATCGTGACGTCGCCGCCGGCGGCCGTGCGCGACGTGGTGCGCTCGCACTGGGTCACCGACGCGAACGGCTGCTACGAGGGCCGCGTGCCGACCGGCAGCTACCAGGTCGCGGCCGGCAAGCGCGGCTACCCGTACGAGGGCGGCGGCAGCACGCCGCTGCTGCACCCGGTCACCGTCACGGCGGGTGGCACCGTCGTGCAGGACGTCGTGCTCCCGCAGACCGGCCGGCTGCGCGTCGAGGCGGTGGACCACGCGTCCGACCCGGTGCCGGCGCGCGTCGGCGTCGTCGGCTTCGATCCGAGCCCGGAGATCGTGCTCACCGGCACCGTGATCAGCGCCAACGACACGCGCACGCAGGTCTTCTACGACCAGACCGCGGACCCGATCCCGACGGGCCTCTCGCGCACGGAGTACACCGACGCGAACGGCGTCGTCGAGATCGACCTCGAGCCGGGCACGTACCAGATCGCGGTGTCGCGCGGCAGCGAGTGGTCGCTGTACACGCAGCAGGTCGCGATCACGGCCGCCACGACGACCACGGTGAACGCGCAGCTCGCGCACGTCGTCGACTCGACCGGCACGATCTCCGCCGACTACCACGTCCACATGATCGACAGCCCCGACTCGCGCGTCTCGCGCAAGGACCGCATCGAGGCGTTCGCGGGCGAGGGCGTCGACAACATCATCGCGACCGACCACGCCTACGTGACGGACCTCGACGCCGAGATCGCGGCGCTCGGGTTCACGTCGTTCGTCAACTCGACGCCCGGCGAAGAGGTCACGACCTTCGACTACGGCCATTTCAACGCGTATCCGCAGGGCCAGGACACGTCGCGCATCCAGACGATGGGCTCGACGGACCACGGCGGCGCCGCGCCGCCGGGCCAGGATTTCCCGAGCAGCGGCTACTACAACCTCTCGCCCGCGCAGATCGAGGCGGCGGTGCTCGCCAAGCCGCAGAACGCGGGCAAGGAGACGGTGGTCCACGTCAACCACATCGACAGCCACTTCAGCCCGCTGCGCATCGACACGTCGCTGACGCCGCCGCAGTCGGTGCTCGACCCGAACGCGGTGGACGGCGACGGCTTCCCGCTGCCGGCCAATCCGCTCTTCTTCCGCCTCGATCCGAGCATCCCGAACTTCTACCACCACTTCGCCGGGCTCGAGCTGTGGAACGGCTACACGATCGGGCAGCAGGGCGAGTTCCTCGACGACCGCATCGGGATCTGGATGAACCTGCTCAACCAGGGCCTGCTCACGACGGCGATCTCCGACACCGACACGCACGAGCTGCACAACCTGCGCTCGGGCGGCGCGCGCTCGTGGACGCCTTCGTCGACGGACGCGCCGTCGGGCGTCGTGGACGTCGAGATCGCGCGCGCGGTGCGCGCCGGCAAGATGGTCGGCGGCCAGGGCATCTACGTGCAGACCCGGCTGCTCGCCACCGACGGCTCGGGCGGCACGGCGTCGCTCGTCGGCACGGTGCCGGCCGGCGCCCAGCCCGGGACCGCGCAGGCGGGCACGCTGGTCACGGTGACGAACGCCGAAGTGGAGCTCGAGATCACCGTGCAGGCGCCGACCTGGGCGCCGTACGACGAGATCGAGATCTACCGCAACGCGTCGACGCAGGTCGCGGGATCGAACGGCGGCACGCCGACGCTGTTCACGGCGCTGCCGACGGCGACGCTGGCCGCGGGTCCCGACTTCACGGTCGCGACCGTTCCGGTCAACGGCTCGCAGCGCCTCGAGACGACCAAGACGGTGCTGCTCTCCGGGCTCACGCAGGACGAGTGGATCGTCGTCGTCGTGAAGGGCAACGCGGGGACGTCGCCGCCGATGTTCCCGGTGATGGCCGACGGCGTGTCGCTCGCGCAGAACCCGGACCTCGCCTCGCTGTCCACGGTGACGGCGGCGGAGAACGGCATCCGGGCGCTCGGCGTGACGAACGCGCTCTACGTCGACGTGGACCAGAACGGCGTGTTCGATGCGCCGGGCGTGTCGGTGGTGCCCTGACGCACCACGACCGCCGGTCGCGCGCGGTCTCCGAGGCGGCGAGGGCCCTGGCTCTCGCCGCCTTCGTCTGCGCGCTCGCGTGCGCGAGCGACGCGCGCGCGCAAGCCGAGCGCGAGCCGATTCCGCCGGCGCCGGGCGGCGCAGCGCTGCTGCGCGGCGCCGAGAACGCGCGGCGCACGCTGGTCGGACGGATCGAGTCGTCGGCTCCCGTGGATCGCCACGGACACCGCGCGACGCTCGCGGTCGAGCGCGACCTCGCCGAGCCCGGCCCGCGCGCGACGCCCGAGAGCGTGACGATCGGCTGGGAGGAGCTGGCCGAGGGACGCGTGCCGCGCTTCCGCGCCGGTGAGCGCGTGCTCGTCGCGCTCGAGAAGCTCCCGGGGCACTCGATCTGGCGGCAGCGCTTTCCGAAGCGCGACGCGCTCGCCGTCGCGGGCGGCGGCGCCGCGTTCCTGCGCGATCCCGACGCCGCGACCGTGGACCGGCTCGCGCGCTATCTCGCCGTCGCGCCCGCGGAGCGCGAGGAGGCGCCGGGCGTCGAGGCGCTCGCGGCGATCGTGGCGCACGCGACGGACGCGCTCGCGCGCGGCGCGGTCGCGCGCCTCGAATCCATCGCGGGGCTCGGC
>QEVM01000244.1 GCA_003576805.1 Pseudomonadota bacterium | reverse complement strand
GCCGCCCACCGCCGCGTCGTCCAGCGCGAGCCGCGCTGCGATACGCCCCGCGGCGTCGCGGTCCATCTCGAGCGCGCCGCCCAGCCGCGTCGCGAAGCGCTCGTCCGCGAGCAGCGCCGCGAGGTCGAGCGCTTCGATCGCGAGCCGCCCGCGCACCGCGCCGAGCGCGGGCGGCAGCGCGCGCGACGTGAGCACGACGTCGAAGCCGCCGTCCAGCGCGCCGAACGCGCCGGCGAGGCGCACGTCGCGGACCGCGAGCGTCGCGCCCTCGAGCGTCGCGTGCAGCCGCGCCGCGTCGAGCGCGCGGCCGTCCCAGCGGCCGGGCTCCGCCAGCTCCACGGTCGCGATGGCGGCCTCGGGCAGCGAGACGGGGCCGTCCGCCGGAATCGAGAGGCGCCGCGTCGCGCCGGAGACGCCGACGCGGAGCTGCGTCGGAGCGGCGGTGGTCTCGTCCTCGTAGCGGATGCGCGCGCGGCGCAGCTCGAAGCGCTCGACCTCGATCGCGAGGCCGCCGCCCGGCTCGGGCTCGGGCTCGGGCGTGTCGGCGCGCTGCGGAACGCCGGCGATCTCGACGCCCTCGGCCGTGCGGCGCACGCTGGCCTCGAGCCCTTCGACCACGATCTCGCGCACGAGCAGCCGCCGCTCGCGCGCGCTGCGCAGCGGATCGAAGCCGATCTCGACGCGCGCGGCGGCGAGCGCGCCGTCGCCGAGCGACACGCCGGTCAGACGGATCTCGTCGTAGAGCCGGCCGCCGAGCCGCTCGATGCGGACCGGCGCGCCGAGGGCGTCCGCGAGCGCGCCTTCGAGCGCGGCGCGCAGCCGCTCGCGCTGGAAGCCCTGCGACAGCGCCCACGCCAGCAGCAGCGCCGCCGCGAGCAGCGCCGCGAGCCCCGCGGCGGTCCATCCCAGCGCGCGCGCGACGAGCCGCACGGCTAGAAGCTCTGGCCGATCGAGACGTAGAAGAAGCTGCGCTCGGCGTCGTCCGGCGCGCCGATCGGGAACGCGACGTCGACGCGCACGGGCCCGAGCGGCGTCGCGTAGCGCAGGCCCGCGCCGAGCGAGAACACGACGCCGCCGAGCTTCCAGCGCGCGGGCTCCAGGTCGACGCGGCCGGCGTCGACGAACGCGACGCCGCGCAGCGCGCCGCGGATCGGGAAGCGCAGCTCCGCGTTCGCCTCGAACAGGCTGGCGCCGCCGATCGGCTTGCCGTCCACCTCGTCGGGACCGAGGCCCTGGTAGGCGAAGCCGCGCACCGAGCTTCCGCCGCCGGAGTAGAGGCGCGCGACCAGCGGCACGTCGCGCGCGCCGGTCGAGCCGAACGGCGCGATCGTCGCGAGCCGCAGCCGGCCCGCCAGCACGACGTCGCGGAACGGGCGATACGCGCGCGCCTCCGCCGCGACGGTGACGAAGGTCTCCTCCGAGCCGAGCAGCGGCAGCGTGGGCGCGACGTCGAGGTCGAGCCACAGCCCGCGCGTCGGATCGACGAGGTCGTCCACCGTCGAGCGACGCAGTCCGGCGTAGAGGCCGGCCAGCACGAACGCGCGCTCGGGGTCGTTCAGCTCGCGGCGCGCGACGCGGCTCGAGTCGAGCACCTCGTTCCACGAGCCGCGCACGCCGAGCCGCGCGCTCCAGAGCTCGGCGAAGTCGCGCTGCACGCCGGCCGCGCCGACCAGGCGCACCGCCTCGTACGCGACGGTGTCCTCCTGGCCGAGCCAGCTCTCGGCGTGCAGCGTCTGGTCGCGCGCCAGCCAGTGCGGCACGTCGTAGTCGATTCGGAACGAGCGCTCGATCGACGAGTAGAAGGCCTGCGCCTGGAAGCGCTCGGCGCGGCCGAACACGTTGCGGTGGTCCCAGCGGAGCTGCGCGCGCCAGCGGTCGTCGGTGCCCCAGCCGAGCCCGAGCTTGAGCGTGCGCGCCGGCCGCTCGGCGAGGCGCACCGCCACCGGCCAGCGCGGCACGCCGTCGGCGTCCGCGGTCGCCTCGCCCGGCTGCGGCTGCACCACCACCGAGCCGAACACCCCGAGCTTGGTCAGGCCCGCGCGCGTCTCCGAGATCGCCTCGAGCGAGTAGGGCTCGCCTTCGCGGACCTCGATCTCCTGCTCGACGAGATCGGCCGCGACCGCGTCTCCGCCCTCGACCCGCACCGGGCCGAAGCGCACGAACGGACCGGGCTCGACGCGCCAGGTGAGACGCGCGGTGTGCTCCGGCGCCCAGACGTCGGCGCCGCCCGGCACCTCGGCGAGCGGATGACCCTGCTCGGCGAGGCGCTCCTGGATGCGGGCCTTGGCGTCGTCGTAGCGGTCGAGCGAGAACACGTCGCCCTCTTCGAGCGGGAGATCGCGCGTGAGCTCGGCGGCGTCGAAGGGCGGCGGCACCTCGATGCCGCGCTCGGCGAGCCGCACCGGCTCGCCCTCCTCGATCTCGAAGCGCACGTGCGCGGCGTCGCGCGTCTCGTTCCAGTCGATCTCCGCGCGGACCTGCGCCTCGAAGTAGCCGCGCGTGCGGTAGAAGCGCTCGAGCCGCTCGGCGTCCGCGGCGACCCGCTCGACGTCGAGCGCGGGACGCTCCTTCCAGAACTGGAGGCGCGAGCGGGGCTGCGTGTCGACGCGCTTGGCGAGCTCGCTCGGCGAGACGGCCTGCGCGCCCTCGAAGGCGACGCCCAGCACGCGCGGCGCGCCCGCGTCTGCTTCCGGCGCCGCTTCCGGCGCGTCGGCCCGCGCGGCGGCCGGCGCCGCCGCGATCCCGAGCGCGATCACGAGCGCGATCCGAGGCATGCGCAGGACGCTGCGCGCCCGCGCCGGCGGCGCCATCGGTTGGAGTCCCGCGCTGCAATGCGACCTCGGCGATGCAGTCGGTGTGCCGCCGTCGCGCGCGGCGCGTCCGCGTACGGAACGGCGGTGGCGGCGCGATTGTAGATTCGATCAGCGGCGCGGGCGAAGCAGCGAGACGGCTGCGAGCGCCCCGAGCGCGCCGGTGGCGCCGAGCGCGAGATCGGGCTCGGGACACGGCGCGAGCTGCGCGTCCGCGTCGTGCTCGACGCCGGTCGTGAAGGGCACCGTCGCGGTCACCACGGCGCCGTGCACGTCGGTGACGCGGAGCTCGAGCGGCGAAGCGATCGGCTCGCCCGGCGGGAACAGCTCGAACGCGTTGTAGGCCGTGCGCGGGATGTCCGTCCAGACGCCGCTCAGGCGCGCCTCGACGCTCGCGATCGCGTAGCGGTGGTTCCGGATCTGGATGCGCCCGTACCAGGGATTGCTGCTCGGGTCGAAGTAGATGCGCAGCGGCCCTTCGACCTCGCACGCGACCGTCTCCCACGCGACGCCGACGTAGCCCTGCTCCTCGGCGGCGATCTCGAGGAACGCGGAGCGCGAGAGATCGAGGTGGCCCGCGACGCACAGCCCGTTGCCGAGCGACGGGCAGTAGTCGGTGATGCGCACCGTGACGGCGCCGAGCGGACCGGCGACGCGCGCGCAGCGGCCGCAGTGCGCCGAGCCGTCCCAGTCGACCTCCGCCAGCGCGGCGATGAACTCGCCGGGCGCGATCGGAAGGCCGCACGCGTTGCCGCCGATCGGGTCGTAGAAGGTCGCGGTGGCGTCCGGCACGACGACGCGCGACGGACAGCCGAGCTCGCTCGCCGCGCCCGCGCGGGCGAGCGCCAGGACGCAGACGAGCACGAGGGCGCGGCGCATGGACGCTTCTTTCGGCCGGCGCTCACAGCAGCGAGAGCTGCTTCGGCTTGGGGCGCCCGATCGCGTCGTCGAAGCACTCGCCGCGCTCGATCAGGATCGCGTCGGCGACCGGGCGCAGCACGCTCTCGACGTAGTGGCGGCGGTCGATCGCGGCCGGCAGCGGCCGTCCCGGCAGCACCGGCTCCGGCCCCGTCGCGGTGACCGCGTAGCGCACCACCGGTCCGACGCGGACGCCCTGCTCCGCGAGCTTGCGCGCCGCCTGCACGTGCGGCGGCGTCGTCGCGGTGTAGCGGTCGAGCGATCCCTTGCGCACGCGCTTGGCGTAGACCAGCTCCGCGTCGAGCGCGCCCGCCTCGACCTGCTCGACCACCTCGCGCACGAACGGCGCGACCGGCCGATCCGTGAACGCGCGCAGCAGCATTCCCTCCTGGAGCCGCGCCGCGACGGCGGGCCAGTCGCGCCGCACCGACTCGAGGCCGACGACGACGAGCGCGCCGTCCGCGAGCCCGGCGTAGCGCTTGTGCGACGCGCCGCGCCCGCCGCGCAGGCGCGGCAGCAGCAGCCGCTCGTAGAAGGCGTCGGCCTCGAGCTCGAGGTGCGGCGCCACGCCGTACTCGGCGCGGATGCGCTGCGCGACGCGCTGCTCGGCGCGCGCGCGCAGCGGCTCGACCTCGTCGCGGCGCGCCACCGCGACGAACACCGAGTCGGTGTCGCCGTAGAGGACGCGCACGCCGAGCTCGACGAAGGCGTCGCGCGTCCAGCGCAGCGTCTGCTGTCCGAAGTGCGTGATCGCGTTCGCGACGGCCGGATCGAAGAAGCGGCAGCCGCTCGCGCCGAGCACGCCGAAGAGCGCGTTCAGCATGATCTTGATCGCCTGCGCGGCGTGCACGTCGCCGCGCGCGCGCGCCGCCGCGCGCGCCGTCGCGAAGCGCTCGACGAGCCGCGGCAGGATGCCGGCCTCGCGCCGGAAGCGCGCGCCGTTGGGGGCGGTCACGACCTCGGCGTCCGGCGCGGCCGCGGCGAGCGCGTGCGCGAGCGGATCGAGGTCGAAGGTGCGGATCAGGCTCGGATACAGGCTCTTGAAGTCGAACACCGCGACGTTCGCGTGGAAGCCCGGCACCGGATCGAGCAGCGCGCCGCCCTGCACGGCGGCGCCCGCGCCGTCGGCCTCGGCGGCCGCGCGCGTCTCGACGCTCGGCGCGACGAAGCCGCGCCGGCGCAGCTCGGGCAGGTAGAGCAGGTCGAAGGAGGCGATCGACGCGCCGACGCGGTCGAGCTGCATCCCCGAGAGCAGGCTGCGCTCGATCGCGAGCGCGAGCAGGCCCTCGTGCTCGAGGATCTCGAGCGCGAGGCGCGCGTCCTCGCGGTTGTAGTCGGCGAGCGCGACGGGATCCTCGCGGTGCAGGCGCGCGATCTCGGCCGCCGCGTCGGGGACGTCGCGGTCGAGCCGCTTGCCGCGCCCGAGCACCGCCTGCGCGACCGTCTCGAGCCGGTAGTCCTCGAGGCGCAGCGCGTCGCGCACGAGCCCGACGCCGTCGAGCACCATGCGGCCGGGCAGCAGCGCGCGCGTCTGGCGCGTGAAGCCGAGGTCCTCCTGGAACGCGATCGGACCCGCCACGCGGCCGAGCTCGGCGGCGATGCCGAGCGCCTCGCAGCGCGCCGCGACGACGCGCAGGTCGAAGTCGACCACGTTCCAGCCGACGAGCACGTCGGGGTCGAGCGCGGCGATGCGCGCGAGCAGCGCGCGCACGATGCCCGCCTCGTCGCGGTGCGCGTGCAGACCCGGCAGCGCGTGCGGCGTCACCACGTGCACCTCGTCGACGTCGCGGCCGGCGAGCGCGAACGCCAGGATCTGGCTCGCGTCGGGCGTCGTCTCGAGATCGAGCGACACGACGACGAGATCGGGCTCCACCGCGGCGGGCGCCAGCTCGGGATTGCGGAAGCGCAGCAGCGCGTCGCTCGAGTCGGCGGCGGGCTCGCCCTCGATCGCGAGGCCGCTGCGGATGCCGAGGTCGATCAGCACGCGGTACGGAAAGCGGACGTCGGCCTCGAGCACGGCGTCGCTGCCGAGCTTCTCGCGCAGGCGCGCGAGCGCGCCCGGCGTCGCCGTCTCGAGGCGCAGCACGTCGCGCCCGCGCAGGTCGCGCAGGCCGCACGGCTCGACGCGCAGCCCGCGCTCGCGGCCGAGCCGGCGCTCGGCCTCGCGCGCGACGAAGGCGTACGGGCGGAAGCGGTCGTCCTCGACGAGGAACGCGGGCCCGCGCGCGCCTCCCGCGCCGGTGGCGGCGAGTCGCCCGAAGAGCTGCACGACCGGCCGTCCCTCTTCGAGGCGCCACGTCGGCTGGAGGAGGAATCCGCTGCGCCGCACGCGGCCAGAGTAGGCGGCATCGCGCGGGCGGGTAGCATGCGCGCATGGCCGCCGTGCGCAGCAGCGACCTGCACGCGCGCATCCAGCGCTGGGTGCGGCGCATCCCGCGCGGGAAGGTCGCGACCTACGGACAGATCGCGCGGCTCGCCGGCGTCGGCGCGCACCCGCGCCTCGTCGGCTACGCGCTCGCCGCGCTCGCGGACGGCGCCGACGTGCCGTGGCACCGCGTCGTCAACGCGCAGGGCCGCGTGAGCCCGCGCGCGACGCCCGGCGCCGACCGGCTGCAGCGCGCGCTGCTCGAGCGCGAGG
>QEVM01000243.1 GCA_003576805.1 Pseudomonadota bacterium | reverse complement strand
CCCGCGCTTCGGCGGCCGCGCGCCCGACCCGACGCCCGCGCGCCTCGCCGAGCTCGCGCACGCGGTGCGCGCCGAAGCCGGCCGCTGCATCGGGCTCGCGACCGACGGCGACGCCGACCGCTACGCCGTGCTCGACGGCGAGGGGCGCGCGCTCGGCGAGAGCGCTGCGCTCGCGCTGCTCGTCGATCACCTCGCGCGCACCGGGCGCGTGCGCCGCGGGCTCGCGGTCTCGATCGCGACCGGCACGCTGGTCGAGCAGGTCGCGCGCGAGCACGGCCTTCCGGTCGAGCGCCATCCGATCGGCTTCAAGCATCTCTCGCGCGCGCTCGCCGACGGCGTCGCCGACGTGGCGGGCGAGGAGAGCGGGGGCTTCGCGTGGGATCCCGTCGCGCGCGACAAGGACGGCATCCTGGCCTGCGTGCTGTTCGCGGAGATGGTGGCGCTCACCGGCGAGTCGCCGCAGCAGCGCCTGCGCGCGCTCGAGCGGCGCCACGGGCGGCGGCTGTGCGGCCGCGTCGCGCACGCCGCGACCCCCGCGTCGCGCGCGCGTCTCGCCGCGCTCGCGGCGGCGCCGCCGAATCGCGTAGGCCGGGCGCGCGTCGCGCACGTCGACGATCGCGACGGCGTTCGGCTCGGCTTCGACGACGGCTTCCTGATGCTGCGCGCGTCCGGCACCGAGGGCGTGCTGCGCGTCTACGCCGAGGCGCCGGACGCGCGTTCGCTCGCGCGCCGTTTCGCCGACGGCGCGCGCCTGCTCGGCCTCGCGTGACGGCCGCCGCGCTGGCGGGTACTCTGCCGAAGCACGCGTCGCACGAAGGGATTTCGCGCATGGCTCCGCCCCGCGCACAGCGCGTCCTGATCGCCGTCACGGGCGGCATCGCGGCGTACAAGGTCCCCGAGCTGGTGCGCGCGCTGGTGCGCGCCGGCCACGCGGTGCGCTGCTGCGCGACGCACAACGCAGCGCAGTTCGTGAGCCCGCTCGTGCTCCAGACGCTCTCGGGCGAGTCGGTCCGGACGCAGCTCTTCGATCCCGAGCAGGAGGGCGAGATCGACCACATCGCGCTCGCCGACTGGGCCGACCTCGTGGTGGTCGCACCGGCGACCGCGGACGCGCTCGCGAAGATGGCCCACGGCATCGCGGACGACCTCGTCACGACGCTGCTGCTCGCGACGCGCGCGCCGCTGCTGGTCGCGCCCGCGATGAACGTGAACATGTGGCGGCACCCCGCGACGCAGGCGAACGTCGCGACGCTGCGCGCGCGCGGCGTCGCGTTCGTCGGGCCGGAGAGCGGGATGCTGGCGTGCGGCTGGGAAGGCGAGGGCCGCATGGCGGAGCCGGCGGCGATCGCCGCCGAGGCCGAACGCCGGCTCGGCGCGCCGACGCTCGCCGGCGAGACCGTCGTCGTCACCGCCGGCGGCACCCGCGAGGCGCTCGACCCGGTGCGCTTCCTCGCCAACCGCTCGTCGGGGAAGATGGGCTTCGAGATCGCGGCCGCGGCGGCGCGCCGCGGCGCCGACGTCGTCCTGGTGTCGGGACCGTCCGCGCTCGCGACGCCCGCCGGCGTGCGCCGCGTCGCGGTGGAGAGCGCCACCGAGATGCGCGACGCCGTCGCCGCGGAGCTTGCGCGCTGCACCGTCTTCGTCGCGGCGGCCGCCGTCGCGGACTTCCGGCCGGCGGTCGCGGCCAAGCAGAAGATCAAGAAGGAGGCGCTCGCCGACGACGCCGGCCTCGTGATCGAGCTCGTGCGCAACCCCGACATCCTGGCCGAGGTCGCGCGCGCGCCGGGCCGCGAGCGGCGGCTCGTCGTCGGCTTCGCGGCGGAGTCCGAGGACGTGCTCGCCGCGGCGCGCCGCAAGCTCGAGCGCAAGGGCTGCGACCTGATCGTCGCGAACGACGTCTCGCGCAGCGACGCCGGCTTCGACGTCGACACCAACGCCGTCAGCTTCGTGACGGCGCAGGGCGACGAGACGCTGCCGCTGCTCTCCAAGCGCGAGGTGGCCGAGCGCCTGCTCGACCGCGTCGAGGCGCTGCGCGCCGCCGCGCACGACGAGCCGCGATGAGCTTCCTGCTCCGGCGCGACCGCCGCCCGCGCCGCCTGGCTCCCGTCGCCGCGCTGGTCGTCGCGCTCGCCGCGAGCGGCGCCGCCGCCGAGCACGTGAACGCGATCCGCGTGGCGGGCACGATCAACCCGGCCTCCTCGGACTTCATCCAGAAGGCGATCGCGCAGAGCGCGGAGGACGGCGCGGCCGCGCTGCTGCTCGAGCTCGACACGCCGGGCGGACTGGTGTCGGCGACCAAGGACATCATCCAGGCGATGCTGAACGCCGAGGTGCCCGTGATCGTGTACGTCGCGCCGCAGGGCGCGTGGGCGGGATCGGCGGGCACGTTCATCACGATCGCCGGTCACGTCGCCGCGATGGCGCCGGGCACGTCGATCGGCGCCGCGCACCCCGTCGGCCTCTCGCCGGGCGGCGGCGGTGCGCCCGGCGACGAGAAACCGGCGCGGGACGTCGCGGGCGAGAAGGCGGAGAACCTGCTCGCCGCGTTCATCGAGTCGATCGCGCGCGAGCGCGACCGCAACGTCGAGTGGGCGCGCAAGGCCGTGCGCGAGTCGGTCGCCGTGACCTCCGACGAGGCGCTGAAGCTGAAGGTGATCGACCTCGTCGCGGCGAGCCGCAGCGAGCTGCTCGAGGCCAGCGACGGTCGCAAGGTGAAGGTGGCCGGCGCCGAGCGCGTGCTCGCGACGCGCGGCGCCGAGATCCGCGTGATCGAGATGTCGTGGATCGAGCGCTTCCTGCACGTGCTCGCGAGCCCGGACATCGCGGTGATCCTGCTGATGGCGGGCATGCTCGGGCTCTACGTCGAGTTCACCAATCCCGGCTTGGTGGTGCCGGGCGTGCTCGGCGCGGTGTGTCTCGTGCTCGGCGCGATCTCGCTGCAGATCCTGCCGTTCTCGTGGCTCGGGCTGATCCTGTTCGCGGGCGGGCTCGGATTGCTCATCGCCGAGGTGCTGCTCGGCTCGTACGGGATCCTGTTCGCGGTCGGCGTCGCGTGCCTGCTCTTCGGCGGCCTGATGATCTTCGACATGCCGGAGGCGTCGGACCTGCGCGTGTCGTTCTGGTCGGTGCTGCTGCCCGCGACGGCCGGCATGGCGGCGTTCGCGGCGATCGTCGTGTTCGGCGTCGGCCGCACCATGCGGCGCCGCCAGATCGCGGGCGTGGGCGAGATGATCGGCCTCGTCGGGCGCGCGCAGAGCGCGCTCGCGCCCGAGGGCAGCGTGTTCGTGCGCGGCGAGTACTGGACGGCGCGCGCCGACGAGCCGGTGCGCGCGGGCGAGCGCGTCGAAGTCGTCGCGGTCGAGGGCATGCGGCTGCGCGTGCGCAGGGCCGCTCCCGAGCGTTAGGCTGCACCGACGGACGACAGGAGGGGATCGATGATTACCGCTCCGGTGATCGCTGTGATCGTGCTGGCCGGCTTCCTGATCGCCGGCGTGCGCGTGCTGCAGGAGTACGAACGCGGCGTCGTGTTCCGGCTCGGCCGCTTCGCCGGCGTGAAGCAGGCCGGCCTCACCTGGATCATCCCCGGCGTCGACCGGCTGGTGAAGATCAGCTTGCGCGAGATCGTGATGGACGTGCCGCCGCAGGAGGTGATCACCCGCGACAACGTCTCGGTGAAGGTGAACGCGGTGCTCTACTTCCGCGTGCTGCACCCCGAGAAGGCGGTGATCTCGGTCGAGAACTACCTCTACGGCACCTCGCAGCTCTCGCAGACGACGCTGCGCAGCGTGTGCGGCCAGGCCGAGCTGGACGAGCTGCTCGCGGAGCGCGAGCAGTTGAACCGCCGGCTGCAGGAGATCATCGACCAGCAGACCGATCCGTGGGGCGTGAAGGTGCGCGCGGTCGAGCTGAAGGGCATCGATCTCCCCGAGGAGATGCGCCGCGCGATGGCGAAGCAGGCCGAGGCCGAGCGCGAGAAGCGCTCGAAGCTGATCCACGCGCAGGGCGAGTTCGCGGCCGCGCAGCAACTCCAGGAAGCGTCGCGGATCCTCTCGCAGGAGCCGGCCGCGCTGCAGCTCCGCTACCTGCAGACGCTCACCGAGATCGCCACCGAGCGGAACTCGACGATCCTCTTCCCGCTGCCGATGGACCTGCTGCGCCCGCTCTATCTGGCGAGCGAGCGGGCGGCGACGGCGGCCGAGCAAGAGCGACGCGGCTCCGATGGCGCGTAGCGGCGATCCTTCGCCGGACGAGCGCGTGCGGCGGAGCGTGGCGCGAACGCTCGCCAACGTGACGCTGCTGGCGGCGTCGCTCGGCGTGCTGGCGGCCTGGGCGTACTTCGGCTTCTACCAGCTCGAGCCCGGCCAGGCCGCGGTGATCCTGCGCTTCGGCGAGTACGTGCGCACCGAGAGCGATCCCGGTTTGCGCTGGCACCTGCCGCCGCCGATCGAGGACCACGAGGTCGTCAACGTGGCGTCGATCGACAAGGAGGAGTTCGGCACGCGCGGCGCCGGCGCCGACTCGCCGACCGCGGCCGCCGAGCGCGCCGAGGCGTCGATGCAGACGAGCGACAACAACATCGTGCACGTCGGCTTCGTCGTGCAGTACCGGATCAAGGACGCGTTCGCGTCGCGCTATCGCGTCGCGGACCCGCGCGAGATCCTGCGCGACGCCGCGCAGTCGGCGGTGCGCGGCGTCGTCGGCCGGCACTCGATCGACGGCGTGCTCTCGAGCGAGCGCGGCGCGGTCGAGGCGGAGAGCGAGGAGCTGCTGCAGGAGGCGCTCGACCACTACGAGTCGGGCCTCGAGGTGATCGGCATCGAGCTCCAGGACGTGTCGCCGCCGCCGGACGTGCGCAGCGCCTTCGACGACGTGCTCGCCGCGATCCAGGACCGCAACCGCGCCGTCAACGAGGCCGAGGGCTACGCCAACGAGGTGCTGCCCACGGCGCGCGCGCAGGCGATCGAGGCCGTCGAGTCGGCGCGCGGCTACCGCGACGCGAAGATCGCGGAGGCGAGCGGCGAGGCGGCGCGCTTCCGCGCGATCGCGGCGGAGTACGCCCGGGCGCCGGACGTCGTGCGCACGCGGCTCTTCCTGGAAACGATGGAGCAGGTGCTCCCCGACGTGCGCACCGTGATCGTCGAGCCCGGCACCGCGGTGATGCCGTATCTCCCGCTCGACCCGCTGCGGGCGGCGGAGGGCGCGCGATGAGCCGGCTGCTGTTCCTCGCGCTGGTCGGCTCGGCGCTGCTCGCCGCCCTGGTCTGGGCGGGCGAGGTCGGGCTCGGGCCGGTCGTCATCACGCACGAAGACGAGATGAAGATCGTGCTGCTGTTCGGCAATCCGGTGTCGGTGCAGACCGAGCCGGGCATGTCGCTGCGCGTGCCGTTCGTCTCGGACGTGCGCACCTTCGACAAGCGCTACCTCTACGTCAACGCCGAGTCGCTGCCGATGCAGACGCGCGACGCCGAGCGGCCGGTGATCGATCACTACGTGGTGTGGCGCATCCGCGACCCGCTCCAGTTCTTCCAGTCCTTTCCGGCGGGCATGAGCCAGGCGCAGGCGCAGGTGGACCGCGTGACGCGCGCGAACGTCCGCCAGGAGGTCGGCCGGCGCACGCTGGCGGAGGTCGTGACGACCGCGCGCACCGACGTGATGACGGCGATCACCGAGGCGAGCAGCGAGGAGCTGGAGCGCTTCGGGATCGAGGTGCGCGACGTGCGCGTGAACCGCACCGAGCTGCCGCAGAGCACCGAGGAGAACGTCTACGCCCGCATGCGCACCGAGCGCGAGCGGCTCGCGCGCAAGTACCGCGCCGAGGGCGACGAGGAAGGCCGCCGCATCCGCGCGGAGGCCGACCGCGACGCGCTGGTGACGGTGGCCGAGGCGAAGCGGCAGGCGTCGGAGCTGCGCGGGGCCGGCGACGCCGAAGCGGCGCGGACCTACGCCGACGCGCACGCGATCGCGCCCGAGTTCTACGGCTTCCTGCGCCGGCTCGAGGCGTACCGCAAGACGATCGGCGAGCAGACGACGCTCGTCGTGCCGCCCGGCAACGAGTTCTTCGAGCTGCTCGAGAGCTACCGGTCGCGCGGAGGCGCGCCGCCCCCGCCGCAGTGAACCCCGCGCTGCGGCTGTGCGCGCACCTCGCGAGCGACGCGCTCGCGGCGCTGCCGGTGGACGCGGCGGACGTGCTCGAGTGGAACGACGGCCCGGTGCTCGCCGTCGCGCGCTGCGCGCACTGCGACGGCGCGGCGCTGCTCGACTTCCTCGACTGGCGCGACGGCGGGCGCGTGCGCGTCTTCGCGCTGTCCGCGATCGAGCCCGCCGCCGTCGCGCTGCACGCGCGCAGCGCGCGCCGCGGCTCGTGCGACCCGGCGCGCGCGGC
>QEVM01000242.1 GCA_003576805.1 Pseudomonadota bacterium | reverse complement strand
CTCGCGCGGCTCGCGGCGCTCGGGCTCGCGGCCGTCGCCGCGCTTGCGGCTGCCGCGCACGCGGCGCGCGCCACGCTTGCTCTTCGCGCGGTCGGGCCGCACCAGCGGATCGAAGAAGCTCTCGGGCCGCTCCGGGCTGCCGCGACAGATGTCGCACAGCGTGCAGGGCTCCTCGTCCGGCTCGCCGAAGTAGCGGCGCAGGAACGTCGCGCGGCACTCGGTCGACGCGGCGTACTCGGCGATCGAATCGAGCCGGCGCACGTCCTGCCGGCGCAGCGTCTCGAACTGGCCCGCCAGCGCGCGCGCGTCCTGCTCGAGCGTCTCGGGCGAGCCGTGGATGCGGATCGCGTCGCCCTCCCAGCCGACGAGCCCCGCCTCCTCCAGCTTGGTGAGCAGCGCGCTCGCGATGCGCGGCCCGAGCTCCGCGGAGACCGCCAGCGCCTCCAGCGTCGGCTCGCGCCCCTCTTGCGCCCAGGCGGCGAGCGCGGCGCCGAGCTTGTAGAGCTGGTCGGGCCGCACGCGCCCGCGCGCCAGCAGCAGCTCGTGGATCGCGCGGTCGGAGGCGTCGTAGAGCATGATGCAGTTGGCCTTGTGGCCGTCGCGTCCGCCGCGGCCCGCCTCCTGCACGTACTGCTCGAGCGACGCCGGCGACTGGAAGTGCATCACGTAGCGGATGTCGGACTTGTCGATGCCGAGCCCGAAGGCGTTCGTCGCGACCATCACCGAGCGGTGGCCGTCGTTCATGAAGGCCTGCTGCTCGGCGTCGCGCTCGGCGCCCGTCATGCCGCCGTGATAGCGGTTCGCCGGGATTCCGAAGCGCCGCAACAGCGTGTAGACGGCGTCGACTTCGCGCCGCGTCGCGCAGTACACGATCCCCGGCCGGCGCAGGCGCCGGGCGAGCCGCAGCAGCGCGCGGAAGCGGACGTCGCCCTCGCAGCGCAGCACCTCGAACGCCAGGTTGGAGCGGTGCGGCGACGCCGCCACCACGTCCGGCTCGCGCATGCCGAGCGACTTCACGATCGCGTCGCGCACGAGCGGCGTCGCGGTCGCGGTGAGCGCGAGGATCGGCGGTGCGCCGAGCTCGCGCACGCGCGCGCCGAGCCGCCGGTACTCGGGGCGGAAGTCGTAGCCCCATTCGGAGATGCAGTGCGCCTCGTCGATCGCGACCAGCGAGACGCCGCTCGCCGTGAGCGCCTCGCGCGGGTCGGCGGTGCCGAGCGTCTCGGGCGTCGTCATCACGAGCAGCGGACCGCCGGACGCGATCTCCGCCAGCGCCTGCTTGCGCGCCTTGCCGCGCACGGTGCCGTCGAGACGCACCGCGCGCACGCCGCGCGAGAGCAGCCGCGTGTGCTGATCCTGGAGCAGCGCGACGAGCGGCGACACCACCACCACCGGCTTGGGCAGCAGCATCGACGGCACCTGGTAGCAGGCCGACTTGCCGAACCCGGTGGGCAGCACGAGCAGCACGTCGCGCTGCGCGACGAGATCTTCGATCGCCTGCTCCTGCTCGGGGCGGAGCTGCTCGATGCCGAGCCGGCGCGCCGCCGCCGCGGGCGACGCCTCGATCTCGCGCGACGCCGGCGGGTACTCGATCGCGGGCGCCTTGGGCTTGCGGACGCGCTTCTTCGGCTCGGGCTCCGCAGCGGGCTCGGGCGCAGCCGCCTCGGCCGCCGTCTCCGGCCGCGCTCCGCCGCGCCGCCGGCGCCGCCCGCCGCGCCGCGATCGGCGCCCGCGCCGGCGCGGTCCTTCGGGCCCCTGTCCCTGCTCAGACATCGAGCGTCACCCGGGCCTCCCAGCCGTCGTCCGCGCGCCCCACGTGCAGGCCGTGCGCGGTCGCCGCCTTCACCTCTGCGAGGAGCCGGTGACGCGTGCGGTCGATCCGCTCGCCCACCAGCTCCGCGGCCAGCCGCGCATCCGCGCCCGCGGCGACGTCGAGGCGATCGGCGCGCAGCAACAGGCTTTCGGCGTCGCGGAGATAGACGAGCTCGTTCAGGTAGTGCAGCAGGAGCAGCTCGAGGTCGGGCTCGGCGAGCGCGAGGTCGCGCCGCACCTCTTCGCGCAGCGCCTCCGGCTCCTCCAGCGTCGCGGCGAGCAGCGCCTCACCGGCCGCGCGGAAGACGGCGTCGGGCGTCGGGCCGCGCGCGACGAAGGCGAGGTCGCTGGTCACGTCCTCGACGAACTCGAAGCTCACGGGCGCGGCGCCGCCCCGCCGAGCGGCGCCATCGCGGCGGCGATGCCGGCGGCGTCGAACGGACCGGGGTTACCCACGAGCCCGCGGCTCTCGGGATGGGAGTAGAACGTCAGCATCGCGAGCCCCTTCAGCCCTTTGAACAGATCGCGCTTCCAGTCGAGCCGGGAGCGCATCAGGTCTTCGAGCACGCGGTCCTGGGCGGCGCCGCCCAGCGCCGTGAAAGGCCGCCATTTCGCGACGAGCGGGTGCACGCCCCACTCGAGCAATGCGAGCCCCTGCACGAGCGGACCCGCGAGAGCCGGCACGCGCGCGACCCAGCCGTCCGCGGCGCGTGCAGGGTCGATGCGTCTCGCCCGGATCGCCTCGGCCCCGCGAGGCCCGACGCAACGCATCGCGACGGCGCGGAAGGTTGCATAGGCGCGCGGCGACAGCACCCCCAGCGCGACGTCTTTCGCCGGGAGCAGCTCCTCCGCGACGCCGCCGCAGCCCATCGGGACGAGCCCGGTCGCCAGCGCGACACCCGTGAGCCGCAGGAAGCCGCGCCGGTCGAGCCGGGCGAAGGCGCGCAGGACGGCGTCCGAGCGCTCCTCGGCGCTCACGGCCCGTCGTACCGGCCGCGCGCGGCGTGCCAGCGGATCCACGCGAGATCGACCAGCATGCGCGACGCGTCGCGCACCGGGTGCACCTTGCTCTCCGGGTCGTTGCACCAGACGACCGGAACTTCGGCCACCCGATGTCCGAGCCGGCGCGCGATCCACAGCAGCTCGACGTCGAACGCGTAGCGGTCGATGCGCGTGCGCTCGAAGATCGCCCGCGCGGCGTCGCGCCGGAAGCTCTTGAAGCCGCACTGCGTGTCGTCCATGCCGGCGGCGGCGACGCCGCGCACGATGCGGTTGAAGACGCGCCCCATCGACTCGCGCCACCATGCCTGACGCACGCGCACGTCGGACGCCGGCAACGCGCGCGAGCCGAACGCGACGTCGTAGCCGGCGGCGTGCGCCCCGAGCATGCGCGCGGCCTCCTCGATCGGCGTCGAGAGGTCGGCGTCGGAGAAGAGCACGACGTCGCCCTGCGCGGCGCGCACGCCGCAGCGGACCGCGTGTCCCTTGCCGCGGTTGACGGCGTTCTCGAGCACGCGCGCCCTGCCCTTTCCCGCCTGCCGCGCGACCGCGGCCGTCGCGTCGCGGCTCCCGTCCGACACGACGATCAGCTCGCCCGCGAAGGGCTGGCGGTCGAGCCACGCGAGCACGCGATCGACGCTCGGGCCGATGCGGTGCGCCTCGTCGTAGGCCGGCAGCACGATGCTCAGGTGCAAGCTCAACGATCTCCCGCGGCGGACCGCGCGTGCTCGAGCTCGGCGAGCGCGCGTCGCGCGTCCTCCGAGAGCGGGTCGAGCGCGAGCGCGGCGCGCAGCTCTTCCCGCGCCGCATCCGAGCGACCGAGCCGCTGCAGCGCGAGACCGTAGTGCAACCGGATCGGCGCCGAATCGGGGCGCCGCTCGCGGGCCGCGGCGAGCCGACGGCCGGCGGCGGCGAAGTCGCCGCGCTGCGCTTCGAGCACGCCGAGGTCGTGCAGCGGGTCCGCCCACGCGGGATCGAGCCGGATCGCCTCCTCGAGCAGCGCCTTCGCCTCCGCGACGCGTCCCTGCTGCGCCCGCACGACGCCGAGCCGGTGCGTCGCCTCGGGTCCGCCCGGGCGCGCGCGCAGCGCCGCCTCGTACGCCCGCGCCGCCTCGTCGAGACGTCCCTCCGCGGCGAGCGCGTGTCCGAGGTGAAGCTGCGCAGGCGCGCTCCGCGGCGTCACCGCCACCGCGTGCGAGAAGAGCGCGACGCCGTCGCGCCAGACGGCGGTCTGCCGCACGGTCGCGAACGCGAGCAGCGCGAGGATCGTGGCGGCCGCCGTCGCGGTCGCGGCGGCGGCGGCGCGGCGCTGCGCCCACCACGCGGGCGGCAGCCACGCGGCGATCCAGGCCAGCCCGATGCTCGGCAGATACGTGTAACGGTCGGCGTGCGCCTGCTCGCCGACCTGCACCAACCCGATCACCGGCACGAGCGATCCCAGGAACCACGCCCAGCCCGCGAACAGCTCGGGCCGCCGCGCGGCGCGCGCGATCGCGAGCCACGAGAGCGCCGCCAGCAGCAGCGCCGCGCCCGCCACGGCGGGCAGCGACAGCGTCTCGGGAAACGGGTAGAGCACGGCGAGGTCGGCCGGCCACACCATCTGACGCAGATAGGTGACGGTCGCGAGCGCGGCGTTGCCGAGCCGCACCGCGAGCGGCACCGCGTCGAGGCTGCTGCGCGCGCCCGCCTGCGCGGCCAGCGTGATCGCGCACGACGCCAGCGAGAGCGCGAGGAAGGGCGTTTTCGCCGCGAGGCTGCGCGCGCACGCGGCCGCCGCCGCGCGCGGCGACGCCAGCGGGATGCGCCGCAGCGGCCAGATCTCGAGCAGCACCAGCAGGAACGGCAGCGTCACCAGCATCGGCTTCGCGAGCAGCCCGAGCGCGAACCACGCGAGCGACGCCGCCCAGCGCGCCCGTCCGCCGCGCCGCACGAACGCCGACCAGGCGTGCAGCGACGCGAGGCCGAGCAGCATCGAGAGCACGTCCTTGCGCTCCGCGATCCACGCGACCGACTCGACGCGGAGCGGATGCCACGCGAACAGCGCCGCCGCGAACGCCGCACGCCACGGCGCGCCCGTGGCGCGCCGCAGCAGATCGAAGAGCAGCAGCGACGACGCCGCGTGCAGCGCGACGCTCGTCGCATGATGGCCGGCCGGCGCGAGGCCCCACAGCGAGACGTCGAGCATGTGCGAGAGCCAAGTGAGCGGCATCCAGTTGCCGGTGTGCGTCGTCGTGAAGGCCCACGCGACGCCGCCCGGCGTCAGCCCCTGCACGACGACGGGATTCGCCGTGACCGCGGCCGGGTCGTCGAAGTGGACGAAGCCCGCGCTCGCGAGGCCCGCGTACAGCGCGCAGGTGACGGCCGCGAGCCCCGCGCCGAGCACGCGATCGCGCGCGCTCGCGCTCATGCGCGCCGCCGCGCCGCGAGCCCGGCGCCGAGCAGCGCGAGAGCCGAGAGCGCGCTGAGCAGCGCGCCCGCGCTGCGCGCAGGCGTCGCGCCGAAGACGAGCTCGATCGCGGCGGTCGGCTCGCGGACGTCGAGGCAGATCCAGCCGTCGCAGCGCGCGAGCTCGATGGCGCGCCCTTCCGCGCTGCGCGCGCGGAAGCCGGGAAAGAAGCTCTCGAGCAGCTGGACGCGCCCGTGCACGGGCGCCGCGAGCTCGAAGCGCTGCAGGTCGCCGGCGTCCGCGAAGCGCGCGATCCCGAGCGCGGCGCCGCCCTGCACGCGCAGCAGCGGAGCCGCGTCGAGCCAGCGGATGCCGTCTGCCTCCGCCTCGCACGCGACGCCCGCCGCGCGCGCGCTGCGGCGGTCGCCCTCGTCGATGCGGTACGCGACGAGCAGCTCCGGCGTCATGTACTCGGGATAGGCGGGGCTGGCGCGCCACACCGTGAGGCGTCGGTCGGCGGGCGGCAGCAGCAGGCGCTCGCAGCGGATCGGCGCGCCGCCGGCGACGAGCGGAGCGTGCAGGCCCGGCGCGGGCGGCGGCGCCGCCGCGTCGAAGCGCAGCGCCTCGGGCGCCGCGGCCATCACCGGCACGCCGAGGTAGGGCGCAGCGTCGGCCAGCAGCAGCAGGCCCGCGAGCGCGGCCAGCGCGCGGCTGCTCCGCCCGCGCTCCGCCACGCCCGCGATCGCGGCGCCGGCGAGCCACGCAGCGGCGGGCGTCGCGACGAGCAGATGGCGCCAGGGGAACTGCATGCGCGCGAGCGATTCGACGCTGCCCCACGCGCGTGCGAGCGGCTCGACGCACAGCAGCAGGCCCGCCGCGAGCAGCGACGCCGCGAACAGGTCGCCGGGCCGGCGCCGCGCGCCCCGCGCGCCGGCCCACGCTGCGACGAGCAGCCCGACGCCGGCGTAGTACGGCATCTCGACGGCGCCCGGCGCGCGCAGCGCGCGCGGCAGCGAGCCGGCGAAGACGTCGACGCTGCGGCGCTCGAGCAGCGCGCCGGGCGCGGGCGCGAAGTCGGCGTAGCGTGCGCCCGGACTGCCGGCGGCGATCGTCGCGATCGAGACGCGATCGGCCTCGGCGACGGCCGGCACCAGCCAGTGTGCGCCGACGCCGAGCGCGAGCGCGCCGGCGCCGGCC
>QEVM01000241.1 GCA_003576805.1 Pseudomonadota bacterium | reverse complement strand
GCCCGCGGAGTTTGAAGCCACGTATCACGCAGAACGGAAGAGTCAGACCAGGGAGGTCGGACTCAACTGACCGAGCCTCCGGAGAACTCGGGGCGGTTCGCCGGCGCTGCGGCTGCGCTCGAGGGTCAGCCGTCTCGGCCTCGGTACGTTCGTGGCCATCGACGATTGCACGCCGGGCGCACGCCGAAATGCCCCGAGCGAGAGCGCTCCGTGCGCGACGCGCTTCCTGCGCCAGGTGATCGAGCGATTCGCAAGCCTCGGCATCCGCATCGCGCATGCTCACGGACCATCACCAGCGACCCCACGGTGCCCTCGGCATGAGAACGCCGCGCGCCGCCCCGGCTCGATTGCCGGAACGGCGCGCCAACGGTCGCATCTCGCCGCTCGCCTGCGGCTCGCTACGCGGGAACGACTTCGTCACTCGAGCGCAGCGGCGAGATTCCTTCACGACGATCAGAAGTCGAAGCCCCTCCTCAGGTTGTAGAAGAAGAGGTACTTGCCGCCGTCTTCGAGGTGGATCACCGACTTCGCCGCGAGCGGGCCCGACTCGAGCGGCCCGATGACCCAGTCGGAGCCGACCGAGCCGACGCCGGTGTCGTCGCCGCCGTTCAGGCCGTCGTCGTACTCGAGCAGGCGCAGCTCCGCGTAGTCGAAGAAGTAGAGCGGCTGCGGGACGATCGTCTCGAGGCTCTTCTGCATGCCGTCGTCGTAGTCGCCGACCCAGGTCTGGCCGAGCACCTGCGCGCCGTCGGCCTCCATCCAGTCGATGTAGATCTCGTCGGCGCCGTCGTCGAAGAAGGGGTCGTTCTGCTCGCTGCAGAAGAGCTGGAGCGAGTTCGCGCCGCCCCACGCGGAGCCGTAGAGGATCTTGAGGTCGGTCTGCCAGCGCACGTCGAAGAAGGTCGCCTCGGGCGGGTAGGGCGCCGCGTACGGCGGCTGGCGCCGCACGCGCAGCCAGTACTTCACGCGGTCCGACTGCTGGTCCTCGTACACCAGCGAGCGCAGGTCGTCCGGCCACGGGTCGTCGTCCCAATGATCGGGCCGGCTCTCGCCGGTGCCGATCAGCACCTCCTGGCCGTTGTCGTCGCGATACACGTCGAGGTGGAACACGCCGTCGCTCGCGGCCTGCGGATCGATCTGCCCCACCGCGAAGGTGAGCTGCTGCGAGCGGCCGTCGGGGATCTCCTCGGTGTACAGCTCGAACCAGGCCTCGTCGGGCTGGCCGACCGGCGGGGTCGCCGCCAGCTCGTGCGGCAGGCGCTCGCCCGGCGCGAGCGCGCACGCCGTCTCCTTCGTCGCGCAGTCGTGCTTGAGCGCGATCAGCTGGTAGTCGCCCGTCGCCGCGCGATCCGGGATCCAGACGCGGACGTAGAAGGGCGGCTCCGAGATGCGGAACTGCTGGCCGTGGAACTCGAGCCAGCCGCCGGCCATCGGCGCCGAGAAGTCCGTCGTCTCCTGCTTGAACTGCGGCACCGGCGTGGTGAGGTCGTCGGCGGCGTAGACGCGGAAGTCCGCGCCGGCCGCGCTCTCCATGTCGAACGAGTACGTGCCCGCGCTGTCGAAGCGGTACCAGTGGATCTGGCCCGCGCGGTTCAGCGTGCCGTTCAGCGGCAGGAAGGTGCCCGGCGCCGGGTTCTCGACCTCCGCGGTCGCGGGGCTGCAGTGGTTGGACACCGCGTTCACGTCGACGTTGACGCCGTAGTGGTCGGACAGGTCCATCCAGCCGCCGTCGCCGATGCCGTCCGGGCCGAAGCCCGACTCCTGGTAGCCCGCGCCGAGCCGCAGGTTGTGCGACAGCGTCATGTGTTGGAGGCACACGCGCGAGCGCGGGTTCCAGAGCACGTAGTCGTACCGCGCGCCGTCGTGCTCGTCCCACTGCGCGATGCGCGTGATGCCGCGGTCGTAGTTGCCGCTCGGGATCTTCGGCGCGTTCGCGACCGCCCAGCCGTCGCGGATCTCGTCGCCGTAGAAGCCGAAGGCGCTGTTGAACTCGACCTCCCACTCGAAGCGGTTCTGCGTGTCGAGGTGGTTCGGCCCGAGATCGTGGTCCGCGAGGTCGCCGTCGAGGTTCAAGTCGCCCATCACGAACACGGGCTCGCGGTCGAAGTGGCGCAGGCCATCGGCGCCGTCGTTGAGCGTCTCCTCGATCATCTCGCGGAGCGCCTGGAGCTGCTGGTAGCGGACCGCGAAGGCCTCCTCGGCGTCCGGCTGCGTCAGCGGCACGTACGACGCCTGGAGGTGCGTGAACACCACGTTGGTGACCTGGTTCGTCTCGGGATTGCGCACGCGCACGAGGCCGGCGCCCTTCTCGGCGTAGCAGTCGTCGCCGGCGCACGCCTCGAACTCGAGCGCGGCCGTCTTGCTGCAGACGTTGCCTTCGCACTCGACCGGGAAGCCGGGATAGATCGGGTTGTTCGGCGGCTGCGGGCTCCAGTGGCCCGTGACGTACTTCTCGCTCGGGAGCGACTCGAGCGGCCAGCGGCTGAAGAGCATGAGGCCGCTGTCCTCGTTGACGATCGTGTCGTCGCCCGAGAGCTTCGAGACGTAGTACGGGAACTCGCCCGAGAGGCGGCTCACGTAGACCGCGCGGATGTCCTCGTCGAACACCTCGTTGAGCGCGACGACGTCGTAGCCCGCCTTCAGGATCTCGTTCGCGATCTCCTGGTGCACCCACTCGACGGTGCCGACGTGGAAGGTCGAGGGCAGCGCCTGCACGTTGTAGGTGAGCATGCGCAGCGAGCTGCCGTAGGTCTTGCTGCCGTTGACCGGCACCGGGACCGGGCTCTGCGGGAAGAGGATGTCGCCGACGATCGTGCCGAGGTCCACGGCGACGAGCTCGCCGGAGAAGCGCACGAGCCGGCCCTCGAAGCCCTCGCACGACTCCCACGCGACGCGCACCAGGATGCGCTCGCCGCTCTTGCGGAAGTCGCCGCGCGCCTCGCCGCAGATGCCGGCGACGTGCACCCAGCCCGCGGCGTCGATCACGAGCTGTTGCGGCGCGATCTCGCGCCCGAACACGGGCTCGTGCAGGAAGAAGCGGCCGGCGGGCGGCGGCGCCTGCGGAAGCGCGGGTTTGCAAGCGGCTCCGACGAGGAGCGCGCAGGCCAGCAAGGCGAAGTGGATTCGGCGGGACACGGGAGTTCCTCCTGGTTCGTCGTGCGGCCGTCGCGGCCGACGCGTTCACCGGGAGGGCGTTCAGTCGCCGCGAACGCCGTTCAGCCGCGCGCCGCGAACGCCGCGCGCTCCGACACGACGAAGTGGAGCGCGCCGGTCGCGGCGTCTTCGCGACGCTCGAGCTCGAGGTCGTCGCCGAACCAGGCGATGCAGCCCGCGACGAGGCCGTGCGCGAGGTCGCCGAGTCCGCGCGGCGAGCGGTAGACGAGCTCGACGCGATCCGCGCTCGGCCGCAGACACTCGATGCGCGGCGGGTCGAGGCGCGGGTCGAGGCGGCGCAGCTCGTCGTGCACCTGGCGCTCGAAGCCGGCGAGGAAGTCGAGCGCCGAACGCTCGCCCACGAAGAAGACCGGAAAGAGCGCGGCGAGCCGCCCGAAGAGCGTCGCGCCGAAGCGGCGCAGCAGGGTGGCGCGGTCGAGCCCGCTCGCGGCGGCGAGCGCGTCGACGACCGCTCCGAGCGCCGCCAGGCGATCGGAGCCCGCGGCGCCGCTGCGCGCCGCGCGCTCGATCGCCGCGCCGTCGAGCCCGAGCGCCTCCGCGGCGAATCGCCGCGCTTCGATGAAGAACCAGTCCTGCATCCCGTAGACTCCGCGCCCGTGGAGCGAGTGGGAAACGGCCCGGACGCTGCCCCGGCGGCATCTCCGGCTCCCGCCGAGCAGGCGTTCAATGGCAGTGAACGGCGTTCGGGGGGGCGGGTCTTCGTCGGGCGCGACGCCGAGGTCGCAACGCTCGTCGGCTGGATTCGCGAGGGGGAGCGCGGACATGGCCGCCTGGCGCTGATCACCGGCGCGCCCGGGATCGGGAAGACGGCGGTCGCCGAGGAGGCGATCGCGCGCGCCGGCCTCCCGGCTCGGCGCGTGCTGCGCGCGCGCTGCGTCGAGCAGCCCGGCGCACCGGCGTTCCTGCCGTGGCGACGCGTGCTGCGCGATCTCCTCGGCGGGCTCGACGCCGGGCCGCTCCGCGCCGCGGTCGGATCCGAAGGCTGGGTGCTCGCGCGCGTGCTGCCCGCGCTCGCGCCGCTCCTGCCTCCGGCGCCCGAGCCGCCGCCCGCGGACCCGGTCGAGCAGCGCTTCGCCCTGCTCGACGCGATCGCCGCGACGCTGCTGCGCGCGGCCGCGCACGAGCCGCTGCTCGTGTTCCTCGACGACCTCCAGTGGACCGACCCGAGCAGCTTCGAGGTGCTCGCGTACCTGGCGCCCGAGCTGCGCGCGAGCCGTCTCGTCGTGCTCGGGACGCACCGCGACCCGCCCGACTCGCGCGAGGCGCCGAGCGCGGCGCGCTACGCGCGCATCGCCGACCGCGTCGACCTCGACGGCCTCGGCCGCGCAGAGGCCGACCGCTTCGTCGAGCAGCTCGCCGGAACGCGCGTCGCGCCCGCGCTGCTCGACTCGATCCTGCGCCTCACGCGCGGCAATCCCTTCTTCATCGACGAGACGGTGCGCCTGATCCGCGCACGCGGCGATCTCGCCGGCGCCGCGAGCGCGGTCGAGCTGCCCGAGACCGTGCGCGAGGTGATCCGCCGCCACCTGCATCCGCTCGAGCCGGACGCGCGTGCGCTCGTCACGGCGGCCGCCGTGTTCGGCCACGAGTTCGAGCTGCCGGCGCTGTGCGCCGCCACGGGCGCGGCGCCGGCCGTCGCGCTCGAGCGGCTCGGCGCCGCGGCCTCGATGGGTCTCGTGGAGCCGGTCGCCGCGACGCCGACCCGTTACCGCTTCGTGCACGCGCTGATCCCCGAGACGCTCTACGCGGACCTGGGTCCCCTGGCGCGCGCCGAGCTGCACCGCAGCGCGGCGCACGCGCTCGAGCGCGTGCACGAGACGAGCATTGAGCCGCCCGCCGCGGAGCTCGCCTATCACTTCTTCCGCGCCGCTCCGCTCGGCGAAGGCGAGCGCGCGGCGCGCTGGTCGGTGCGCGCGGGGCGACAGGCGTTCGCGGCGCGCGCGTGGGAGGAGGCGGCGGGACATCTCGCGCAGGCGCTCGACGCGCTCGCGATCGCCGGCGGCGAGGAGCCCGAACGCCTGCAGCTCCTGCTCGAGCTCGCGCGCGCGCAGTCGCACGCGGGCCTGCCCGCGGCGACCGCCACGTACGAGACCGCCGCGCGTCTCGCGCGCGCGCTCGGCGACCACGCGGCGCTGGCGCAGGCCGCGCTCGGATCGGAGCCGCTCGGCGTCGACATGGGCAACGCGGACCAGGGCTTCCTGGTGCAAGCCGAAGAGGCGCTGCGCGCGCTGCCCGCGGAGGACTCGCCGCTGCGCGTCAGCCTGCTCGCGCGGCTCGCGTCGGCGCTGCTCTTCAGCGGCGGCGCCGAGCGCCGGCGCGCGCTGGCGGACGAGGCGGTCGAGCGCGCGCGACGCCTCGGCGCGCCGGTGCCGCTCGCGGTGGCGCTGATCGCCCGCCACTACGCGACGTGGGGCCCCGACAGCGAGCCCGCCGACCGCCTCGTCCTGCTCGACGAGGCGCACGCGCTCGCGGCGAGCGCGGGCGAGCACCGGCTCGTGCTCGAGTGCGAGCTCTCGCGCGTGGCGGACCTGCTCGAGGCCGGCCGTCTCTCCGAGGCGGAGGCGGCGTCGGCGCGGCTCGCCAAGCGCTGCGCCGAGTGGCGCCTGCCGCTCTTCCGGCTGCACGCGCGCTTCGTGCAACACACCTTGGCGGCGCTGCGCGGACGCTACGACGAGCTGGCCGCGGCGCTCGCCGAGGACGACGCCGGCCCGCTCGCGGCGCTGCGGCCGCTCACCGCGCAGTCGTGGGAGGCGACGCGCCTCTCGCTGCGCCTCGAGCGCGGCGGCCTCGCCGAGTCCGAGGCCGTCGTGCGCTTCGTGGTCCAGCTCCTCCCCGACTTCTGGCTGTGGCGCGCGACGCTGGCGCTGCTGTGCGTCGAGCAGCAGCGCTCCGACGAGGCGCGCCAGCTCGTGGCGCCGTTCGCGTCCGGCGCGGCGCGCGTGCCGCGCGACGGCTTCCACGTCGCGACGCTCGCGGTGGCGGCGTACGTGGCGTCGCGCCTCGGCGACGCCGCCGTCGCGGCCGCCGTGCTGCCGGGCCTGCGCGCGTGCGCCGACCGCCACGTCGTGTTCGGCATCGGCGCGAACGGCTGGGGCTCGGTCGCGCGCTACGCCGGGCTCGCCGCGTGCGCGAGCGGCGACGTCGACGCGGGCGTCGCGCTGCTCGAGCGCGCGGTGGCCGCCAACGACGCGGCCGGCGTGCGGCCGTTCGCCGCCTGGGCGCGCTTCGAT
>QEVM01000240.1 GCA_003576805.1 Pseudomonadota bacterium | reverse complement strand
GCGGCCGCAGCGTGCACAGACGTACCGCTGAATGCGTCGCGGAGCGGCGCGCCGGACGAAGTGGCCATTGCGCTTCCAGCGCCAACCACGCGGATCCAGGTGGAAATCGCAGGCGGGGTTCGGACAGAACGGCGGTGCGGCGGTCGAGTCGTGCGGCAGCATGCCGGTCCACATCGCACGCGCCGTGCCAGCAGCAATTTCAGGAGCACAACTAGCGCATCCAGGCGTAGTCGTCGGCGCGCACCGCGTCGAGCAGCCGCAGCACGTCGTCCTCCGTCACCTGCAACGTGCGCAGCACCTCCGCGCCGAGGTGCAGGCTTCCCTCGACCGCCTCGGGCACGGCGGCGGTGGCGCCGTCGGCGAGCAGCCGGTCGCGCGTCGCGAGGTCGCGCGCGCGCACGTGCAGCGGGATCTCGGGATGGAACTCCCGCAGCGCCGCGACGAGCCGCTCGGTCTGCGCGAAGTCGTCGAAGGTGACGACCACCGCGGCGGCGCGGTCGACGCCCGCCGCCGCGAGCGACGCCGCGTCGCCGAGCGACACGAAGTGGACGTCGCGGCCGTCGCGCCGGCCGACGGCGACGCGCTCGGGGTCGCGGTCCACCGCGAAGAACGGCACGTCGCACTTCTCGAGCAGCAGGCACACGAGCCGGCCGACGCGGCCGTAGCCGGCGACGATCACCGGCCGCGCGCGGTGGCGCGCGGCGAGCGGATCGGCGGCGCCCCGCACGCGCTCGCGGTGCTCGACGCGCCGCGCCAGCGCCTCGCCGGCGCGCGCCAGCAGCGGCGTCGCGGCCATCGAGACGGCGATCGAGACGAGCACCATGGCGCGCTCGGTCGGCCCGACGACGCCGGCCGCGCCCGCCGCCGCGAACAGCACGAAGCCGAACTCGCCGCCCTGCCCGAGCAGGAAGCCGGTGCGGATCGCGGCCGCGCGCGAGAGCCCGAACGCGAGACCGAGCCCGAGCAGGATCGCGATCTTCGCGGCGAACAGGGCCGTCACGCCGAAGGCGATGGCGGGCGCCTCGGCCAGCACGAGCTGGACGTCGATCGACATGCCGACCGCGAAGAAGAACACGCCCATCAGGAACGAACGCACCGGCTCGAGCACCGCCTCCACCTGCAGGCGCACGCGCGACTGCGAGAGCCCGACGCCGACCACGAACGCGCCGAGCGCCATCGACAGGCCGCTCGTCGCCGCGACCAGCGCGGCGCCCAGCGCGGCGAGCAGCGAGACCATCGCGAACGCCTCGAAGCTGCGCGCGTGCGCGCAGAGCGAGAGCAGCGGCGGAACGACGAAGCGGCCGGCGGCGTAGAGCGCGGCGGGCACGGAGAGCGCGACCAGCAGCGACGTGCCCGAGGCCGCCGCGTCCTCGAGCTCCTCCCCGCCCGGCGCGAGCACCGGCACGAGCGCGAGCAGCGGAATCACCGCGAGGTCCTGCAGCAGCAGCACGGCGAACGCGCTGCGCCCGTGCTCGGAGGCGAGCTCGCCGCGCTCGTGCAGGAGCTGCGTGACGAGCGCCGTGGACGAGAGCGCAAGGCCCATGCCGATCGTTGCGGGGCCCGCCCATCCCGTGTTCCCGTCTTCCCGGAGCCCGAGCAGCCAGACGCCCAGCGCGATCGCAGCGCCCGTCACGAGCATCTGCGCGCTGCCGAGCCCGAACAGCGCGCGCCGCATCGACCACAGCTTGCCCGGGGCCATCTCGAGACCGAGCCCGAAGAGCAGCAGCACGATTCCGAGCTCGGTGAACTCGCGCAGCAGCTCGACGTCGCGCGAGAGCACGAAGCCCGCCGTATACGGGCCGACCGCGACGCCGACGGCGAGGAAGCCGAGCACGGAGCCGAGCCCGAGCCGGCGCGAGAGCAGCACGGACGCGCCGGTCAGCGCGAGCAGCAGGCACGCGACGACGAGGAAGTCGGTGACGTGCATCAGGCGGACGATCCGAGCGGGACCGGCCCGCCCTCCCCGCTCATCCGCCCGCGGCCGCCTTCACGAAGGCGACCGTGTCGCCGTCGGCGACGGCCGTCTTCTGGCCGCGCTTGTAGCTGGCGAGGACGCCGTTCACGGCGACCGCGGTGACGCGCGCGAGCTGGTCGAAGCGCGCCGCCTCGGCGCCGAAGCGCTCGCGCGTGGCGCGCAGCACGTCCGCGACGGTGCGCGCGCCCTCGATCTCGATGCGCGGCGCGCCGAGCGTCTTGCCCATCTCGTAGGTGAGCTGGACGACGACGGCCATCGCTACACCCGCACCTGGAGGCGCTCGAGCGTGCGCCGCGTCGGCACGCCGTCGGCGTCCCAGCCGCGGTTTCGGTAGTAGCGCGGCAGGAGCTGATCGAGCGGGTGGCCGCTCGTCTGGTCCGGGAAGATCGGCTCGTGCAGCATGCGCGGCGGCAGCGTGTCGTCCTTCGCCGTGAGGCCTTCGCGCAGGTTGTACATGCGCTCGAGGTTGAAGATGCGCGCGCCGATCTCCTGCAGGTGGCCCGACGAGAACGTCGTGCCCGTGATGTAGGTGAGCCACTTCTCGAACCACATCATGGGCTTGCCCTTCACGCTCATCGCGCCGCGCAGCAGCGCGCCCGGCGTGTGCTCGAGCGCGAAGCGCAGCGAGCGGTGCAGGAAGGAGTCGGGGTCCATCTCGTGCACGGCCTTCGGGATCATCCCGTAGGTGGTGAAGATGCAGAGCACCATCGAGTTGATCGCGCACGCGAGGTTCTGCTGCACGACCGGGATGTCGGCCTTGAGGCGCAGGTTCTGCGGATTGATCGTGAGCGGCCCGACCGACTCGAGATACATCGAGGCGCCCTGCACGTGGCAGCCGCCGCGGTTGGTGGTCGCGTACTCGACGCCCTGCGCGTAGGAGCCGCGCGGGTCGTAGGCCGACAGCTCGAGCCCCTTCACGTGCATCGCGAAGGCGTGGCCGCCGTACTTCTCGGCCATGCGCTTCACGCCGTCGGCGAGATCGGCCCCGAGCCCGCGGCGGTGGCCGATGTCCTGGATCAGCTCGGTGATGCCGGCGGGGTCGCCGAAGTGGAGCTTCGTCGCGAGCATGCCGCGCTCGCCGAGCTCCATCGCGAACGAGAGCACCGCGCCGAGCGAGATCGAGTCCATGCCCTGGTCGTCGGCGTGGAAGTTCCACTCGTTCACCTTCTTGATGTCGGCGATCTCGAGGTTCGAGCCCATCAGCGCGAGCGTCTCGTACTCGGGGCCCTTGACGACGCCGTGGCCGGGCACCTCGACGTCGCGCCCGCACGTCACCGGGCAGTGGATGCAGCTCGTCTTCACGCCCTTGAGCTCGTGGTCCTCGGTCCACTCGCCCGAGATCTGCATCGCGTCCGCGAAGTGGCCCTTCTGGAAGTTGCGCGTCGGCAGGATGTTGCGGGCGTTCGTGGTGTTGACGATTCCGCCGGTGCCGAAGCGCTTCATCGAGGAGCCGAGCACCGGATGGTCCGCGAACAGCTCGCGCACGTGCTTCGTGTACTTCTTGAACGCCTCGGGGTCGTCCATCTCGAGCTTGCGCGAGCCCTTGACGGAGACCGCCTTCAGCCGCTTCGAGCCCATCACCGCGCCGACGCCGGTGCGGCCCGCGATGCGCTCGTTCGAAACGATGCCGGCGTACAGGACGAGGTTCTCGCCGGCCGGCCCGATCACCGCGTGGTAGAAGCGCTTGGGCAGCAGCTCCTGCGTCGCGTAGGTGCCCTTGCCCCAGAGATCGCCGGCGTCGACGAACTCGACCGCGTCGCGGTCGCCGTCGATCTCGAGCCGCACGGGCCGCTCGGCGCGCCGCGTGATCACGAGGATGTCGATCCCGGCCTTCTTCAGGCCGAGCGCGAACGAGCCGCCGCAGGTCGCGTTGCCGATGCCGCCGGTCAGCGGGCTCTTGCAGATCACCGCGAAGCGATTGCTCTGCGGCGCGACCGAGCCGTTCAGCGGCCCGGTCGCGAAGATCAGCGGGTTCTCCGGACCGAGCGGGTCGATGCCCGCCTCGGTGCGGTCGTAGAGCAGGCGCGTGCCGTAGCCCTTGCCGCCGACGTAGAGCCGCGCCGTCTCCTCGTCGAGCGGCTGGAACGCGAAGCGCCGGCTCTCCAGATCCACTTCGAGCACGCGGCCGGCGTAGCCTTTGATCATCGGGAACCTCGCGGGGCGTGTCGGCGCAGCATCGCAGATGCCCTCAGGCCCCGCGAGACGCAGGCCGACGCGGCGCGCGAGGCGGGCTCGGTGCGCGCTCCGGCGCACCGAGCCCGCGCCGCGACGCGAGCCGCAGGCGAGCGAGCTCCCGCCCGGCTACGCGGCTGCGCGCGATCGCCGGACGCGGCGGCGCAGGCCCGTCGCCATCGCGCAGGCGCCCGTCGCGGCGACGCCGCCCTCGTAGCCGCCGCCGCAGCCGGTCTGCGGCGGGCGCGGCTCGCGGCTGAAGTCGGTGATGCGCTCGCTCAGCGTCCACACCGAGACGTCGTCGTTGTACATGTTGGCGCTGCGCACCGCGCCGTTCGCGTACAGGCCCCAGTGCGCGCGGCGCAGCGTCGTGCCGGGCCGCTGCGTCCAGTCGCCGCGCAGCATCGGCACGCCGTCCTGCCACACCCGCACGTTGCCGATCGAGCCGTTGTACTCGATGTACGCCGTGATCCGCACCCAGCGGCGCAGCGGGAACGTCGGCATCGGCTGCGGCCCGATGTACTGCCCCGCGAACGGCACCGTGTGCGCGAACTCGAGCCGGCGGTCGCGCACGCTGAGCGTGTGCACGATCCAGTCGGTGTTGTTGCCCCAGGTGCCGAGCGAGATCCAGTCGCTCGGGCTGAGCGCGTTGTAGTCGGTGTCGAGCCACACCCAGAAGGTGTTCACGATCGGCGATGCGATCGCGGGCGGCGTGCTGCCGCCGTCGCCCGTGCTGAGCCCCGGATACGGCCGGTGGCTCGAGCTCGACGCGCCCGTCACCCAGCCGCGGTACGCGCGATCGCCGGAGCGCACGGGATGGCCGCTCCCGCGCGACACGATCGTCCACGCCGACGTGCTCCCCGCCGGCATCGTGCCGTTCGCCGAATACGTGCCGTTGTCCCACGGGAACCACTCGCCGGGCCACCCGTTCTCGAAGCCGCTGCGCCACGCCAGCGACCAGCGCGGCGCCGCTTGCGCTTCTCCGATCGAGCCGAGAAATGACGTTCCGATTGCAACGAAGACACACGCCGTCCACCGGCGTGCATGGCCGCGAAGTGCCATGAACGACCCCCTTCCCAGAGTTGGGCGGCTTTATACCTGCTGATCGGAAACGCGTATGACGCTGCGCTGTCCGAACCGGACGCGTGTCGCTTGCGCGATCACGGCGCTCGTGCGGATACGCCGGAGCGCAGCGGCACCGGATGCGCAGCGCGCGCGTGTCGCGCAGCGCCGCGCGTGCGACGCAGATCGGAGACGATCGCGAACGCGTGTGAGAAGCGGTCGCGCTACAGGCGCTCTACAGGCGCTCGTGTCGTGCGCCGCGCGCGGAGGAGAACGCGCGGGTCGAGCGCGGAGCGGACGGGTGCGCGCCGGCCGAGACGGCGGCGCCGCCTCGGCCGGTCACGCGGCCGGGCTCAGGTCCGGATGTGCGCGGGCTCGGGTCCGACGCGGCCGCGCCGCGCGAGGGCGCGCGCCAGCAGGTAGATCCCGGCGATCCCGACCAGCACGTACACGATGCGCGAGAGCGCGCTCATCGCGCCGAAGATCGCCGCGACGAGGTCGAACTCGAACGCGCCGACCAGCAGCCAGTTGAGCGCTCCGATCACGACGAGCAGCAGCGCGACCATGTCGAGCGCGCCGCCGTTCGAGGTGCGGTTCAGGGCGGTGTCTGCCATGGCGACCATCTCCTCGCTGCGCCGCCGCGCGGACGGCGCAGCTGCCGCTGGCGACTGCATCGGATGTGCCACGCCTGCGAGCGAGACACGGAGCGCAGGCGGCGCGGCGCGCGCTCGTTTGTAGAAGTCGCGCGGGCGGCTCTACGCGACGTCGGCGAGCGGCGCCTGCGCGGCCTCGAGCGGCGTGCGCGGGTCGATCGCGAGCCAGCACAGCGCCGCCGCGCCGTAGAGCGCGGCGACGGTGTAGAGCGGCGTGTCCCAGTCCTTCCACGCGTCGAGGCACAGCCCGACCACGACGGGGCTCGCCGCGCCGCCGAGGTTGCCGAAGGTGTTCATCGCGCCGGAGACGACGCCCGCGTGGCGGCCGCCGATCGCGAGGCACACGCTCCAGGCGGGCGCGACGCCGAGCGCCGCGAGCGCGGCGGCGGCCGCGAGGCAGAACGCCGCGCTGCGCGCGTCGGCGGCGGACACCGCGGCGAGGATCGCGAGCGCGGCGAGCGGCAGTCCGTAGCAGAACAGAGCGGCAGCGGCGGTATAACTTGACGGCCTCTGCCTCCTGGCCAAGCCGCTGATAACACACCA
>QEVM01000239.1 GCA_003576805.1 Pseudomonadota bacterium | reverse complement strand
CGCCCGCCGGCCAGCGCGCGAGCACGCGCTCGCCCGCGGCCGCGACCTCGCTGGCGCGGCCCTGGTGCGTCGCGGCCCAGAGCGGCAGCAGCAGACGCAGCGCGCGCGCGGCGTCCGCGTCGACCTCGATCGCCCGCTCGATGGCGGCGGCGATCGCGTCGAAGTGCGCCAGCACGCGAGCCAGCAGCTCGCTGGTCCAGCGCACGCTGCCCGTCGCGACGATCGCGTCCGCCTCGGCGAGCATCGCGCGCACGAAGCGGTCGGCGTCGGCGTCCCACTCGCCGGCGTCGCGCGCGCGCTCGGCCGCGTAGTCGCGCAGCGAGTCGAGCAGCCGGTAGCGCGTCGCGCCGCCCGCCGCCTCGGCGACGACGAGCGAGCGGTCCACGAGGCGCGCGAGCAGGTCGACGGTGGCGAGCGCGTCGGCGCCCTCCGGCGCCGCCACCGCGTGCGCGAGCGCCGCGGAGAACGGCCCGCCGAGCACGCCGAGCGCGCGGAAGAAGCGCTGCTCGCCGGCGTCGAGCAGCTCGTAGCTGGTGTCGATCGCTGCGCGCAGGCTGCGGTGGCGCGCAAGCCCCACCGGCTCGCGGCGCGCCAGCAGATCGAAGCGGCGGCCGAGCAGCGCGAGGATCTCGACGCTCGTCAGCGAGCGCGCGCGCGCCGCGGCGAGCTCGATCGCGAGCGGGACGCCGTCGAGGCGGCGGCACAGCTCGGCGCGCGCGGCCAGCTCGGCGGGCGACGCGTCGAGCGAAGCGCCCGCGCCGCGCGCGCGATCTTCGAAGAGCCGCGTCGCCGACGCGCTCTCGAGGTCGCGCGGGTCGCTGCTCTGCGGCAGCGCGAGCGGGCCGAGCACGAGCACCTGCTCGCCGTCGAGCGCGAGCGGCTCGCGGCTCGTCGCGAGCAGGCGCAAACGCGGTGACGCGTCGAGCACCCGCGCGCCGAGCCGCCGCGCGGCCGCCAGCACGTGCTCGCAGTTGTCGAGCAGCAGCAGCGCCGGCGCGTCGCCGAGCCCCACCAGCAGCGCCTCGAGCGACGGAAAGCCGAGGGCGCCCGCGACCTCGTCGCCGATCTCGGCGCGCGGCGACACCTGCGCCAGCTCGCTGCGCAGCACGCCGCCCGGGAAGCGGTCGGCCAGGCGCGCGCACGCCTCCGTCGCGAGCCGCGTCTTTCCCATGCCGCCGGGGCCGACGATCGTCACGATTCGGTGTCGCACGAGCGCGCCGGCGAGCTGCGCGAGCTCTGCGTCGCGCCCCACGAAGGTCGAGACCGCCGCCGGCATGCCGCCATGCTGCCATATCACCCGGCGGCGGCTCTCCACGGACCGGGAAAGCCGCGAAGTTCCGCGGCGCGCTGCGCATTGCGACTGGTGCAGCGGGGCCGCCGTGCCGAAAGGGGGCTCGGGAGGGCATGCACGTGATCGAGCTTCTCGGGCTCCTCGGCTTCGGTTCTTTCCTCGCGGTGAGCCTCGTGCTCGGCCTGCGGCTGCTCGCGCTCGCCAGGCGCACGCGCCTGCTCCCGGAGTGGGCCATGGGACTCAACTTCCTGCTCGCCGGCTTCGTGGGATACGGCTTGCTGCTCGCCTCCGAATCCCTGCGGCTCGTGCCCGAGCCGTGGGATCGCTTCGGGTCGTTCGTCGGCGTCACCTCGATCTCCGCCGGCGCGCTCTTCGTGGGACTCTTCACGGCGCGCGTGTTCCGTCCCGGCCGCCGCTCCGCGCAGATCGCGCTCGCGGCGCTGGCGGCCTGGCTCGTGCTCGGCATCGCGGGCTCGTGGTGGCTGCACGTCGCCGGCGTCGATGCGGGCGCGCGCGGCTGGCTCGGGCGCTGGGCGCCGAACGTCGGCCTGCTCGTCGCCTACGCATGGGCCAGCGCCGAGCCGCTGCACTACCAGCGCGCGCTGCGCCGCCGCGCGCGCATGGGGCTCGCACCGGCCGACGTGGCGATCCGCATGCTGCTCTGGGGCGCCGGATCGCTCGCGATCGCCGCGATCGCCGCCGTCCATCTCGCCGCGCAGCTCGCCGGTCGCTACGAGCTGCCGCCCGCGCTCGTCGGCCTCGTGTCGTTGCTGGCGCTCGGCACCGCGATCGCGGAGTGGCTCGCGTTCTTCCCGTCGCGCGCCGCGCGGCGGCTGCGGAGCGCCGCCGCGCCGTGATCGCGGCGGCGCTTGCCGCACCGCGAAGACCACCGCGATCCCGTCAACCCGTGAACGGCCCCTTGCCGAGCTGCTCGCGAATCGGCGTGAACTCCGGCTGGAGCATCGCGCGGCGCTGCCAGTTGGCGCCGTCGCACGCGAGCGTCGCGCCGGTCACGTAGCTCGCGAACGGCGAGCACAGGAAGGTCGCCGCCCAGCCGATCTCGCGCGGGCGGCCGACGCGGCCGGCGGGCTGGCGCGCGCCCTCGTTCTCGCCGCGCTCGGGCACGCCGCCGACGATGTGCGGGGCCTCGTCCTGGTGCGGGAAGAGGCCGGGGACGAGGCCGTTCACGCGGATCCCGTACGGCGCCCACTCGACGGCGAGCGTCTCGGTCATGTTCTTCACGCCCGCCTTCGCCGCGGACGAGTGCGCGAAGCCCGGGCCGCCGGTCCACGCGTACGACGCGCCGATGTTGAGGATCGCGCCGGGCGATCCCGCCGCGATGTGGCGGCGCGCGAACTCGCGCGAGCAGAAGAAGGTGCCGTTGAGCACGATGTCGACGACCGTGCGCCAGCCGTTCGGCGAGAGGTCCTCGGCGGGCGCCGGGAAGTTGCCCGCCGCGTTGTTGACGAGCACCGACGGCAGCCCGAACGCCGCCTCGATCTCGCCGAACGCCGCTGCGATCGCGTCCGGCTGGCGGACGTCGCACGCGACGCCGAGCGCGCGCGCGCCGAGCGCCTCGATCGCCGCGACGCCGGCGGCGCGGTGCTCCTCGCCGCGCGACACGACCGCGACCGCCGCGCCGAGCCGCGCGAACTCGAGCGCGATGGCCTTGCCGAGCCCGGTGCCGCCGCCCGTCACGACGACGGCCTGTCCCGCGTAGCTGCCCGGCGCGAGCGCGGCGGCGCCGAGATCGGGCGGCTCGGGAAGTCCCATCCTCTTTCACTCCTCGCTGCGGCCCGCGCAGTGTCCCGGCGCGCGCGGCGGGCGTCAATCGACTCCGTGATAGCCTCCCGCAGCGGAGGCGGCGCGTGCAGTCGATCGACACCGGCACCGACCAGATTCTCTGCCGCATCGAGGATCGCGTCGGCGTCGTCACGCTCAATCGCCCCGACGCGCGCAACGCGCTGACGCTCGAGATGAAGCAGGCGCTCGTGCGCTGCATCCCGGCGCTCGGCGCGAACGCCGACGTCGGCTGCGTGCTGCTGACGGGCGCCGGCGCGGGCTTCTGCGCGGGCGGCGACACCAAGCAGATGGCGCGCGACGGCAAGCTGCCGTCGCCCGAGGAGCGCGAGCGCCAGCTCCGCTGGGAGCACGGCATCCCGCTCGCGCTGCACCGGCTCGAGAAGCCGACGCTCGCCGCGCTGCCCGGCCCGGCCGCCGGCGCCGGCTTCGCGCTCGCGCTCGCGTGCGATCTGCGCATCGCCGCCGAGAGCACGTTCGTGACGACCGCTTACGCCCGCCTCGGCCTCTCGGGCGACTACGGCGCGAGCTGGTTCCTGACGCGCCTCGCCGGCACCGCGAAGGCGCGCGAGCTGATGTTCACCGCGGAGCGCGTCGACGCCGCGACGTGTCTGGCGCTCGGCCTCGTGAACCGCGTCGTGCCCGACGCCGCGCTCGCGGAGGCCGCGCTCGCCTGGGCGAGGCAAATCGCCGCCGGGCCGCCGGTCGCGCTCCGCTCCATGAAGCAGACGTTGAACCGCGCCGTGACCGAGCCGCTCGAGTCGATCCTCGACGCCGAGGCCGAGCGGATGGTGGCCGGCGCCCAGACGGAAGACTACGTCGAAGCCGTCGCCGCGTTCGGCGAGAAGCGCGCACCCGTGTTCAAGGGGAGATGATGAGCAGCGACACGATCACGCTCGAGTACGACGGGCCCGTGGCGATCCTCTCGAACAACCGGCCCGACCGGCACAACGCCGCGAACAACGAGATGGACGCGCGCCTGTGGGAGCTGCTCGGCGAGCTGCACCACAAGGAGGGCCTGCGCTGCGTCGTCTGGCGCGGCAACGGCAAGTCGTTCTCGTCGGGCCGCGACACCAGCGAGCTCGGCGTGCGCACGGAGGACGTCACCGACCTCGAGTTCATCGAGCGCGGCCACGCCGGCACGCAGCAGTTCTTCAGCCTGCCCTGCCCGATCGTCGCGGCGCTGAAGGGCTGGGTGATCGGCGGCTCGTTCGAGCGCGCGCTGCTGTGCGACCTGCGCATCGCCGGCGAGAGCGCGAAGATGCGCCTGCCCGAGGTGCTGCACGGCGTCGTGCCCGACTCGGGCGGCACCGCGCGCCTCTTCCAGATGGCGGGCCACGGGCTCGTCGCGGACCTGGCGCTGACCGGCCGCATCATGGACGCGCGCGAGGCGCTCGCACACGGCGTGGTGTCGCGCGTCGTGCCGGACGAGAAGCTCGACGAGACCTGCCTCGAGATCGCGCACCAGATCGCGAAGGCGCCCGCCTTCACCGTGAAGATGTTCCGCCGCACGCTCGGCCGCATGGCGAACCCGCCCGTGCAGCGCTCGATCGAGGAAGAGGCGGTCACGCAGTCGATGGTGTTCGCGTCGCGCGACTACGCCGAGCTGAAGGCCGCGCGCGCCGAGCAGCGCGAGCCGAAGTACCGCGGGCGCTGATCGCCGCCCGCCGTCAGGACGTAGCGCGCTCCTCCTCCGCGAACGGCCGCAGCTGCGTGCGCACGGCGGGCATCAGCTCCTGCTCGAAGAAGCGCAGGAAGTCGGACTGCTTCGGGCCGACCTGGTGCAGCACGACGTGATCGAAGCCCGCGTCGATCGCCTCGCCGATCGCCTCGACGTAGCGCGTCGTGTCGGGGCCGTGCGGCGTGTCCTCGGCGACGTCCTCCGGACGCACCGACTGCGAGGCCTCGTCGAAGGCGCGCGGCGTCGGCAGCTCCGCGAGCACGCTCCAGCCGAGCCCGCTCCAGCGCGAGTAGCGGTGCAGCGTCTCGCGCGCCTCGTCCTCGGACTGCGACCAGCACATCGACACCTCGACGTAGCAGGGGCCGTCGCCGCCGGCGTCGCGGTAGACCGACACCAGGTCCGGATCGGTCTCGGACGCGACCAGCCCGTCGGCCTTCTCGGCCGCGATGCGCGCGGCCTGCGGCCCGCCGGCCGCGAGCAGGATCTCGGGCGGCGCGTCGGGCAGGTCGAAGAGCCGCGCCGACTCGAGCTGGATGTGCTGGCCCTCGTACGACGCCATGCGGCCTTCGAAGAGCAGGCGGATGATGTCCACCGCCTCCTCGAGCAGCTCCTGGCGGATCTGCACCGACGGCCAGCCGCCGCCGACGACGTGCTCGTTGAGCCGCTCGCCCGAGCCGAGGCCGAGGCGGAAGCGCCCGTTCGAGAGCAGCGAGACGGTCGCCGCCGCCTGCGCGACGATCGCCGGGTGGTAGCGGAGCGTGGGGCACGTGACCGCGGTCATCAGGCCGATGCGCTCGGTGGCCGTCGCGATCGCGCCGAGCACGCTCCACGCGAACGGCGAGTGGCCCTGCTCGTCGAGCCACGGGAAGAAGTGGTCGGAGATCGCGGCGAACTCGAAGCCCGCCTCTTCGGCGCGCACGGCGCAGGTCACGAGCTCGCGCGGACCGAGCTCCTCGGTCATCAGCTTGTAGCCGAGCCTGGGCATGGCGGGTCCTCCCGCATCCGACGAGAGCAAGCGCGGTGCCAGCGCCCGCGACCGCATCGGAGGCGCGCCGCGCGCGCGGGCCGGCAAGCTCTACAAAGCGTGCGCCGTCAGCGCGCGATCGGCGCAGTCGTCGCGGCGACGAGGCGCACGAGATCCGCCGGCGCGAGCCGGATCTCCAGTCCGCGGCGGCCCGCGGAGACGTGGATGCGAGCGTGCGCGAGCGCGCTCGCGTCGATCACGGTCGGCAGCCGCCGCTTCTGGCCGAGCGGGCTGATGCCGCCGACGACGTAGCCCGTCGCGCGCTCGGCCTCGGCGGGCGGCGCGAGCTCGACGCGCTTGGCGCCGAGCGCCGCCGCGAGCGCTTTCGGATCGAGGCGCTGCGCGACCGGCACGACCGCGACGACGAGCTGGCCGGCGTCGGTCTTCGCGACGAGCGTCTTGAAGACCTCCGCCGGCGGCACGCCGAGCGCGCGCGCCGCCTCCTCGCCGTACGCTTCGGCATCCGGGTCGTGCTCGTACGCGAGCACGGCGTGCTCGACGCCGGCTTCCTGCGCGGCGCGCACCGCGGGCGTCATCGCGACGCCGACGCGCGCCGGCCACGCGCCGCGCCCGGTCACGGCCTCGGCCCGTACCGCCGCGGGCCGCGCGCG
>QEVM01000024.1 GCA_003576805.1 Pseudomonadota bacterium | reverse complement strand
AACGGGAGGCGCGGGCCCTGCACCTCCTCGAGCGGCGGCTCGAGCCGCAGCAGCACCCAGAACGGCGCGCGGCGGCCGAGCACGGCGCGCGCCGCGAGCAGGCGCGCCGCGCGCGAGACGTTCGCGCCGGCGCGGCGCGCGATGCCCGGGACGATCGCCACTACTTCCTCAGCGTCCTCTTGTGGGCCAGGTAGTCCACCATCACGTACGAGCCGAGCTGGGACGGCTGGGTGTAGAGCGCGCGGCCCTTGTTGATGCGCGTCATCTGCTCGACGAACGACACCAGCTCCGGCGCCGCGTCGAGCATGAAGGTGTTGATGGTGACCCCGCGGCGCGTGATGCGCCGCACCTGCTTCAGCGTCTCGGCCGCGGCGTGCGGCGACACGCCGCCGAACCCCATCGGCCACTCGACGTGCAGCTCGCGGCCACGGAAGTACGCGGTCGGCTGGCCGTCGGTGATGACCAGTACCTGCGCGCTCGGGCTCGGGTGCCGCGCGATCAGGCGCTCGGCGAGCATCAGCCCTTCCTGCAGATTGGTGAAGGGCTCGCCCATGTCCCAGCTCGCCTCGGGCAGCTCCTGCACGCGCAGCTCGCGGGCGCGCGTCGAGAAGCCGACGACGAAGAAGTGGTCGCGCGGCCAGCGCGTGCGGATCAGGTGGTCGAGCGCGATCGCCACGCGCTTGGCGGCGGGAAAGCGGCCGGCCCAGGACATCGACCAGCTCATGTCGAGCAGGAGCACGCTGGTGCACTGGGTGTGGAAGTCCTTCTCGCGGACCTCGAGGTCTGCCTCGGTCCACGAGATCCCGTTCGAAGCCGGAGCGCTCGCGGCCCTGCGCTTCACCGCGTTCAGCAAAGACTTCAAGACGTCGACGTCGAAGGCGTCGCCGAACTGCCAGGGGCGCGTCTCGTCGGGGCGGGCGCTGGCGATGCCCTGCTGCACGGTCTCGTGCGCGCCGGGGCGGCCCTTGCGCAGCGCGCCGTAGACGGTGGCGAGCGCCTGCGCGCCGATGCGGCGAATCGCGCGCGGCGTCAGCTCGGGCGCGCCGTCGCGGTCGCGCAGAAAGCCGGCGCGCTCGAGCGACGCGCGCAGGTCGCGAATCAGCACCAGCGAGCGGAGCGCGTTCTCGGAGAGCAGCTCCGCGAGCTCGGCGGGATCGATCGGCTCGAAGCGACCGGCCGCGAGATCGCGCGCGAGCCGCTCGAGCGCCTCGATCTGCTCGCGGATCCCTTGGGCCGTCTCGTAGTCCGCGCGCTCGCCGCCGCGGAAGCGGGCGCCGCGCTCGCGCGCGAACCGCTCGAGCGCGCGCAGCCGGTCGAGCTCGTCCAGCAGCGCGCGGAAGTCCTCGCCCGCCGCCGCGTCGGCGAAGTCCCAGTCGCGGAAGCGCTCGATCGCGTCCGACAGCTCGCGCGCCCCGCCCTCCTCCGCGCCCTCGCCTGCCGGCCGCAGCGCGTCGCGCCGGTCCAGGAAGTCGTTCATGCGGCGCGACTCGTAGCCGTGTCGCTCGCGCTGGGCGCGCTCCTCGCGCGCGAGAATCTCGTCCAGCCGCCGGCGCAGCGCGTCGGTCGCGCCGTCGAGCCGATAGCGCTGCTCCAGCTCGCGGACGCGCTGGCGCAGCTCTTCGAGCAGCTCCTCGACGCCCATCACGCGCATGTCGAGCCCGGCGAGCTCGAAGCCCGCGCGCTGCATCCAGGCCAGCGCTTCCTCCGCGCCGAGCCCTTCCATCAGCAGGTCGGCGAGCGCGTCGAGCGCCTGCTTCGCGTCCAGCGAGAACGGCTGCTGCGTGCCGTCCCAGCGGCTGTAGCGCCAGACCTTCACGCCGGGCGCCGCTCGTACTGCACGTTGCCGGCGTGCTCGGTCTTGTTGAGCCGGTTCGCGAGGTGGAGGCCTTCGAGCACGAACTCGATCGCCGACGCGAGGCGCGGGGGCGAGTCGCCGCCGGCCAGCCGAGCCGCGGCGTCGCGCAGGCCGGCGATCGCATCGAGGCCGTCGAGGTACTCGGCGGCGGGCATCGCCGCGGACACCTCGACCTTCCAGCCCTGCTCGAACGCCTCGACGACGCTCGCGATCCCCTCGAGCGGCACCAGCGCGTCGAACACCTTGCGCGTCGCGCGCCGGACGAGATCCGCGACCACGTCGGCCGGCGACCGCTCCTGCCCGGCGTACTCGAGCTCGAGCTTGCCGCCGGTCGACACCGCGAGCGCGCCGAGGTCGGAGATGCGCGGCACCGCCTCGCGCTCGCCGAGCCGGAGCGCGCGGCGCATCGCGTTCGCGGCGAGCGTCTCGTAGTTCGCGATCGACATGCGCACCGAGACGCCCGAGCTCTGGTTCACGTCGGCGCTCTCGCGCGCCTGCAGCGTGATCTCGGCGACGATCTCCTGCACGAAGCGCGGCACGTGGAGCGCGACGCCGTCCGCGCGCGGCAGCCGGCTCTCCTGCAGCACGACGGCCAGCTCGAGCTCGCGCGTCGGCGGGTAGTGCGTGCGGATCTGCGCCGCGTAGCGGTCCTTGAGCGGCGTGATGATGCGGCCGCGGCTCGTGTAGTCCTCGGGGTTGGCGCTCGCGACGACCAGCACGTCGAGCGGAAGGCGCACGCGGTAGCCCTTCACCTGCACGTCGCGCTCCTGCATCACGTTGAACAGCCCCACCTGGACCTTCTCCGTCAGGTCGGGCAGCTCGTTGATGCAGAAGATCCCGCGGTTCGTGCGCGGCAACAGGCCGAAGTGGATGGTGAGCTCGTCGCCGAGCGAGCGTCCCGCGGCGACCTTCACGGGGTCCACGTCGCCGATCAGGTCCGCGATCGAGACGTCCGGCGTCGCGAGCTTCTCGACGTAGCGCTCGTCGCGGTGCAGCCACGCGACGGGCGCGTCGTCGCCGCGCTCGGCCACGAGCTGGCGCGCGTACGCCGAGACGGGCGCCGTCGGGTCGTCGTGGATCTCGCTGCCCTCGATCACCGGAATCCACTCGTCGAGCAGCGACACGAGCTGGCGGATCATCCGCGTCTTCGCCTGCCCGCGCTCGCCGAGGAAGATGAGGTCGTGCCCGCACAGGAGCGCGTTCTCCACCGCCGGCACGACCGTGTCGTCGTAGCCGAGGATGCCGTCGAAGAGCGGGCGCCCGGCGCGCACGCGCGCGAGCAGGTTCTCGCGCAGCTCGTCGCGCAGCGGCCGGCTGCGCCAGCCCGACGCGAGCAGCTCTCCGCGCGTTCGCGCCGACGGCGGTGCCGATGCCATGCTCTTCCTCCGCACGCTCAGCGGCTCGTGCGCTTGCGGCCTCCGCCGAGCAGCTGGATGCGCTGCTGGATGATCTCAAGCCGGCCGCCGTCCTCGACGCGCAGGTTGGGCGGCAGGTCGAGCGCGGCGATCGCGGCGCGCGTGGTCTGCAGCCGGTCGGCGGGCGCGGGGTGGCTCGACAGGAACTTCGGCACGCGCGGGCCGCCCTCCGCGATCAAGGTCTCGAAGAAGCTCGGCAGACCGCGCGGGTCGTAGCCGGCGGCGGGCAGCGCCTGCACCGCGAAGTCGTCGGCCTCGCGCTCGGCGTCGCGGCCGAAGCTGTTCAGCACGGCGGCCAGTCCGACGCCGGTCAGGAGGTTGGTGGCGCCCGCCGCCGCGCCGCCGCCCAGCACGCCCGCGCCGATCACCGCCGCGGTCCGCCCGATGCTCGCGGTGCGCTGCTTCTCGTAGTTCTGCGCGATGTGGCGGCGCGCGACGTGGCCGATCTCGTGCGCGATCACGCCGGCGAGCTCCGCGACGTTGCGCGCGCGCAGGATCGTCCCGGTGTTCACGTAGATGTGGCCCGCGGGCCCGGCGAACGCGTTGATGTCCGCGTCGTCCACGACCTGGAAGCTGTACGTGAAGGGCTGCGGCCCGAGCTGGCGCAGGATGTCGTCGCCGATGCGCGCCACGTACTGGTTGGTGACGGCGTCGCCGAAGAAGCGGTACTCGCGCCGCACCTGCCGCTCGAACTCTTCGGCGAGGTCCTGCTCCTCGCTGATCGAGAGCGTTCCGCAGCCGAGCACCCAGAGCGCGGCGAGCAGCGCCGCGGCGCGCCGCTTCACGCCAGCATCTCGGCGACGTCGAACGAGCCCGCCTTGCGCAGCGTCTCCGTGACGTGCTTCACGATCGAGAGCACCGAGCCGTCCACCGACTCGTTGTCCACGATCGGGATGTCGTGGCGGTCGGCGAGCTCCAGGAAGTAGTCCTGGATCCTCAGGATCGCGTCGAAGTGCTCGAGGTAGCGGTGCTCCGGGCGGTGGCTGGTGCGCGCGCGCGACTCGAAGCGCGCGCGGAACGCCTTCTCGTCGAGCGTCGCGACGACCAGGAAGATCACGTGCGCGGTGTCCGCGTAGCTCTGGAGGTCGAGCAGCCCGGGCACGATCGAGACGCCGTCGAGGATCTGGCTGGCGTTCTCGGCGACGGCGCGGTCGAGCATCGCGCGCACGCCGACGGACACGACGCGCGCCTGCGCCAGGAACCCGTCGATCACCGACTCCTCGCTCGGCGCGAGCGCCTTGTGGGCGTCGTACGAGGAGGCGTGGATGGCCGGCACCAGCTCGTGCGAGAGCATGATGCGCATGATCTGGCGGATCGCGTCGGTCGACATGACGCGGTGGATCCCGAGGCGGTGGCCGACGTCGAGCGCGAGCGAGGTCTTGCCGGATCCGGTCGCGCCGCCGAGCAGCAGGATCACGGGGCGGTCCGGCTCCTGGTAACGGCGCCAGACGAGGTAACGCTCGGCCGTGCGCTCGCCGAAGCGGCGCTCGAGCGTGTGGAAGGCGAGCCGGCGCAGCTCGCGGCGGTCGATGTCGTGCATGCCGCGCTGGATCAGCTGACCCTCGATCTCGCGCGCGACGTCGAATGCGTCGTTCGGCTCGATCGCGGCCGCGAGCAGCGACTGCGAGAGGAAGCCCTTCGAGAACGGCGCGGCGCCGCCGGGCGTCGTGATCCGGATCGACGGTCCGAGCGGCGGGCCCGCGGCGTCCTCCGGCAGCGAGCGCTCGCGCAGGATCGCCTGCAGCGTACGGCCGAGGTCCTCGACCGTGACCGACTTGCGCCCGCGCAGTCGCTCGCGCACCGCGTTGGCGGCGGCGTACGCGTCCTCGAACGCCAGCCCACGGGCCATCAGCGAGTGGACGAGGATCCCGCGCATGAACGGGCGCCGCACCGAGTCGTACTCGATGTAGATGCGCTCGCGGCTCGCGCCGCCGCCCGCCTCCCCACGCCTCGACTGGGGCTTCATGGAGGCAGGCTACCGCCCGCCGCTGCGCGCGGCGACGCCCGCACGGAATCGATGCGCGCGAAATCGCCACATTTCTCGCGCGTTCCCGATTGACTTGAAGGCGCGGCGATGGATACCGTGCAGCGCGAACGGACGGAACTGGGGGGTGATCGTCCGTGACTGCTCTTCCGCGTGCTCACGCATGCCGCTCCGGCTGTGCTCGCGCATCGACCGCGCGCTGCGCCGTCTCGGGTCCGACGCGTCCCGAGGGCGGCTCTCGCGCACGCAGGCGTTCGCGCAGCCCGCTCGCTCCGCACGAATCCGCTGTTCCGGATCCTGGACGTCACCCGCGTGCGAAGACCCGGTGGCCCTGCGGCCCGCCGCTCCTGCGGGCGGCGGCGTGACGGCGGGAACTCGCCACCGGCAATCACCGACTCCGAGCGCGCTCGGAGCACGGACGAGTGGGAGGCGGGCATGACCGGCGACGCGACCTCGATGCGGACCATCGCGATCGTGAACCAGAAGGGCGGCTGCGCGAAGACCACCACCGCGGTGAATCTCGCCGGCGCCCTGGCGGAGGACGGCGCGCGTGTGCTGGTGGTCGACCTCGATCCGCAGGCGCACGCGACGCTGGCGCTCGGCGTCGATCCCGAGGCGGTGGACGAGAACCTCTACGAGGTGCTCGCCGACGAAGGCGGCGCGAAGCGCCTCGCCGAAGTCGTGGCGCCGGCGGGCGAACGCCTGCACGTCGCGCCGTCGGGCATCGTGCTCTCGGCGCTCGAGCAGAAGCTCGCGCAGGAGCGCGCCGAGGCGCGCGTCGAGCGGCTGCTGCGCGCGCTCGCGGAGGTCGCCAGCAGCTACGAGTACGCGATCGTCGACTGCCCGCCCAACGTGGGCCTGCTCACCTTCAACGCGCTGCGGGCCGCGCAGGAGGTGATCGTCCCGGTCGAGGCCAGCCACTTCGCGATGCACGGGGTCGAGAAGCTGCTCGAGACGATCGCGTTGCTCGCGGAGCGGCTCGGCATCGCGCCCGACGTGCGCATCCTCGCGACGCTCTACGACGGCCGCACGCGCTTCGCGCGGGAGATGCTGGCGGAGCTGCGCGAGCGCTTCGGCGACGCCTGCTTCGACACCGTGATCCGCCACAGCGTGAAGCTGCGCGAGGCGGCGCGCCGCGGCGTGCCCGTCGCGCGCTTCGCCGCGGCGTCGAACGCGGCGGCGGACTACGCCGCGCTCGCCGCCGAGGTCGCGGGCGTCGCGCCGCTCGCCTCGCTGTCCGAATCGGCGCCGGCCGCGCCGCGCGAGATCGTGATCGAGTTCCGCGACGCCGGCGCGCACGACGTGCGCATCGCGGGCGACTTCAACGGCTGGGTGCCCGATCGCGGCGTCGTCTCGTCGACGCACCACGAGCAGGGAACGCGCGTGTGGCGCAAGATCCTGCAGCTCTCGCCGGGCACGTACGAGTATCGCTACGTGGTCGACGGCGAGTGGCGCGAGGATCCGGCGAATCCGAAGCGCGTCGCTTCGCCCGCCGGCAACGCGCATTCGCTGCTGGTGGTGCGCTAGGAATCGACCGTCCGGCTCCGAGCCGAGGGAGACGTTTCGAAGGCATGCCGCGCGATCTCGGAGACGTGCTCCATCTGTTCGCGCCGGAGCTGGGTCCCGACGTGGATCCCCTCACGGCGCGGCGGCCGCTCGTCGGCATTCCCTTCGCGCGCCCGGACGCGGTGCGCAGCGCGCTCCTCTGGAACCTCGCCGTCGAGGCCAGCCGTCAAAGTGCGCGGACGGCGCTCGTCGCACCGGGTGCGCTCGGCGGCGCCGCGCTGGCCGACGCCGGCGTGCTCGGCGTCGAGGCGCATCGCGTCGAGGCGGGTCCGTCGATGCTCGTGCAGTGCGCGGACGAGGCGCTGCGCCGGCTCACCGCGCGCGGCCGCGGGCTGGTGCTCGCGGCGTTCCCGGCGGCGTGGCTGCAGAAGGGCGCGGACGTCGCGCCGCTGATGGGCTGGACGCTGGTGTTCGTGCGGCCCGACGAGAGCTCGCTGCGCGAAGCCGCGGCGTCGCTGGAAGCGGTGGCGAGCCAGTCGCCGCAGGCTCGGCTCGGCGTCACCGTGTACGGCGTGCGCTCGCTGCTCGAGGCGCGCGACTGCTTCGAGCACCTCGCGCTCGGTCTCGAGCGCCGCTTCGGCAGCTCGCTCACGAGCTACGGCGTGCTGGTCGACGACGTCCACCTCTCGCGTTCGATCGTGACGGGACGGCCGATCGCGCTCGCGAACGCGCACACGCCGGCTGCGCGCGCGCTCGCGGACGTCGCGACGCTCCTGCTCGGCGATGAGTGAGGCCGAGGCCGGGCGCGCCGCGCTGCGACGCGCGCTGGCGCCGCGACTCGGTCGCCTCGGTACGCCGCTGGAGCTGATCGCGGAGGACGTGGTCGGCGAGGAGGACGCGACGATCGACTGGATCGCCGCGTCGTCGGACGGCGCGGCGTGGGTCGTGCTGGTCGAGCCGCTCGCCGCCGAACACGAGCTGCTGGTGCGCGCGCTGGCGCAGCGCGCCTGGGTCGCGGCGCGCGTGGCGGACTGGTGCAAGCTGGCGCCCAGCCTGTCGCTGCGGAGCGAGATCGAGCCGCGCCTGTTGCTCGTCGCGCGCGAGTTCGACCGCATGCTGCGCATCGCGGCGCGCGAGGCGTCGGCCGACCCGATCCGGCTCGCGCGCTGGAGCGGCGACGCCGAGCAGCCGGACCTCGAGCTGCTCGAGCCGCTGCCCCGCGTCCGGCGGCCGGCGCCGGCCCTGCCCCCCGCCGCGCCCCGCGCGCTGGCCTCCGTGTTCCGAACCGGCCTCACGGAGGCGGATCTCACCGGCTGAAACGCGCGGTCCGTGCGTTTCGGCCTCCTTCCGAGCCCCGCGGGTCACGCGGGTGACAATTTTCGTTCGCCGGTGACGTTTTTTGACACCTGACCCCGACCGCTGGCCACCTCTCCACGGGGGGTGAGCGACTGCAGGGATCTCCGTGGGCGGAACCCTGCAGCGAGCCGGGCGGCGAGGCCCGGCAAGAAAACCTTGGGAAGGGGGATGCATGGCTGCACCGACGCTGACGAGCCCTGAGCTGCACAGCTCCTGTCCGGTTGCCGACGAAGTCCTGGTCGAACGCCTCCGCTCCGGAGACCAGAGCGCCTTCGCCGAAATCTACGAGCGCTACTTCGCACGAGTCTTCCATTTCGTCGCGCGCCGGTTGCGAAACCGCGCCGACACCGAGGAGACCGTGCAGGAAGTGTTCGTCAACGTGTTCGCCTCGATCGACTCGTTCCGCGGCGAGGCGCCGTTCGGAGCATGGGTCTTCGGTCTCACGCGACGCACGGTCGCGGGCCGCTTCAAGAAGCGGATGCCGAACCTCGTGCCGCTCGGCGACGACGAGGTGGAGAGCGCCTTCCACGGCGTCGCGCGCGAGCCCGACCCGCACGAGGCGTACGAGTACAGCGAGCGCCTGGCGCGCATCGAAGACGCCGTGACGTCCGAGCTCTCGGACGAGCAGCGGCAGCTCTTCGAGCTCCACCACCTGGAGCACCGCTCGATCCAGGAGATCGCGCACCTCTTATCGAAGAGCGAGGACGCGGTGAAGTCGCACCTCTACCGCGCTCGCAAGGTGTTGTTGGCCCGCTAGGTCGAGCCATTGGATCGAAGAAAGAGCGCGAGGACGTCGTCCTCGCGCTCTTTCTTTCGCGCCGGCGCCGCGCGATAGACTGCGCGCCATGATCGACCCTTCGCCCGAGTCCGTCGCGCTTTGGATCACCGACGCCCCCGCCCGCGCCGACGCGCCCGGCATGCGGGTGCGGCGCTTCGAGTTCACGAGCCGCGGCGACCGCGTTCCGGGCGTGCTCCTCTCCCCCGCCGACGCCGCAGGCCCGGTGCCGCTCGTGCTGATGCAGCACGGAGCCGGCGGCTCGAAGGACGCCGTCTACCTGGGCCCCGTGCGCAACCCGTGGGTGCGCCGCGGCGTCGCGGTCGCTTCGATCGACTTCCCGCTCCACGGCGAGCGCCTCTCGGCCAAGCTCACCGACCAGCTGCTCGCCACGTTCGCGACCCCGGCGCGGCCGCATCCGGACACCGTGGCGCTCTTCGGCGAGTTCGCGACGCAGGCCGTGACGGATCTCTCGCGCGCGCTCGACGCGCTCGCGGCCGTCCCGGACCTCGACGCGGAGCGGACCGCGTACGTCGCCTTCAGCCTCGGCGCGATCCTCGGGTCGCTCTACATCCCGTACGACGCCCGCATCCGCGCGGCGGTGCTGGCCGTCGGCGGCGCAGGCATCGGTCCGCCGACGCTCGATCCGACCGCGCACATCGGAGCGTTCGCGCCGCGCCCGCTGCTGTTCGTGAACGCCGCGCGGGACGAGCGGATCCCGCGCGCCGCGGCCGAGGCGCTCCACGCGGCCGCGCGCGACCCGAAGGAGGTCGCCTGGTTCGACGCCGGCCACCACGACCTGCCCGGCCAGGCGCTCAAGAAGATGTGGTCCTTCGTGGCGACCCACCTCGGCGTCGGCTGAGCGGAGGAAGCTCAGCCCGCCGCGAACGCCTCGATCCGCGCCAGCAGCGCGTCGCGCCGCGCGCGCATCGACGCCTCGTCCGCCGCCTCGAGATTGAGGCGCACGACGGGCTCGGTGTTGGAGGCGCGCAGGTTGAACCACCAGTCCGGGTGGCGGACCAGCAGCCCGTCGAGCTTCGAGATGTCCGCACCCGCGTGCTCGGCCTCGAGCGCCGCGAGCAGGCCGCGCACGTCCGCGACGCGGCGGTTGATCTCGCCGCTCGCGGCGTAGCGCCGCAGCGGCCGCACGAGCTCGGACAGCGGGCGTCCGGTCTCGGCGAGCAGATCGAGCAGCGCGACGAGCGCCGCAGTGCCGTCGTCGTGCACGAGCTGCGGGCCGAAGCGGAAGTAGAAGTGGCCCGACAGCTCGCCGGCGAAGACGGCGCCCGACTGCCGCATCTGCGCCTTGATGAAGGCGTGCCCGACGCGACACATTTCGGGGACGCCGCCCGCCTCCGCGATCGCCTCCGCCGTGGCCCGGCTCGAACGCAAGTCGTAGAGCACCCGTCCACCGGGGTTGCGGCGCAAGATCGCGCGCGCCAGCAGGCCGGTCATCAGATCCGCCGTGACGGGCTCGCCCGCGTCGTCCACGAACATCGCGCGATCGCCGTCTCCGTCGAACGCGACGCCGAGCTGTGCGCCGCTCCGCCGCACCGCAGCGACGAGGTCGTCGAGGTTCTCGCGCTTGAGCGGGTCGGCCTCGTGGTTCGGAAAGGTGCCGTCCGGCTCGAAGTACAGGCGCTCGACCTCGAGCGGAAGCGTCTCCAGCAACCGCTCGAGGCCGACGGACGACATGCCGTTGCCGCAGTCGATCGCGATCCGCAGCGGCGGACAGCGGCCGCCGGCGAGCAGCACGTGTCGCGCGTAGCCGTCGCGCACGTCCACGCTGCGGATCGCGCCGCGGGCGCGGCGGGGCGGACCGATCGCCTCGCCGGCGAGCTTCTCGATGTCGCGCAGGCCCGAGTCGCCGCCGACCGGGATCGCGTGCTCGCGGCAGATCTTCAGGCCGTTGTACTGCGCCGGATTGTGCGACGCGGTGATCATGACGCCGCCGGCGAGCCGAAGGTCCTCGACGGCGAAGTAGACCATCGGCGTCGAGCACAGCCCGAGATCGGCGACGGCGACGCCCTCGTCCGTGATCCCGCGCAGCAGCGCATCGGACAGCTCCGGCGAGCTGGTGCGCGCGTCGCGGCCCACCGCGATCGCCTCCCCGCCGAGCCAGCGCGCCACCGCGCGGCCGATGCGGTGCACCTCGTCCGCACGCAGCTCGTCGGGAACCACTCCGCGCACGTCGTATGCCTTGAAGATCGACATGGCGGCGGATTCTAACGGCCCGATTTTCCGAGCCGGCGCCTGCGGTTGACCCGGGTCCGCGCGAACGCCACTCTCCGGTCGTCGGCTCTTCCGGCTAGGAGATCCACGCGATGTTCGGCCTCGGAGCCACCGAGCTCCTCATCATCCTCGGCATCGTCATCCTCCTCTTCGGCGCGCGCCGCCTGCCCGAGATCGGCTCCGGCATGGGCAAGGCGATCAAGAACTTCAAGAGCGGCGTGTCCGGCAAGGACGAGATCGACGTCACCCCGCAGAAGCCCGAAGAGGTGTCGAACCGGACCGGCTCGTCCTCTTCCTCCTGAAGGGCGGCTTCAGTCGGACGCCGGCGGGCGCCGGACAGGGTGCGAAGCGACCGCGATCTGCGCCGCAGCGCGCGGCGCGCTCGCGAACACGGCGTCGACGGGCACCCGCGCGCCGGGCTCCAGCACGCGGAACGCCAGTGCTGCAGCAGAGGCGGGCGCCGTCTCGCGCAGGCGCAGCGGGTCTTCCTCACGGAGCCGCAGGACCGGCAGCGACGGCTGCACGATCGCGGTCGCCGCGCCGATCGCCTCGCCGGACGCGTCGAGCAGCGCGACGCCGATCGCGGCCTCGAGTGCGCGCGGCTTCGACGCCGGATTGCGTAGCTCGCCCGAGACCACCCAGATCGGCCCCGCGAGCGCGTTCTCGACCAGCCTGGCCGACACCTTCGCGAGCTCCAGCGAGCCGACCGACACGATGCCGAGTCGCGGAGCGCCGCTCGCCGGCGGCGTTCGCACGGCGCCCGCCACGAGCGCGACGACGAGACACGCGGTCGCCATCCAGCCCGCCGCGCGAGCCGCCGCCGGCGGCTCGATCGGCGGACGCACGCTTTGCGCCGCCCCCGCGTCGACGCGATCGACGTCGGTACGCCGCGGCGTCGCGATCGCCGCAGCCGCGGGCGCTCTCTCCGGCGGGGCGGGCTTCTCCATCGCTTCGACGGGTGCCGACGCGGGTGCCGGCGCGGGAGCCGCTGCGGCGCGCGTCGCCGTCACCTCGTTCGAGCCGCTCGAGAGCAGGTCCCAGCTCTCGGGATCCCCGAGCTCGGCGAACGAGCTTTCGTTGGCGTCGGCGACGTTCGGCAGCGCTTCGCCGTTCGGCAGATCGAGCGAGGCCCCGCTGTCGCCGAGCTGAGGCAGCTCGTCCTCGAAGCGCCAATCGCTCTCGTCCTCGAAGTCGCTGGGCGCCTCCGTCACGGCCTTCGGCCGCTGGATCGTGCTGCCCGGATCGGACTCTTCGAGGTCCCACGACGGCTCGGGCGGCGCGGGGCGCGCGAGCGTCGCGCCTTGATCGGCCAGCTCCTCGATCGCCGCCGCCTGCGTCGCGCCGGGCGGGCGCACGAAGAAGGCGTGCTTGCAGCGCGAGCAGCGCACGCGCGCGCCGCGGGCGGGCAGCCGCGACTCGTCGAGTCGGAAGCGCGTCTCGCAGCGCTCGCAGGTCAGGATCACGGCACGGCTCCCTGCGTTCCAAGGGCCCGAGACGGAGCGGCCCGTTTGCTATTGATGGCAGAGCCGCGACCGATTCCCGGCCGGCCCCCATCCGTCTGCACCGGAATCCGATTTCGGACGTGCTGCCGGACCCCTTTAGCCACACCTGTTGCGGGTGACGGGACGATTCGCGCCGATGCTTCCTCTGCTCGACCGCCGCCTCGTCATCGTCACGGGCAAGGGAGGGACGGGAAAGACGACGGTCGCGGCCGCGCTCGCGATCGTCGCCGCGGCGGCCGGGCGCCGCGTGTTGGTGGCCGAGGTCGGGCTCGACGAGCACTTGCCCGCGATCGTCGCGCCGGGCGCGCGTCCCGTCGGCTACGACGGTCGCGACCTCGCGAAGGGTCTGCGCGCGATGCGCATCGATCCCTACGAGGCGCTCGCGGAGTATCTCGGCCTCCAGATCGGCCTGCGCGGAGTCGTACGCCGCGTCTTCGAGAACCGCGCGTTCCGGCAACTGATGGACGCGTCGCCCGGCTGGCGGGAGCTGATCACGCTCGGGAAGGTCTGGCACCTCGAGCAGATGCAGGACGAGCAGGGCCGCAACCGCTTCGACCTCATCATCGTCGATGCGCCGGCGACCGGGCACGGACTCACCTTCCTCGACGTGCCCCGCGTCGTTGGATCGGCCGTGCGCGCCGGCCCATTGCGGCGCCACGCGGGCTGGGTCGAGCAGATGATCCGGGATCCCGACCGCACGCTGCTGCTGCCCGTCGCGCTCGCGGAGGAGCTGCCTGCGCGCGAGACCGCGGAGCTCGTGCAGCGCCTGCGCGAGGACGTCGGCGTGCCGGTGGATCGCGTCGTGGTGAACGCGGTGGCGCCGGCGCCGTTCCCGCCCGGTGCCGGAGACCTCGACGAGCGGCTCGCGCGCCTGCCGGCCCATCTGCGCATACCCGGCGCGCCTCCGGTCGCCGTGCTCGCCGCCTGCGCCGCGCACTGGCGCGGACGGCACGAGCTGAACGCCCGCTGGACGCAGGTCATCGCGGAATCGACGGAGCTCCCGATCGTGACGCTGCCGCGTCTCGCGCACGGCGCGCGCGGACGCGACGCGCTGAGCGTGCTCGGCCACGCGCTCGTGCGCGAGGGAGCGGTCGCACCGTGAAGACACCGCTCGATCCGAAAGCCGTCATCCGCGACCGACGCATCGTCGTGTGCGTCGGCACCGGCGGCGTCGGCAAGACGACGCTGGCCGCGTGCTTCGCGCTCGAGGGTGCGCGGCTCGGCCGCCGCACCGCGGTGCTCACGATCGACCCGGCGCGGCGACTCGCCGACGCGCTCGGAGTCGCCGAGCTCGGCAACGAGCCGACCGATCTGCCGCGCGAGCGCCTGACCGCGCTCGGCGTTCCGCCCGAGGGACGCCTCGCCGCGTTGATGCTCGACATGAAGCGCACGTTCGACGCGCTCGTCGCTCGCTTCGCCGACTCCGAGGAGGCGCGCCAGCGGATCCTCGGCAACCGCATCTACCAGCACGTCTCCGACGCGCTCGCGGGCAGCGCCGAGTACTCCGCGATGGAGAAGGTCTTCGAGCTGTCCGAGCGCGAAGACTTCGACCTGATCGTGGTCGACACGCCGCCGTCGCAGCACGCGCTCGACTTCCTCGAAGCGCCGCGCCGGCTCCTCGAGTTCCTCGACAGCCGGCTGGTGCAGATCCTGCTGCATCCGGCGTTCGCCGCCGGACGGCTCGGCTTCCGCATCTTCCAGCGCGGAACGGAGCGTGTCCTCCGCGTGATCGAGCGCATCTCGGGCGTGTCGTTCCTCGAGGACATCTCGGAGTTCCTGCTGGCGTTCGAGGGCATGTCCGAGGGATTCCGCGAGCGCGCCCGCCAGGTGCAGGACCGCCTCGTCGGACCCGACGCCGCGTTCGTGCTGGCCGCCTCTCCGGCGCCACAAGCGACCTCGCACGCGCTCGGCATGCTCGATCGCCTGGCCGCCGCGCGGGTGCCGCTCGCGGGCGTCGTCGTCAATCGCGTGCATCTGTGGCCGGGCGTCGGACCGACACCGGAAAGAGTACCGGAGCAGGAGCAGGACGAGGCCGCCGTCGCGGCGCTGGCCGCCGCGCTCGCGGCGGATGCGGGCGCGGACTTCCCCGCGAACGACGCGGCGCGCGCGGCGCTCGCGTGCGCCGACGGCTACGCTGGCTGGGTTCGCGACGACGCCGAGTCGACGGCTCAGCTCGAGGCGCGCGTCGCGCGCAGCGGCGGCTTCGTGCGGCGCGTCCCCGAGCTCGCGGGCGACGTGCACGATCTCGAAGGACTCGTCCACGTCGGCGACTGGGTATTCGGAGGTCCGGCGTCCGGCGCCGACGCCGGACGCTCGGAGGGCGCATGACGACTCGCAACGCTTCGCACCGCACGCCGCCGCCGCGCACCGTGGAGGATGCGCTCGAGCGCGCGCGCCGGCACGGTCTCGCGATGCTCGCCGAAGGAGCGGAGCTGGTGCGATCGCTGGCCGACGCCGCCTCGCTCGCGGCGACCGGCGCGCCGACCGAGTCGCACGCAGCGCTGACGCGCGCACTCGCGTGGATCGACGCTGCGGCCGAGCAGGCGCGCAGCGCCAGCGGGCGTCCCGGCGCCGCCTGGCTCGAGGCGGTCTCGCACGCGCTGGACGACGAGATCGAGCGCTGGGAAGAGCGCAGCCGCCGCGATTCCGAAGCGCGTTCCGTGCTCCGCGCCTTTCTCGGCGTGCGCGAGATCCTGTGGGAGTTCGGACTTCGCGCGGAGGAGCGCGGCGACCACGACGCCGAACGTCCGGCTCGTGCAGAGCAGGCGAGCGCGCCCGACGGCCCTCGCCCGCGCGCTCCGCGCACGGCGCGGCGCGCCGCGGCGCGCGTCCAACGCGTTCCCGTCGAGGGCTGACCGCCCCGAACCGTTTCGTTAGATTTCGCGCCCTTCCACCACCCGGGGGCGCGGAATCCAGTGGAGTCGCCGATCGGATCGTCGCCGGACTCGGTGCTGATCAAGCGCTACGCGAACCGCAAGCTCTACAACACGGCCACCAGCCGATACATCACTTTGAAGGGCATCGCCGACCTCATCGAGGCCGGCGACGAAGTGCGGGTGGTGGACAACGAGACGGGCGAGGACATCACGTCCGTCACGCTCTCCCAGATCCTCGTCGACACCGAGCGCTCGAACCGCCGCGTTCCGGGCACGGTGCTGACCGATCTGATCCAGCGCAGCGGCGACGTCCTGTACAGCGCGCTGAAGCGGCGGGTGGACGACGCGTCGGAGGGCTTCGAGGAGCTGCAGCGGAACGTCAAGAAGCTGCTCGCCCCGCGCGACGCTTCCGGCCGCCGGCCGGATTGGGTCGCGCTCGCCTCACCGGATCTCGACCGACTCGTGCAGCGCGCCCTCGAACGCGTACTGCGGGCGCTCGACCTGCCGCGCCGCTCGGACATCGAGGCGCTCGAGAAGCGGCTCGATCAGCTGCTCGACCAGCTCGCCGCGCGCGACGCGCGGTCCGCCGCGGCTCCCGAGCGGCCGGCGGATCGCGATCGCGAGCCCGGCGACGCGTAGCGATCGCTTCAGCTCCACACGGAGCTGCGGCGCCGGACGCCCGCGTCGAGCATCGACTGGATGGAGCTGCGCAGCTCCTCGGTGACACGCCAGATCAGCGTGTCGTCGCGCAAGGCGTCGCGGCCGATGTCGGAAGCGTCGACGGGCGCGCCGAACTCGATCGACCACTTCGAAGGCAGCGGCAGCAGTCCCAGCGGACCGAGCGCCGGGAAGGTCGGCGTCACCGGAAGGAACGGAATTCCGATCGAGCGCGCGACCGTCTCCACCTTGAACAACACCGGGTGCGCCTCCTCGGCGCCCACCACGGCGACGGGCACGAGCGGCCGGCGCGCAGCGAGTGCGGTGCGCACGACGCCGCCGCGTCCGAATCGCTGGACGCGATAGCGCTGGCGAAACACCTTCGCGGCGCCCTTCGCGCCTTCCGGAAACGCGATCACCGAACGCCCCGTTCGCAGCAAGCGCTCGGCGTTCTCGCGGCAGGCGCGCACGCCGCCGAGGCGCGTGATCCACGGCGCCGCGAACGGCAGCGTCGCGATCCAGTCCGCGACCAGGAAACGCGCGCGCGGCGACTCCGGAGTGTGTCGGTCCAGCGCATGCGCGAGCATCAGCCCGTCCCACGGCAGCAGGCCCGAGTGGTTCGCGACGAACAGGCACGGGCCGCTGGGAACGTTCTCGCTCCCCACCACGTCGACGCGCCACCAGCGGTCGTACAGCCAGTCGAGCCACGTCCGCGCGTCGGCCAACGCGGCGGCGTCCATCCCGAAATCGTCGATCTCGGCCGGGATGTCGCGCATCCCGCCCACCTGCGCGAAGCGGCGCCGAGCCGACTCGTAGAGCGCCATCCAGTCGATTCCGCCCTCCTCGGGCGGCGCGAAGCTCTGCTCGAGCCGCTGCCGCAAGCCGACGAGGGCGTCCGCGAGCGCGGGGGTCGCGGGGGCGTCGCGTTCGTCGTCGCTCACGGCTCTCCTCTACCGGTACTGCCGGAGCCGGCGCGACGAGACGAACGAGATCCAGGCCTCGCGCGTCGTATACGCCGGCTCGCCGAACGCCGCCCAACCGCGCTCGCCGTCGGCGACCCAGGGCCAGCGCAGGTAATCGTAGAACGCGGCCGGCGGATCGCCGGTCGCGGCACGCGACGCCAGATCGCGGAGCGGGTAGAGCAGCGCGGGCGGCAACGGCGCGGAATGCAGGCCGCCCAGTCGCAGCATCGCCGAGAGCGGCAGCGGCTCGGATGCGACCAGGTTGAAGACGCCCGGGCGCTCGTCGAGCACCGCCTGCTCGAACGCGTCCACGCAATCGTCCTCGTGGATCAGCTGCAAGAGCGGGTCGTAGCCGAGGAGCGTGGGCACGACCGGGCGGGAGAAGTGGCGCACCACGCGATCCCAGTGCGTCGGTCCCATGATCCAGCCGCAGCGCAGCACCGTGACCCGCGCGTGCGCGTGCGCGCGCGCCCACTCGCCGACGAGCTGCTCCACCTCCACGCGATTGCGCACGCAGTGGGCGTCCGGATGCCCGTGAAGTGGCCGCGATTCCGCGAGATAGAGCGGATTGTCGGGCCGCGGACCGTAGAGCATCGTGCTCGACGCGAGCACGAGCCGCGGCACCTTGGCGGCTGCGCACGCGTGCAGGAGCTGCAGCGTGCCGACCGTCTCGAGCTCGTGGTCGAGCTCGACGTCGGGGGTCGGATCGCGGCGAAAGGCCGCGTGCAGCACGACCTCGATGCGCTCGCGCGCAAAGATCTCCGCGAGCTGCGCGTGCGAGGCGGGATCGGTCAGGTCGACGCGCTCGAACGCGGTCTTTCGCTCGAGCCGTTGCGGCCGCCGCAGGTCGATGCCGACGACGCGCATGCGCGGCGAGCGCGCCGCGAGGCGTTCGGCGACGCGCAGCCCGAGGAAGGTGCGAAGCCCGGTGATCGCGACGGTGGCGGGCGCGCTCAAGCTGGCTCCTCTCGATCCGCCCGTCCGCCGCGACGACGGCGCTGAGTTCGTCGGTCAGATACCATGCGAAGCGATGGGCGCCACCCGCCGCGCCGACGATCCGCGCACCAGCCGCCGCGTGATGGTCGTCGAGCATCCCCGCTTCCTCGACCATCGCTCACCGCAAGGTCATCCCGAGCGACCGGAGCGGCTCTTCGCCGTCGGCCGAGCGATCGGGGAACGGGCCGACCGGCTCGAACCGCTCGCGGCGCGTCCGGCCGAGCTGGACGAGATCGTCGCGATCCACTCCGCCGATCACGTGCGCGGGATGGAGGTCGCGGCGCGCATGGCGCCGGCGCACCTCGATCCCGACACCTACGTCTCGCCGGCGAGCTACGACGTCGCGCTGCTGGCGGCGGGATCCGCGGTCGAGGCGGCGCGCGCCGTCGCGGCGGGACGCTGCGACGCGGCGTTCGCGGCGGTCCGCCCGCCCGGACACCACGCCGAAGCGTCGCGCGCGATGGGGTTCTGCCTGTTCAACAACGTCGCGATCGCGGCGCGCGCGCTGCGGCGCGAAGGCGTCGAACGCGTGCTGATCGTCGACTGGGACGTACACCACGGCAACGGCACGCAGCACGCCTTCGAAGACGATCCCAACGTGCTCTTCTTCTCCACGCACCAGTTCCCCTTCTATCCGGGCACCGGCGATTTCGTCGAAGCGGGCCGCGGGCGCGGCGAGCACGCGACGGTGAACGTCCCGCTCCCGCCGGGCTGCGGCGACGACGACTACACGGGCGTGTTTCGACGCGTGCTCGCGCCCGTCGCGTTCGGCTTCCGGCCTGAACTCATTTTGGTGTCATGCGGCTTCGACGCGCATCGCGACGATCCGCTCGCGTCGATGGAGCTGACTGGCGCGGGATACACCGCGATTACTCGCATCGTGCGAGCGCTCGCCGAGGAGCTCTGCGAGGGACGCGTCGCCTTCGTCCTGGAGGGCGGCTACGCGCCGTCCGGGCTCTACGAGGCCACGGGCGCCGTGCTCGACGCGCTGCTCGAGTCGGAGCCGACGCGCAGCGGCTCCGCGCGCCCGCTCGAGCCGGGCAGCACCCTGCGCCACGTCGTGGATCGCGTCGCGGCGGTCCACCGCCGGCACTACCGCGATCTCGGCGCCGCCTGATTCGCTCGCATCCCACCGAATCCCGCGCAGTCGCTTCCTGCATCTCGTGCGTGGCGCTAGAGCCAGGCACAAGATTTGGCGCGCTTGGCGAAAGTGGAGAGAAAACGCACGTTTGCCCTCACTTTTTTCTTGCGCCGGTGGGGCATGAGGCGTTATTAAAGTGGCGGCTGGTGGCATTAAGTGGGATGAAGTGGCTGCCACGGGGCCGGCGACGCGATTACGAGCGAACCGAGGCCCCCAATGTTCCGAGGTCGGTACGTGCACACGATCGATGCAAAAGGTCGAGTCAGCCTGCCGGCGGAGTTTCGGACCGAGCTGCAGCGGCGCAGTGAGCGCCCTCCCATCCTGACGAACATGCTGGAGTGCCTCGCTCTGTATCCGGCCGAGGACTGGGAAGCCTACGAGGACAAGCTGCTCGGGGTCGACCCGTTCAAGCTCGAAGGCCACGAGATGCAGCGCTTCATGATATCCGGGGCGACCGTGTGCGCACCGGACTCACAGGGACGGATTCTGATCCCTCCCTACCTGCGCGAGCACGCGGGCCTCGACAAGGAAGTGACGATCGCGGGCGTCGGCGCCCGCATCGAGCTCTGGGATCGCGCGCGCTTCGACCATGAGCTGGCGCGCACCCAGGCCAGGTTCCGCGAGATCTCTGCGGAGGTCTCGAAGAATGCGGTTTAGGGGGGAGAGGTTCAACGCTGGGGGGATCGGAGGCCGCATGGCCTCCGATTGAGAGGGGGTGTCCTCGGAGCCCCGAGGTGGAGTGCGGGGAGAAAAGGGGGGTTCGAACCGCACTCTTTGGGGGCTCCGAGGCACCCCTTTCTTCCCGGCGGTGGAGACCGTCGGGAAGGCAGCTGGAGAATCCAAGTGGCCGGTTCCTTCCATCACCGGCCAGTTCTTCTTCGAGAGAGCCTCGCCGGACTGGCCCTGAGACCCGGCTCGCGGGTCGTGGACGGGACGGTCGGCGGTGGCGGCCACGCCGAAGCGGCTCTCGAGCTGATCGGTCCCACCGGCACGCTCATCGGACTCGACGTCGACACGGAGGCGCTCGCGGCTGCGGCCGCCCGTCTCGCGCGCTTCGGCGACCGGGTCCGGCTGGAGCGAGCGTCCTTTCGAGAACTGGGACGCGTCCTAGGACAACAGGGTGTTCCTCGGGTCGACGCGGTTCTGCTCGACCTCGGCGTCTCCTCCCGGCAGATCGACGCCCCGGAACGGGGCTTTCGATTCTCCGAGGAGTCGGCGGACGTGACACCGCTCGACATGCGCATGGACCAGCGGATCGAGAAGACGGCGGCGGACCTGCTCGCGGAGGCGCGGCCGGGCGAGATCGAGCGATGGTTGCGCGAGTACGGCGAGCTGCCCGGCGCGCACCGCCTGGCCCGCGCGATCGACGACGCCCGCCGCCGCGCGCCGATCCGCACCGTCCGCGATCTGCTGCGGATCGTCGAGCGCGCCGGCGTCGGCGGGGGGCGGCGACATCATCCCGCGACGCTCGTGTTCCAGGCTCTCCGCATCGCGGTGAACGACGAGCTGGCCGCGCTCGCGGAAGGCATCGACGCGGCGCTCGCCGCGCTCGCACCCGCGGGCCGCCTCGCCGTGATCTCCTACCACTCGCTCGAGGACCGGCTCGTCAAGCAGACGCTGCGCGACGAAGCGCGCGGCTGCGTGTGTCCGCCGCGACAACCGGTTTGCACGTGCGGACGCCAGCCGCGCGTGCGCATCGTCACCCCGCGCGCGCTGCGCGCCGGCGCGGAGGAGCTGCGCGACAACCCGCGCGCCCGCTCCGCCCGGCTGCGCATCGCAGAGCGTTTGCCGGAGGCAGCCTGAGATGGAGTTTCGCAGTCCCGTCGGTCGTCCCCGCCGCACGCGCACGCCGGCCGCTTCGCGACGCCAGCGCGCGCGCCTGGGGCCGCTCTCGCGCGCCGGCGTCGGTCGCGGCGCCGCGCCGACCATCGCGACCGGACGCGATCTCTCCGCCCCCGAGCCGGCGCGCGAGGGCCGCTCCGTGTCGCGCGGCCTGTGGTTCGCCGGCGCGGCGGCAGCCCTGCTGATCGCGCTCGTGTTCGTGCAGCTGCGCACCGAGTCGATCGACCTCCGTTACCGGCTCGCGCAGGCGCTCCAGACCGAGCAGCAGCTCCTGGAGGAGCAGCGCCGCGCGATCGTCGAGCTGCGACGGCTGCGCCATCCCGTGCGCCTGGCCGAGCTCGGCGCACAGCTCGGGCTCGCGCGCCCGACCGACGTCCGGGCGCTCCCGTCCGGGGACGCCCTGCGTTGAGGCCGGCCGATCTCCGGCCGCTGCGCGTTCGCCTGCGCATCGCCCAGACGCTCGTCCTCGCGGCGTTCGCCGTGCTCGCGCTGCGCGCCGCGCACTTGACGCTGCTCGGCGAGCGCGGCGAGCGGCGCGGCGAGAGCCAGCTCGTGACGGCGCTGTCGCTGGCGCCCGAACGCGGCCGCATCCTGGACCGCAACGGCACCGAGGTCGCGATGACGGTCGCGGTGCCTTCGGTGTACGGCGTTCCGGTCGAGGTGAAGGATGCCGCGGCGACCGCCGCCGAGCTCGCCAAGCTGCTCGGCGTCGACGCGAAGAAGACGCGTGCCCGTCTCGAGCAGCGACGCGCCTTCGTGTACGTGGACCGCTGGGTGGATCCAGCGCGCATGGACGCCTTCCGCGCACGCGGCGGCATTCCGGGCATCGGCGTCGTGGACGAGCCGCGCCGCGCCTACCCCTTCGGACCGCTGGCGGCGAGCGTGGTGGGCTTCGCGAACATGGACGGCGTCGGCGTGCGCGGCGTCGAGCAGCAGGAGAACGAGTGGCTGCTCGGCCGGCCGCGCCGCGTCGCGGTCGAACGCGACGCGCGCGGCCGGCTGCTGCTCGGCCCCGGTCTCGAGCGCAACGCGACGGCCGGCGGCGACGTCGCGCTCACGCTCGACGTCGCGATGCAGGCCGAGGCCGAGCAGGCGCTGCTCGCCGGCGTGCAGGCGTCGCGCGCGCGAGGCGGCTATCTCGTCGCGCTCGATCCGAAGACCGGCGACGTGCTCGCGCTGGCCGAAGCCCCGCGCTTCGACCCGAACGACTTCCGCCGCCTCGCGTTCGCCGACACGCGGGCGCGCTCGTTCACCGACGCCGTCGAGCCGGGCTCGACGTTCAAGACCTTCCTGATCGCCGCCGCGCTCGACGCGGGCAGCGTGACGCCCACGGACGTCTTCGACCTGCGCGGCGGCCTGCGCGTCCCCGGCAAGCTCATCAAGGATCTGCATCCGCGCCCGGTGCTCGACGTCTCGGGCATCCTGCGGCACTCGAGCAACGTCGGCTCGGTCAAGATCGCGCAGCGGCTCGGCGCCGAGCGCCACTTCGACACGCTGCGCCGTTTCGGCTTCGGCCAGCGCACCGGCAGCGGCTTCCCCGACGAGTCGAGCGGCCTGCTCCGCGCTCACCAGAACTGGCGTCCCGTCGACGCCGCGACGGTCGCCTTCGGCCAGGGCGTGAGCGTGACGACGGTGCAGCTCGCGGCGGCCACGGCTGCGCTCGGCAACCAGGGCGTCTGGGTGCGGCCGCGCCTGATCCGGGGCCACCGCCGGCCGGACGGAAGCTGGGAGACGGCTCCGCCGTCCGAGACGCGGCAGGCCGTGTCGCCGGCGACCGCCGCCAAGATGATTCCGATGATGGAAGGCGTCATCGTCGGCGAGGGCGGCACCGGCAAGCGCGCGCAGCTCGCGGGCGTCCGCGTCGGCGGCAAGACCGGTACGGCGCAAAAGCTCGTCGGCGGTCGCTACGCGCACGACAAGTACGTCGCCTGGTTCATCGGCCTCGCACCGCTCGACGACCCGCGCATCGCGATCGCGGTCGGCATCGACGAGCCGCGCGGCGTGCACACGGGCGGCGCGGTCGCAGCGCCCGTGTTCGCGCGCGCAGCGGCGGCGATCCTCACGCACATGGGCATCGCGACGGCGCCGGTGCTCGATCCGAACGGCCAGCCGATCGTGCGCGTCGCCGACGCGAGCGCGCAGGCGCTGCCGCCCGTCGCGGCCGCAGGTCCGGCAGCCGACGCCGCCGACGCGCTCGTCGAGGACGAGCGCAGACTCGTGCCGGATCTGCACGGACTGACCATCGAAGAGGTGAAGAAGATCACCGCCGGCGTGCCCGTCGAGCTGGAGATCTTCGGACGCGGACGCGCCGTGGCGCAGGAGCCCGATCCCGGTACGGTCCTCGCGGGCGATCGCACGCGGTTGCGCGTGCGGTTCTCGGGGGACGGAGGAGAAGGCTGATGCGGCTCGGCGCCCTGCTCGCCGACGTGCCTGCGGAACGGGCTCCGGTGCGAATCGTCGGCGAGGGCGCCGCGGAGGTCCCGATCCGCGGGCTCGCGATCGACTCGCGCGCCGTGGTGCCGGGCGACCTGTTCGTCGCGCTGCGCGGCGCGTCGGCGGACGGCCACGAGCATCTCGCGCAGGCGATCGCGCTCGGCGCCGCCGCCGTCGTGGTCGAGCGCATCCCGAGCGCGCTCGACCTGCGCGCGCGCCCCGCCGTCGTCGTGCGCGACACGCGCCGCACGCTCGCGCCGCTCGCGACGTCCTTCTTCGGGCGGCCGTCCGAGGAGCTGTCGCTGATCGGCGTCACCGGCACGAACGGCAAGACCAGCACGACGTTCCTGCTCGAGTCGATCCTGCAGGCCGCGGGCCGGCGCACCGGCCTGATCGGGACCGTCGAGGTCCGCTACGCCGGCGAGCGCGTGCGCGCGATCAACACCACGCCCGAGAGCCTCGAGCTGCAGCGCCTGCTGCGCGCCATGCGCAACCGCGACGTGAACGCCGTCGTGATGGAGGTCTCGTCGCACGCGCTCGCGATCGGGCGCACCGACGGCTGCCGCTTCGAGGTGGCCGCCATGACGAACGTCACGCAGGACCACCTCGACTTCCATCAGACGATGGAGGCGTACCGCGACGCCAAGACGCGGCTCTTCCGCGAGCTGCTGCGACCGGGCGCGGGCGCCGTCGTGAACCTCGACGACCCCGCCGCAGCCGAGTTCCTGGCGGCGGCGCGCGACGGCGGCGGGCGTCCCGTCTGCGTGTCGCGCAAGCCGGACCGCGGCGTGGACGTCTCGGTGGAGTCGGCGGCGGTGGCGCTGGACGGCACGCACGCGCGGCTGCGGCTGCCGTCGGGTCCGCTCGAGCTCGCGCTGCCGCTGCTCGGCGACTTCAACGTCGAGAACCTGCTCGTGGCGGTCGGCGTCGCGGTCGCGCTCGAGATCGCGCCCGACGCGATCGCGCGCGGCGTCGCCGCCTGCCCGCAGGTGCCCGGCCGCGTCGAGCGCGTCGACGCCGGCCGCCCCGGCGATCCGACCGTGCTCGTCGACTACGCCCATACGCCCGACGCCGTGGACAAGCTGCTGCGCACGGTGCGGCCGATGGCGCGCGGCCGACTCATCACGGTGTTCGGCTGCGGCGGCGACCGCGACCGCACCAAACGCGCGCCGATGGCGGAGGCGGTGGCGCGCTGGAGCGATCGAGCGATCGCGACGAGTGACAACCCGCGCAGCGAGGATCCCGAGGCGATTCTCGCCGACGTCGTGCTCGGCCTGCGCCGGCTGGCGGCCGTCGAGCCGAGCGCGCTCGACGCGAGCGACGCGTCGTACGCGTGCATGGTGGATCGGCGCGCCGCGATCCGACACGCGATCGCGATCGCGCGCGCCGACGACACCGTCGTGATCGCCGGCAAGGGGCACGAGGACTACCAGATCGTCGGACGCGAGCGCCTGCCCTTCGACGACCGGGTCGAGGCGCGGCGCGCGCTCGAGAAGCGGGGATGAGCGTGGCCCTCGCGATCACGGACGTGCTGCGATGGACCGGCGGCACGCTGCGCGCGGGCGACGCGGCGCGGATCTGCACGGGCGTCGGCATCGACTCGCGCCGCGTCGCGCCCGGCCAGCTCTTCGTGGCGATCCGCGGCCCGCGCCACGACGCGCACGGCTTCCTCGAGAGCGCGGCGGCGGCCGGCGCGGCCGGCGTGCTGGTCGCCCGCGACGCCGCGATCCCGGACGGCGTGCGCGCGCGCTGCGCCGTCGTCGCCGTCGAGGACACCACCGCCGCGCTCGGCGCGCTGGCGGCCGGCTACCGCGGCAGCTGGGACGGCCCGGTCGTCGTGATCACCGGCAGCAACGGCAAGACGACGACCAAGGAGATGTGCGCCGCGATCCTCTCGGTGCGCGCGCCGTGCCTGAAGACCGAGGGCAACCTGAACAACCACTACGGGCTGCCGCTCACGATGCTGCGCCGGGAGGCGACCCACCGCGCGGCCGTGCTCGAGATCGGCATGAACCACGCGGGCGAGATCGCACCGCTCGCCGCGATCGCGCGCCCGACGGTCGGCCTGATCACGAACGTCGGCACCGCGCACGTCGAGAACCTCGGATCGCAGGAGGCGATCGCGGCCGAGAAGGGAGCGCTCTTCGAGGCGCTGCCCGAAGGCGCGGTCGCCGTCGCCAACGCCGACGACCCGCGCGTCGTGGCGCAGCTCGCGCGCAGCAAGGCGCGACCGCTCCTGTTCGGGCGCGGCGCCGGGGCGGACGTGCGCGCCGAGCAGGTGGTCGCGCTCGGCGGGCGCGGCTGCGCCTTCGAGCTGGTCGCGCCGCAGGGACGCACGGCGGTGCGCGTGGCTGGAGTCGGCCAGATCCCGGTCGTCAACGCGCTCGCCGCAGCCGCGGCGGCGCTCGCGGCGGGCGCCACGCTCGGCGAGGTCGCCGCCGGGCTCGAGGACTACCGCCCGCCGCACGGGCGGCTCGAGCCGGTCGCGCTGCCGCGCAACGTGATCCTGCTCAACGACACCTACAACGCGAACCCGCAGTCGATGGAGGTCGCGCTGCGCAGCCTCGCGGAGCTGAAGGGCGCGAGCCGCGGCATCGCGGTGGTGGGCGACATGGGCGAGCTCGGCGAGACCGCGCCCGCCGCGCACCGCGCGACCGGCCGGCTCGCAGCCGCGCTCGGCCTCGACTTCGTGTTCGCGCTCGGCCGCCACGCGGGCGAAGTCGTCGCGGGCGCCGTCGAGGGCGGTCTCGCGCGCGAGCGCGCCGTCGAAGGCGCGGACCACGCCGACCTCGCCGCGCGCGTCGCGGCCGTGCTGCGCGGCAGCGACTGGGTGCTGGTGAAGGGATCGCGCTCGATGCAGATGGAGCGCGTCGTCGAGGCGCTCTCGCAGGCCGGCGCGGAGCGCTGATGCTCTACCACCTGCTCTACCCGCTGGCGACGGACGTGAGCGGCCTCAACGTCGTCCGCTACGTCACGTTCCGCACCGCGGCGGCCGCGCTGACGGCGCTCTTCATCTCGTTCCTGGCGGGCCCGGCGCTGATCCGCGCGCTCGCGCGGCTGCGCGCCGGACAGCCGATCCGCCAGGTCGGACCCGCGCACCAGTCGAAGGCGGGCACGCCCACGATGGGCGGCCTGCTGATCCTGCTCTCGCTGGTGGTGTCGACGCTGCTCTGGTCGAACCTGACGAACCGGCTCGTCTGGGTCGTGCTGGGCGTCACGGTGCTCTACGGCCTGCTCGGCTTCATCGACGACTACCAGAAGGTGACGCGCAAGCGGAACGAGGCGGGCCTCTCGGCGCGCGCGAAGCTCGCCGCACAGCTCTCGATCGCGACCGCCGTCGCGCTAGCGATCTACACCGACCCGGCCTTCGACGCGGAGCTGGCGGTGCCGTTCTTCAAGGACTTCACGCCGCACCTCGGCGTGCTGTACGTGCCGTTCGCGGTCGTGATGATCGCCGGCTTCAGCAACGGCGTGAACCTGACCGACGGGCTCGACGGCCTGGCGATCGGCCCCGTGATGATCGCGGCCGGCACGTTCCTGCTGCTCTCCTACGCGTCGGGCCACGCCGTGATCTCCGACTACCTCGCGATCAAGTACGTGCCCGGCAGCGACCAGCTCCCGATTTTCTGCGGCGCGCTGGTCGGCGGCGGCCTCGCGTTCCTGTGGTTCAACGCCTATCCCGCCAAGTTCTTCATGGGCGACGTCGGCTCGCTCGCGCTCGGCGGCGCGCTCGGCACGATCGCCGTGCTGATCCGCCAGGAGATCCTGCTGATCGTGGTCGGCGGCGTCTTCGTGATCGAGACGCTCTCGGTCGCGATCCAGGTCGCGTGGTTCAAGCTGACCGGCAAGCGCGTGTTCCTGATGGCGCCGATCCACCATCACTTCGAGAAGATGGGCTGGCACGAGCAGACGATCGTGGTCCGCTTCTGGATCATCTCCGCGATCCTCTCCCTCGTCGCCCTCTCCTCGCTGAAGCTGCGCTGATGCGGGAGCTCGCCGGCGCGCGCGTGCTGGTCCTCGGCCTCGGACGCTCCGGGCAGAGCGCGGTGCGCTTCCTCGCCGAGCGCGGCGCGCGCGTCGTCGCGGCCGACGAGCGCGCGCCGGGCGCGCTCGCCGGGCTCGACGCGCTGCGCGCGCACGCCGAGCTCGCGGTCGGCCGGCCGTTTCCCGATCCCGCCGACTTCGACCTCGTCGTGCCGAGCCCCGGCGTGCCCGCGGTGCGCTTCGCGGCGGCGCGGCGCGCGCTCGGCGACGTCGAGCTCGCGTTCCGCGCGCTCGCGGTGCCGGTCGTCGCGATCACGGGCACGAACGGCAAGACGACCACCACCGAGCTGTGCGCGCGCATGCTCGTCGCGGCGGGGCTGCGCGCGGAGGCGGCGGGCAACATCGGGCGGCCCGCGCTCGAGCTCGTCGGCCGGCCGCTCGACGTCGCGGTGCTCGAGATCTCGTCGTTCCAGCTCGAGGCGGTGGAGACGTTCCGCCCGCGCGCGGCCGTGATCCTCAACGTCACGCCCGACCACCTCGACCGGCACGGGAGCTTCGAAGGCTACGTCGAGGCCAAGGCGCGCATCGTCGCGAACCAGGCCGGCGACGACGTCGCGATCGGCTGCGCCGACGACGCGCAGGCGCGCGCCATCGCGCGGCGCACGCGCGGGCGCGCGTGGCTCTTCTCGGCGCGTGGGCCGGTCGAATGCGGTGCGTGGTGGGACGCCGGCGCGATCGTGCTGCGCGACGCCGGCGCGGCGCTCGAGCGGATCGCGCTGGACGGCCTCGACCTCGCCGCCGCGCCGCCGCTCGACGACGTCCTCGCCGCGTTGCTCGCGTGCCGCGCCGTCGGAGCCGACGTCGCCAAGGCGTCGACTGCGCTCGCGGGCTTCACGCCGCCGCCGCACCGGCGCGAGCGCGTCGCGCAGCACGCCGGCGTCACGTGGATCAACGACTCGAAGGCGACCAATCCCGACGCGGCGCGGCTCGCGCTCGAGGCGCTGCCCGGCCCGGCGGTCTGGATCGCGGGCGGGCGCAACAAGGGCGTCGATCTCGCGCCGCTCGCCGACCTCGCGGCGACGCGCGTGCGGGCGGCGGTGCTGATCGGCGAGGCGGCGGACGCCATCGAGCGCGCGATCGCGGGCCGCGTCCCGGTGCACCGCGCGCGCGACGTCGAGCAAGCCGTCGAGATCGCGGGCGGGCTGGCGCACGCGGGCGACGCCGTCCTGCTCTCGCCCGCCTGCGCCAGCTTCGACCAGTTCCGCGACTACGAGGACCGCGGCGCGCGCTTCCGCGCCGCGGTGCAGGCCTGGATCGCATCGCGAGGAGGACGCACTTGACCGCACGAGGAGAGACGGCGGGGCCGCCGCAGCTGGGCGGCGTGCTCGTTCCCACCGCGCTGCTCGCGACGATCGGGATCGTGATGGTCTACAGCGCCACCGCGCCGTTCGCGCTCGGGCAACTCATCTCCACGCACTTCGTGCGCCAGGTGGTCGGCCTCGCGGTCGGGCTCGTGCTCGCCGCGATCGCGTCGCGGCTCACGACCGAGCACTGGCGCCGGCTCGCGTTCCCGCTCTGGGGCGTCGCGGTGCTGCTGCTGCTGCTCGTCCCCTTCTTCGGCGACAAGGTGAACGGCTCACGGCGCTGGCTCACGGTGCCGGGCTTCGGCTTCCAGTTCCAGCCGAGCGAGTTCGCGCGCTGGGCGAGTCTGATCGCCGTCACCGTCGTCCTGGCGACGCGCGAGCAGGTCGTGCGCAGAGGACTCGCGCCGACGATGTGGTGCTTCGCGATCGCCGCGCTGCCGGCGGGGCTCATCTTCATCGAGCCGGACACCGGCAGCGCCGCGGTGCTGATGGGGCTCGTCATCGTGCTGCTCTTCGTCGCGGGCACGCCGCTGCCGCTCTTCGTGGTGCCGGGCGGCGCGCTCGTCGCCGCGCTCGGCGTCGCGGTCGCGCTGCGGCCGTACGTCGTCGACCGCATCCTCGCGTTCCGCGACCCGTGGGCGCGCGCCGGCGACGAAGGCTTCCAGCTCGTGCAATCGTTCGTCGCGTTCGCGCGCGGCGGACTGCTCGGCGTGGGTCTGGGCGATGGCCGCCAAAAGCTCTACTACCTGCCCGAAGCGCACACCGACTTCGTGCTCTCGGTGCTCGCCGAGGAGCTCGGGCTCGTGGGCGTCGCGTTCGTGATCGGCGCGTTCGCGGCCTTGCTCGTCGCGGGCTGCCGGATCGCGCTGCGGGCGCGCGACCGCTTCCAGTTCTTGCTCGCGGCCGGAATGACGGCGTACCTGACGGTGCCGGCCGTGCTGAACGCCGCAGTGGTGATGGGCATGGTGCCGCCCAAGGGAATCGCGATGCCGTTCCTGTCGTACGGACGCACGTCGCTGCTGGTGAGCTGCATCGCGGTGGGAACGCTGATCGGCGTCGCGCGGCAGATCGGCGCGCAGCGCGAGCCCGCGACGAGCGGCGACGCATGGAGGAGCTGGAAGCCGTGAGCGATCGCCGGTCCCAGCCGAACGCCGCGCGTGCGAACGAGCCCGCGCGCACGCGTTGGGTCGTGGCGGGCGGCGGCACCGGCGGACACGTCACGATGGCGCTCGCGCTCGGTGAGGAGATCGCGCGCAGCGGCGACGAGGTTCTGTTCGTGGGGTCGGCGCGCGGGCTCGAGGGCAAGCTCGTGCCGCAGGCCGGCTTCGAGCTGATCCAGCTCCCGGCGCAGCCGCTGCTCGGCCAGCGCCTCGCGGCGCGCGTCGCGGGCGCGACCGCGCTGGCGGCGGCGTCGGCGCGCGCCGTCGCGCTGCTGCGTCGGCGGCGCAGCGACGTGGTGATCTCCGTCGGCGGCTATGCGGCGGCGCCCGCGGCGGCCGCCGCCGTGCTGCTGCGGCTGCCGCTCGTGCTGGTCGAGCCGAACGCGATTCCGGGACGCACGAACCGCGCGGTCGCGCGCTTCGCGGCGCGCGTGTTCACGGCGTTCGAGGCCGCGCTGCCGGCCTTCGCCGCGACGCTGGGGAACGAGCGCGTCGCCGCGACCGGTGCGCCGCTGCGCCGCGGTCTGCTCGACGAATTCGCCGCCGCGCCGCCGCGCCGCCGTCCCGCCCCGCCCTACCGCCTGCTCGTCGTCGGCGGCAGTCAGGGCGCGCGCCAGCTCAACGAAGGCATGCTGGAAGCGCTGCGCCACCTGGACGCGAACGAGATCGAGGTCTTCCACCAGACGGGCGCGGCCGACCGCGAGCGGGTCGCCGCCGGCTACGCGCAGGCCGGCTTCCGCGCCGAGGTGGTGGACTTCGAGCCGAACCTCCCCGCCCGCTACGCCTGGGCCGACATCGGGTTGTGTCGGGCCGGCGCGCTGACGGTCGCGGAGCTCGCGCTCGCCGGGCTGCCGTCGCTGCTCGTTCCGTATCCGCACGCGGCCGACGACCACCAGCGCGCCAATGCGCGCGCGCTCGCCGATCACGGCGCCGCGCGCGTGCTCGATCCCTCGGGCTTCGACGGCAAACGCATCGCCGACGCGCTCGGCGCGCTGTTCGAACGCCCCGAGGCGCTGCTCGAGATGGGCGCCGCCGCGCGGGCGCTGGCGCGCCCGGACGCGGCCGCCGCCATCGTCCGCACCTCGCGCGCCCTCGCGGCGCGAGGAGACGACTGATGTTCCGCCGCATCCAGCGCATCCACTTCGTCGGCATCGGCGGAATCGGCATGTGCGGCATCGCGGAGCTGCTCGCGGGCCAGGGCTACCGCGTGACCGGCACCGACCTGCGCGAGGGGCCGACCGTCTCGCGCCTGCGCATGCTCGGCGTCGACGTCCGCATCGGCCACGCGGGCGAGCACGTCGGCGACGCGGACGTCGTCGTCTACTCGTCGGCGGTGCGCCCGGGCAATCCCGAGCTGCTCGAAGCGGAGCGCCGCAAGATCCCGGTGATCCCGCGCGCCGAGATGCTCGCCGAGCTGATGCGCTTGAAGGACGGCGTCGCGGTCGGCGGCAGCCACGGCAAGACGACGACCACCTCGCTGGTCGCGCACGTGCTGCACGCCGCCGGCCTCGATCCGACCGCGGTGATCGGCGGCCGCGTGATGGCGCCGGCGGACCCGCCGGGCAAGTACGCCGCGCTGCACGTCAAGGCGGGCGACCGCGCCGCTGCGACCGAGGTGGTGCGCTCGGGCGCGCGCCTCGGCGGAGGCCCGCTGCTCGTCGCGGAGGCCGACGAGAGCGACGGCTCGTTCCTGCGGCTCGCCCCGATCATCGCGGTCGTCACCAACATCGATCCCGAGCACATGGACCACTACGGCAGCGTCGAGGCGCTGCACGACGCCTTCGTGTCGTTCGCCAACCGCGTGCCGTTCTGGGGGCTGTCGGTGCTCTGCATCGACCACCCCGGCGTGCAGGCGATCCTGCCGCGCATGACCCGCCGCACGACGACGTACGGCTTCTCGCCGCAGGCCGACCTCGTCGCGAGCGACGTCGTCATGGACGGCGGCGTCACGCGCTTCGGCGTCCGCCGCCGCGGCGAGCCGCTCGGCGCGGTCGGCCTGCCGCTCGCCGGCGACCACAACGTGCAGAACGCGCTCGCGACGCTGGCCGTCGCGCTCGAGCTCGACGTCCCGTTCGCGGCCGCGGCCGGCGCGCTCGCGAGCTTCCCCGGCATCGAGCGCCGCTTCGAACGCAAGGGCGCGGCGCGCGGCGTGGAGGTCGTCGACGACTACGGCCATCACCCCGCCGAGATCCGCGCGACGCTGGCGGCCGCGCGGCAGCTCCACCCGGGCCGCGTGGTGGTCGTGTTCCAGCCGCACCGCTACACGCGCACGCAGCACCTCTTCGAAGAGTTCGCGACCGCCTTCCACCAGGCGGACGTGGTGCTGCTCACCGAAATCTACGCCGCCGGCGAGGACAAGATCCCGGGCGTCGATTCGGCGCGGCTCTCCGACGCGATCCGCGCGCACGGCCAGCGCGACGTGCGCTTCGTCGCCGAGCTCGACGCCGTCGCGGGCGCGCTGGTCCCGGAGCTCGCGGCCGGCGATCTCGTGATCACGCTGGGCGCCGGCAACGTCTCGTCGCTCGGGCCGAAGCTGCTCGCGGCGCTGGAGGCGGCCACGTGATCGCCGACGCGGCGCGCCGCGCGCTCGAGGCGCTGCTCGGCGAGCGCGTCCGCTTCGACGCGCCGGTGGGCCGACATACCTCGCTCGGCGTGGGCGGCGCCGCCGACGCGATCGCGACGCCCGAGTCGATCGCGGAGGTCGAGGCGCTGGTCGCGCTCTGCGCCGAGCAACGCATCCCGCTGCACGTGCTGGGCGGCGGCTTCAACACGCTGGTACGCGACGCGGGCGTGGACGGCGTCGTGCTGCGCACCCAACGGCTGCGCCAGCTCGAGGTCGACGCGGACTCCGTGCTGAACGCGCAGGCGGGCGTGTCGCACTCGCAGGTCACGCGGCTCACGCTCGAGCGCGGGCTCGCGGGTCTCGAGTTCGGCGCCGGCATTCCCGGCAGCGTCGGCGGCTGGGTCGCGATGAACGCCGGCATCCCCGGGCGCGAGACCGGCGATCGCGTGCTCGAGATCGAGGTCGCGACGCCGCGCGGCGGCCTCCAGCGGATCGGCCGCGCGGGGCTGCGCTTCGTGTACCGCGGCGTGCAGGGACTGCCCGCCGGCTCGGTCGTGGTGGCGGCGCGCTTCCAGCTCGAGCCCTCCACGCGCGAGGCCGTGCGCGCCGAGGTCGAACGCCACCTCGCGCACCGCCGCGACACGCAGCCGATCGACCAGCCGTCGTTCGGGTCGGTCTTCAAGAACCCGCCCGGCGAACGCGCGGGCCAGCTGATCGAGCTGGCAGGCCTCAAGGGACTGCGCTGCGGCGGGGCCGAGATCTCGTCGGTGCACGCGAACTTCATCGTGAACGTGGGCGCGGCGCGCGCCGCCGACGCGCTCGAGCTGATGCGGCGCGCGCAGGCTGCAGTGCGCGCGCAGCGCGGCATCGAGCTCGAGCCCGAGGTGCGGATCGTCGGGAGGTGCGAGGCGTGAGGCTCTGGCGCCGCAAGCGCGACGACCTGCGCCCCACCTGGGAAGAGCGCAAGGAGGCGCTCGAGCGCGCGCGCGACCGCTACCGGCGCCAGCAGCAGGCGGAGGCGCGCCGACGCGTCTGGCTCCAGGTCGGGCTGCCGGTGTCCACCGCGCTCGCGTTCGCGACGGGCCTCGCCATCGCGGATCGCGTCGCGGAGCGCGGCGCGCGCACGCGCCCCGATCTCTTCGAAGTGCGGCGGCTCGAGATCGACGGCGCACAGCGGCTCGAGCCGGCGGCGCTCGCGCGCGCCGTGCTGCCCGCCGACGCGCCCGATCCCGTCACGCCCGACGAGATCGCCGCGCGCCTCGAGGCGCATCCGTGGATCGCGCACGCGTCGGCCGCGCGCATCGCGCCGGACGTCGTCGTCGCGCGCATCGCCGAGCACGAGCCGGCCGCGGTCGCGCTGGTGCTCGGCGAGACGCCGTCGCTGGTGAACGCGGAGGGCGTCGCGTTCGCCGACGGCGACGCGCAGGAATGGCGCGCGCTCCCGCAGCTCGTGGTCGCGGACCCGCCGCCGCGCGACCGCCGCGATCCGCTGCTGGTGCAGGGCGTCGCGCTCGCGCGCGCGGCCGCGTCGGCCGGCTTCGCGGGCATCGAGATCGCGCTGGACGGCGAGGACCCGAACGCGCTGCCCGCGCTGCGCGTCGCGGGCGTGGCCGCGCGGGTCGTGCTCGGCGCCGGCGACCCGGCGCCCAAGCTCGCGCATCTCGCCCAGCTCGTCGCGCACGACGCGGGCGCGCGCGACGCGCGCGAGATCGACCTCCGCTTCGCGGAGCAGATCGTGATTCGGCCCGTCGTCCCGGAGATCGGGGCGGCGAGCGAAGCGTCCGGCGCGAGAGCGCCGGGCACGGCCGCCGGCGTGGGGGCGCCGGCGGCTGGCGCAAACGGAGACCGAACCGGCGGAGGCCGGAGGTCCCACGACAGGGGGTGAGAGGAATGGCTCGCAAGGACGATCTGATCGTTGGCCTCGACATCGGCACCACGAAGATCTGCGCCGTGGTGGCCGAGCGCACGGAAGACGGCGTGGACGTCGTCGGCATCGGCACGCATCCCTCGCGCGGACTGCGCAAGGGCGTCGTCGTCGACATCGACGCCACCGTGGAGTCGATCAAGCACGCCGTCGAAGAGGCGGAGCTGATGGGCGACTGCGAAATCAGCTCGGTCTACGCCGGCATCGCGGGCGGCCACATCCGCGGCTTCAACTCGCACGGCATCGTCGCGGTGAAGGACCACGAGGTCTCGGAAGGCGACGTGCGCCGCGTGATCGACGCCGCCAAGGCGGTCGCGATCCCGATGGACCGCGAGGTGATCCACGTGATCCCGCAGGAGTTCGTCGTCGACGAGCAGGACGGGATCCGCGAGCCGCTCGGCATGAGCGGCGTCCGCCTCGAGGCGAAGATCCACATCGTGACGGCCGCCGTGACGAGCGCGCAGAACATCGTGAAGTGCGCCAACAAGGCGGGCCTCAACGTGATCGACATCGTGCTCGAGCCGCTCGCGTCGGCGGAGGCGGTGCTGGCGGGCGACGAGCGCGAGCTCGGCGTGTGCCTGATCGACATCGGCGGCGGCACGACGGACCTCGCGGTGTTCTGCGACGGCTCGATCGCGCACACCTCGGTGCTCGCCCTGGGCGGGAATCACATCACCAATGACATCGCCGTCGGCCTGCGGACGCCGTTCGACGAGGCGGAGCGGACGAAGAAGAAGTTCGGCGTCGCCTCGGCGCGCCTGCTCGGCAGCGACGACATCCTGTCGGTGCCGACCGTGGGCGGGCGCCGACCGCGCGAGGTCTCGCGCAAGCTGCTGTGCGAGATCATCGAGCCGCGCGTGGAGGAGATCCTCTCGCTCGCGCGCCAGGAGCTGATGCGCGCGGGCATGGAGGACCGCATCCCGTCCGGCATCGTGCTCTCGGGCGGGTGCGCGGCGCTCGCGGGCATCGCGGATCTCGCGGAGGAGATCTTCGAGTCGCCCGTCCGCATCGGAATGCCCGCGCACGTCGGCGGACTGCAGGACGTGGTACGCGATCCGATGTACGCGACCGGTGTCGGCCTCGTGCTCTACGGCGCGAACCACGGACGCGGTCTGCCGTACAGCCGCTTCCGCATCCGCGACGAATCGATCTTCCGTCGCGTGAGGCAACGCATGCGTGAGTGGTTCCACGGCGAGTTCGATTGAGATTTCGTCTGACAGCGCGGTGAAAACCCGCTGCGATCTCGAACGACTCACGTATACTGCAAGACAAATCTCGCCAGCATGATCCAAGGGGGGTGAGTGATGGCGCCTAACGGCCGCGATTCGCGGGACGTGGACACGTCCGCGCGATCCAGTTCTTCCAGTTCCAGCTCCGGCTTCTCCAACGACTCCAGCGACATGTTCCTCGAAATCGGTCCCGACGACGGGGCCGAGGACCTTCTCGACTTCGAGAACGGCACCAAGCTGCAGGCGGTGATCAAGGTGATCGGCGTCGGCGGCGGCGGCGGCAACGCGCTGAACACGATGATCGCGTCGGGCCTGTCCGGCGTGGAGTTCATCGCAGCGAACACCGACGCCCAGGCGCTGCAGTTCAGCACCGCGCCGGTGCGCATCCAGCTGGGCAACGAGGTCACGCGCGGCCTCGGCTGCGGCGCGAACCCCGACAAGGGTCGCGACTCGGCGCTCGAGGCGCGCGATCGCCTGCGCGAGCTGCTGATCGGCGCGGACATGGTGTTCGTGACCGCCGGCCTCGGCGGCGGCACGGGCACGGGCGCGGCGCCGATCGTGGCGGAGGTCGCCCGCGAGGTGGGCGCGCTCACCGTCGCGGTCGTGACCAAGCCGTTCCTGTTCGAGGGCCGCGTGCGCCAGCGGCACGCGGAGCGCGGGCTCGACGAGCTGCACCGGGTCGTGGACACGCTGATCACGATCCCGAACCAGCGGCTCCTCGCGGTCGCGGGCAAGAACACCAAGATGAAGGACGCCTTCCGCCTCGCCGACGACGTGCTCCTCGGCGCGGTGCGGGGCATCTCGGATCTCATCACCGGACACGGCCTGATCAATCTCGACTTCAACGACGTCCGGGCGATCATGAACGAGATGGGCATGGCGCTGATGGGCTCGGGCACCGCCAAGGGCGAGACCCGCGCCGTCGAGGCCGCCCGCTCGGCGATCTCGAACCCGCTGCTCGAGGACCTGTCGATGGAGGGCGCGCGCGGCGTGCTCATCAACTTCACGGGTGGCCTCGACATGACGCTGCACGAGGTCGAGGAGGCGGCGAAGCTGATCCAGGAGTCCTCGCACGAGGACGCGAACATCATCTTCGGCGCCGTGATCGACGAGCAGATGGACGCCGAGGTGCGCGTCACGGTGATCGCGACCGGGCTCGACGACGGCCGCATCGGCCGCGGTCGCGACCGCGACGTGCGCGACACGCGCGGCGAGCGCGGCACCGAGTTCGGCAACGTGCGACCGCTGCGCCGCGAGTCGGCGGAAGCGCGCGACCCGATGCCGGCCGCCGAGTTCGTCGACGAAGTGGAGGCCCGTGAGCTCGCGGCTCCGCCGCGGGAGACCGGCCGCGGCGCCGCGCCGGTGCGCAGCGAGCCGGCGCAGGAGCAGCTCGACGGGTTCGACTCGCCCTTCGAGGACGAGTACGACGAGCCGGCGTTCCTGCGGCGCAAGAAGCGCGACGAGGGCGATCGCGAGCAGCCCGCGTTCCTGCGCCGATCGGCCGACTAGGGAACCTCTGAAAAAGCCGCCCGGCATGGTAGAAGAGAGCCGGGGGGGATGACGTGGCTCATCAGAGGACGTTTGCGTCGGAGGCTTGGC
>QEVM01000238.1 GCA_003576805.1 Pseudomonadota bacterium | reverse complement strand
GCTGCTCGCGCTCGCCTGGCTCGCGCGGCCGAACCTCGCCGTCGCGCTGCCCGCGTTCGCGCTCGCGGCGGTCGCGGTCGCCGGCCCGCGCGCCGCGCTGCGCAGCGCGCCGCTCTGGACCGCGCTGCTCGGCTTCTTCGCGCTGCAGCAGGGCGTCACGATCGCGTGTCGCGCGGCGACCGGCCTCGCGCCCTACGCGCACTACGGCGTGCTGCTCGAGACGACCAGCGCCGGCGAGGCCGCCTTCTACCAGAAGCAGTACGTCGGCTGGCTGGCGTGGCTCGCGGCGCACGGCGAGCAGGTGCGCGCGGCGCTCGCGTGGAACGCGCGCGAAGTGGCGCGCGTGCTCTTCGTGCAGCCCGACTTCCACTACGTCGGCTGGCTCGCGCTGCCGGCGCTCGCCGACGCGTGGCGGCGCCGCGACGCGCAGCGCTTCCTGCGCCTCGGCATCGCCGCGACCGGGCTCGCGCTGCTCGCCGTCACGCTCGCCGGCTGGGGCGCGATCGATCCGCGCCGCCTGCTGGTGCCGGCGGCGCTCTGCTTCTGGCTGCTCGCCGCGGGCTGGCTCGCGCACGCGGCGCGCCGCATCCCGAACCGGAGGGCGGCCGCGGCGGCGCCGGCCGCGCTCGTGCTCGCGCTGTGGGCGCTCTCGCCGAGCGCCGCCGGCACGGCGCGGCTCGCCGCGAACGCGTGGCGCGCGTGGTCGCAGGGCAGCGTGCGCACGGGGCTCGAGAGCAGCTTCGCGCCGCCGCTGTGCGCGCAGCTCGACCGCGACGCGCTGGTCGCGTCGCCGCATCCCTGGGACGTCTACCTCGCGTGCGGCAACGCGGGCTGGGTGCTGCCGCGCGATCTCGACACGCCCGCGCTCGTCGAGCGCTATCTCGACGAGCAGGCGCCCGGCCACCTCGTCGTGCCCGCCGCCGACGCGGACCGCTTCGCGCAGTCGCCGCGGCTCGCGCGCGTCGCGGCCGAGCGCGGCCACGTGCTCTTCACGCTGCGCGACGCGCCGCCGCGCAGCCGGCCCTGGCGCGCGCCGCCGCCGCTCGCGGGACGCTGACGCTCAGGCGGTCCCGAGCTCGTACACGGTCAGGTGTCGCGCGACGGCGCCGGGATCGAGCCGCGGCGACGGGAAGCGCGGCTCGTTCGGCGCGTTCGGGAACTGCTGCGCCTCGATCGCGAGCGCGGCGTGGCGCGGCGGCGCGACGTCCGCGCGGAAGGGCTGCGCGCCGTCGAAGCAGCTCCCGCCGTAGAGCTGGATGCCGGGCAGCGTCGTGCGCAGCGCGAGCGTGCGGCCGCTGCGCGGCGCCACGAGCCGCAGCGCGACGCGCGCCGCGTCGCCCGGCGCGTCGAGCGCGAAGTTGTGGTCGTAGCCGCCGCCCGGCGCGAGGCCCGGCGCGTCGAGCCGCGCGCCGATCGCGCGCGGCGCGCGGAAGTCGAAAGGCGTGCCGTCCACCGGCGCCAGCTCGCCGGTCGGGATCAGCGCGTCGTCGACCGGCGTGTAGTGCGAGGCGTCGAGCTGGAGCAGGTGATCGAGCACCGGCGTCGCGCCGCCGTCCTCCAGGTTCCAGTAGGCGTGGCTCGCGAGGCTCACGACCGTCGGCGCGTCGCACTCGGCGCGCGTCTCGAGCCGCAGCGTGCGGCCGTCGAGCCGGTACACGACCGCGACGTCGAGGTTGCCGGGAAAGCCCTGGTCGCCGTCGAGGCTGCGGTGGCGCAGCTCGACGGCGCTCTCGCCGATCGGCTCGGCGTCCCACGTCGCGCGGTCGAAGCCGCAGCTCCCGCCGTGCAGGCAGTGCACGCCGTCGTTCGCGGTGAGCCGGATCGTGCGGCCGTCCAGCTCGAAGCGCGCGTTCGCGATGCGGTTGGCGAAGCGCCCGACGATGCCGCCGAGATAGGGGTGCGGGCCGAGGTAGCGGTGCGGGTCGTCGAAGCCGAGCACCACGTCGCCAGGCCGGCCGTCGCGATCGGGCGCGACGAGCCGCATCAGCGTCGCGCCGTGCGCCAGCACGCGCGCCTCGAGGCCGGCGCCGCTGCGCAGCGTGAACGTGCGCAGCGCGGCGGCCGCCCCGCTCAAGTCTTCGCCGCCACCACGTAGGCGACCCAGGCCGGGTCCTCGTCGGCGCGCTCGCGCGGGCGGAACACGCCGTTGGGCTCGTTGGTCGCGAGCTCCGTCCCCTCCCAGTAGACCGTGGTCGAGACGAAGCCGGCCTCGGCGAGCAGGTCGCGCAGCTCGGCGATCGTCCACAGCCGCCAGTGATAGGTCCACGCGCGCCGGATCCGGCTGCCGTCGCGGAAATGGAAGTGGATGTGGCAGGTGGCGTCGTGCGTGATCGGGTCGTAGCGGTCCTGGTCCCAGACGTAGGTGAAGCCCTCGCAGCGCCGCTTGTCCTTGCGGCGCTCCATCGACTCGGGCCCGCCGTAGGCGTCGATCGCGAACATGCCGCGCGGCTTCAGGTTGGCGAAGGCGCGGCGGAAGTAGCGCAGCAGCTCGGCGCGCTGCTTGAAGAGGAAGAACGAGAAGTTGAACGCGACGAGCACGTCCACCTTCGGCGTGCGCGCGCTGCGCACGTCGCCCTCGATCAGCGCGACGCGCCGCTGCTGCTCGGGGCGCAGGTCCGCGAGGTTGTGGGCGCGGCCCCAGGCGAGCGGCTCGGGATCGAGGTCGACGCCCCAGGCGCGGTTGTCGCCGTGCATCTTCACCCACGACGACGCGAACGCGGCGGTGCCGCAGAAGTCCTCGCGCAGCAGGCGCGGCGTCTCGCCGTAGAGGCGTTCGTACATGCGGCGCACGCGCTGCACGTCGCCGTCGGGATCCTGCACCGAGTCCTGGTAGAGCTGGTAGCGGTCGGCGCGCTGCGCCTGCGTCGCGCGCGGGCGTGCGCCCGGCTTGCTGCGAGTGCGCCCTCTGCCCGCTCCCGCGTGCGATCGCAGCTGCATCTCGTTCCGTTCCCCCTCGCCGCGGATCGCGCAGCTTCGGGCGGCCGTCGAGCTTGCGCAAGGGCACCCGGCGCTGGTTATCTAGGCGTCCATGCAAGGGGACGCATCGGTGCGCGGAGGCGCGCAGCTCGCATCGGCACGCGCGTTCGCGCACGCGCTCGCATGCGCGGCGATCGCGCTCGCGCTGGCGTCGCCGGCGCGCGCCGCGGACCCGAAGCCCGACGCGCCGGCCGCGAAGCCGGGCCCGGACGGCTGGTACGACGCGGCGCCGCCCGACGCGTCGTTCGAGGTGCGCCTGCCCGGCGCCTTCGAGGCGACCGTCGACGACGGCCCCGACGACGAAGGCGTGCTGATGCACTCGTCGGGCGTGCGCGCGACGGTGCCCGGCGCGTTCGGCGGCAGCACGGCCTACGCCGCGCACTGCAACCGGCTGGAGGGCGAGGCGCGCACGCCGCGCGAGCGCGTGCTGGCCGGCGTCGAGCAGTGGGAGAAGCTGCGGCCGCTGCAGTACCGCAAGCCGATCGAGCAGCACGGCGTGGCCGGCATCGAGTTCCAGCTCAAGGACGACGTCAAGGTGATGCGCGCGCGCATCGTCGCGCCGCCGGACGGCCGCACCTGCACGGTGCTGCTGCACTGGCGTCCGTTCGCGAAGCCGCGCGAGGCGGACGTCGCGAAGTACCTCGACTCGTTCCGCGTGCGCGCGCGCTGAGGGCGGTCGCCGAGTAAGCTTCCCGAAGCCGCGGCGCTGCGCGCGGCGCGGGAGGAAGCCCGATGCCGTACGTGGAAGGCCGCGTCGTCCACGACGCCGACGCGCACGTGATGGAGACCTCCGACTGGCTGCTGCGCTTCGCGGAGCCGTCGATCCGCGATCGCGTGCCGCCGCTGCACCTCGCGACGACCAAGCCCGGCGAGGACCGCCTGCTCGCGCACTTCGCGCGCAAGCACGCCGACCCCGCCTACCGCGCGCGCGACGCCGAGGAGATCCTGCTGCGCAAGAACTGGGCGGCGACGGGATCGTTCCTGAAGGAGGACCGCCCGCTCGCGCTCGACCTGCTCGGCTTCGCGAGCCAGCTCGTCTTCAACACGTTCCTGAACGGCTACCTCTCGCGCGCCGAGCACGGCGGCGACCTCGATCTCGCCTACGGCCTCGCGCGCGCGCACGACCGCGCGATGCTCGACTTCTGCGCGGTGGACCGGCGCCTGCTGCCCACCTGCTACGTGCCGCTCGCCGACTTCGAGCGCGCGCGGCGCGCCGCGCACGACGCGATCGCGGCGGGCGCCGCCGCGCTGCTGGTGCCGTCGCGCTGTCCGAAGGGCCACGCGCCGAGCCACGCCGCGCTCGATCCCGTGTGGGCGCAGGCGCAGGAGGCCGGCATCCCCGTCGTGTTCCACGTCGGCGGCGGCGGCGTGCTGCTCGATCCCGACTACTTCGAGAACGGCCTCCCGCGCGAGAAGGACTTCCACGGCGGCGAGGAGAACTTCCGCTCCGTGGACTACATGGCGATCCCGCACCCGCCCATGCAGACGCTCGCGACGCTGATCCTCGACGGCGTGCTCGAGCGCTTCCCCCGCCTCATGGTCGGCGTGATCGAGCAGGGCGCTTCGTGGGTGCCCGGCTGGATGCGCACGCTCGACTCCGCGTTCGAGGCGTTCGCGCGCCACGAGCAGCGGCTGCAGAAGCTCTCGCTGAAGCCGAGCGAGTACGTGCGCCGCCAGGTGCGCGTGACGCCGTACCCGACCGAGGACGTCGGCTGGATCGCGGAGCAGGCGGGGCCGGAGATCCCGCTCTTCTCGTCGGACTACCCGCACGTCGAGGGCGGCCGCAATCCGCTCAAGCGCTTCGAGGCGACGACGGCGCGGCTGTCCGAGGCGGCGCGCCAGCGCTTCTACTGCGACAACTTCGTGGAGCTGATGGGCCGCGCGCTTGGTTGAGGCGGGTGCGCCGCGAAAGCGCGACGTGATCCCGCCGCTGACCGGCGTCCGGGCTTCGCGGCGCTCTGGGTGGTGCTGCACCACCTCCAGCTCGGTCCCGGCCGCGCGCTCGAGCTGCCCGACGCCGCCGTCGCGTTCTGCCGGCTCGGCTATCTGGGAGTCGATCTCTTCGGCTTCCTCTCCGGCTTCGTGATTGCCCACAACTACGCCGAGCGGCTCGCCCGCAGCGAGCGCGGCGCGACCGCCCGCTATCTGTGGCTGCGCCTCGTGCGCATCGGACCGCTGCACTGGATCGCGCTCGGCGTGCTGCTCGCCGCGCGGCTCGGACTCGACGACTTCGTCCGCCACGAGCGTCTGTATCGCTGGGACGACTTCGCGCAGCAGGCGCTGCTCGTGCACGGCTGGGGATTCGGGCGGCTCGCCTGGAATCTGCCGTCGTGGACCGTGAGCAGCGAGTGGCTCTGCTACCTGCTCTTCCCGCTCGCGGCGCCCTGGCTCGCAGCGACGCGCGACGGCGCGCGCGCCGCCGCGTTCGCCGCCGTCACGTTCGCGCTCACCGCGGGCGTGCTGGCCGCCGCCGGTCATCCCGAGTTCAATGCGACGGCCGACGCCGGCATGTGGCGCATCGCGGGCGAGTTCGCGGCGGGCTGCTGGCTACAGCGCGCGTGGGCGGCGGGCTTCGGCCGCGGCTGGCCGTGGGCGCGCATCGTGCCGCTGCTGGTCGCCGCCGCAGTGGCGTGCGGCGCGCTCGGACTCGCGGCCGGCGTCGTCGCCTGCTTCGGCGGCATCGTGTTCGGTCTCGCGCACCAACGCGGGCGCCTCGCGCGCGCGCTCGCCCGGCGCGAGGCGGTGTTCCTCGGCGACGCGTCGTACGCGATCTACATCCTCCACTGGCCCGCGCTGCGCGTGCTCGCGTGGGCGGCGCCGGTGGGCGGCGTGACGGGCGCGGCGCTCTGGCGCGAGCTCGGGCTCCAGCTCGCCGCGATCCTCGCCGTGGCGCTCGCCGCGCACGTGCTGATCGAGAACCCCGCGCGACGGCGGCTGCGCGGTTGGGTGCGCCCGCTCTGATGGCCGGCGCGGCGGCTCACGGCGTCCTCCGCGCGCGCGCGACCTTGTTCCGCGTGCGCAGCTCGAGCGCGACGGCGCGGCGCCCCGCGTCGCGCTCGAAGGTGATCGAGCGGCCGGGCAGCACGCGGTACCAGAAGCGCGTCTCGGATTCGGCGACGAGCTGGTGCGCGCGCTGGCCCTCGACTTGCGCGACGAGCGCGTCGCCGAGCCGCGTGATCGCGATGCGCGGGCCGGCGTCGAAGCGGTAGTCGCCGACGTAGTCCGCGAGCCGCTCCGGTGCGATGCGCGTGCGCTCGCGCAAGCTGCGCAGGATCCACTGCTGCTCGGTCGCGACGCTGTTGAGCACGAGATGGTCCGCGCACAGCCGTCCTTCGGCCTCGAGCAGCTCCGGCTGGTTCACGAAGTTGCCGCACAGCACCGAGCTCGCGCGCAGCCGCTCGCGCAGCGCCTCCGCCGGCGCCCAGCAGACGAACGCGATCGCCGCGGCGGCGAACGCGCCCGCGAGGC